>DP000238.1:1414008-1729547 GCA_000200715.1 Cenarchaeum symbiosum A
CCAAGCTCCTCTGAGAGAACGGTAATCCGCGCTTCGGCCTCCTTGTCTGTCTTTCCCACAGTGTCGGGCTCGGGCACCATGCCGTCAAAGCGCTTTGCTGCAAATCCGAGCGCCCTGTTGACAAAGTTTCCCACGTTTCCTATCAGCTCAGAGTTTATCCTTGCCGCAAAGTCGCCCCAGTCAAAGTTGAGGTCGTCTTGCGCGTACGGGTTTATGTAGGCTAGATAGAACCGCAGATAGTCGGCAGGGTACTCGCCGAGAAACTCGCGCAGGCCGATATACCAGTTCCTGCTCTTTGATATCTTTTTTGATTCAAGGGTGAGGTGCCCCCTGGTTGGGATGTAGTCGGGCAGCTTGTACTCGCCTGTGCCCAGCCGGATGGCGGGCAGGAACAGGTAGTGGTGGTATACGATATCCTTTCCTATGAAATGGTATATGTCGGCCGAGTTCCAGAACTCTTTTGCGTCTATCCCCCTTTTGCCCAAGAATTCTGATGCTGCAGATATGTACGCCAGATGGTTGTCAAACCACCCGTAGAATACCTTGCCTGCCGCCCCATCTAGCGGTATGGGGACGCCCCACGGTATGTCCCGCGTTATATCCCAGTCGGAGAGCCCCGACTTTATCCAGTTCTGGACGTACTTTTTGACATCCTCCTGCAGGTTGGTGTTCCCCTCGAGCCACTCGGAGAGCCTGCCGGAGAACCCCCCCAGCCTGAAGAAATAGTGCCGGGAGCTCCTCTTGACGGGCGTATTCCCGCAGATGGCGCAGTGCGGGTCGGCTATCTCTTCGGGCACCCTGCCGCAGCTCTCGCACAAATCCGAGTACTGCTCTGCCGCTTTACAGTGCGGGCACGTCCCGCGCACGTACCTGTCCGGCAGGAACTTTGAATCGTTCTCGCAATAGAACTGCACCACCTCATCCTCGTATATGTGGCCCCCCTCGTTCAATACGGTAAAGACGTGCTGGACAAACTCTGTATTGGCAGGCGAGCTGGTCCTCGAGAAAAAGTCAAACGATATTCCCAGTGCCTCAAAGTCCTCGCGGTCGCGCCTGTTCCAGTGCTCCACATATTCCTCGGGCGTCTTGCCCTCTTTTTCCGACTGGATAAGTATCGGGGTGCCGTAGTCGTCAGACGCGCAGATATAGTACGCCTCTACCCCCTTGAGCCGCAGGAATCTTGTGGTGACGTCCGCCGGCAGGTATGTCGACGCTATGTGCCCGAGATGGATCTCGCCGTTGGCATAGGGCAGGGCGCTTGTGATTATAGCCCTGTCCCTCATGCGGCGCGTCGGCCCCTGCGGGGTTAAGAAGTTTCGCCGGCCCTACCAGCTGTCGCCGTACTTGGCCTGCTCGGCGTTGAGCCTGTCTATCCTGATTCCCATGGCGGCAAGCGCGTCGCGCGCTATGCTCTGGTCTATCTCTACAGGCACGGGGATCAGCCTGTTCTCCATTTTTTTGTGGTGGTTCAGTATGTGCAGTATGGCGAGTATCTGGTTGGAGAACGACTGCGCCATCACCTCCGGCGGGTGCCCCTCTGCGGCTACAAGGTTTGCAAGCCAGCCCTTGCCCACAAGGTATACGCGCCTGCCGTTTTTCAGCACGCATTCGTCAAGATTCGGCCTTATCTCCCGCACCGAGCGCGACTTTTTGAGCAGGTACTTTGTGTCAATCTCCACGTCAAAGTGGCCCACGTTGCCCATCACCGCACCGTCCTTCATCTTGTCGATGTGCTCTTTTCGTATTATCCCGGTCATCCCTGTGCACGTTATGAAGATGTCGCCGGCGGGGGCTGCCCGGGACATGGGGACAACCTCGTAGCCCTCCATGTGCGCCTCGAGCGCCCTTACCGGGTTTACCTCTGTCACCATAACGCGCGAGCCCATGCCGCGGCAGCGGGCGGCCACGCCCTTGCCCACCCATCCGTATCCTGCAACTACGACCCTCTTGGAGGCGAGCAGCAGGTTCATCGAGCGCAGGTATCCGTCTATCGTGCTCTGGCCGGTCCCGTACCTGTTGTCAAACATGTGCTTTGTATCCGCGTCGTTTACGGCTATTACCGGATACCTGAGTCTGCCCTGCTTTTCCATTGCGCGGATCCTGTTGATGCCGGCGGTGGTCTCCTCGGTGGAGCCGAGTATCGGCATTTTCGAGAACCGGCCGTCAAAGTGGGCCTTGACATTCATGTCCGCGCCGTCATCTGTTATCACGGACGGCCCGTGAGATAGGACCTGGTCTATGCACCAGTCGTATTCCTTTGGGTTCTGGCCTGCCCATGCGTAGATGTGTATTCCCCGGGATGCAAGAAATGCGGCCACATCATCCTGGGTGGTCAGCGGGTTGCCGCTGCAAGCTGCAACCCTGGCGCCAAGCTCCTTTGCGCCGATCAATAACACTGCCGTCTCCTTTGTTATATGCAGGCAAAAGCCTAGCGTGACGCCCTTTAGAGGCATGGACCGCTTGAGCCTGCCGAGCGTGCTGTCTAGTATCTCCATGTGATCCCGGGCCCACTCGTAGGAGGCCTGGCCCTTTTTGGCCAGCCGGATGTCTTTTACCTTGTATTTCGGGGGCGCCATGCAGACGGCCCCGATGCTCGGTATTAAAACTCTGTCAAGGGGAACCCCGGCACCGGGCCCCTCAAGGGGCGGATTCTGCGGCTTTCCCACATTTTACCCGGGACGCCGGGGGAGATGCGAATGTACATAAGTATCAAGCACATCCGTGGGGCCATGGCATGGAAGAGGGTCGCCGCCAAGGGATCAATAAAGAGCGGCAAGAGCTCGGATTTCAGGGTCAACGGCAAGAGGATCACCGTGATCAACAACGGGGGCTGGTATGCAGTGGACGCCATGTGCGTGCATCAGGAAAAGCCCATCACGGCAGGCAAGATAGAGGGCGATGTGATCGAGTGCCCCCACCACTTTTGGCACTACAACTACAAGACGGGCGAGCTGCTCGACTATCTCAAGGACATCAAACTGGAGACGTTCAAGGTCGAAGAGAGGGACGACGGCATATACCTCGACGTCTGATGCGGGCCGCTTAATCCAAATATCCGCAGGCGCCCACCCGGTATGGCTTGCAGGCGTGGATATTTGACATAAGATCGAGGCCCTTTGTGCTGCTGGTGGCGGCCTTCCTGGCAGTCTCCCTGCTGGTCTTTGTAGGGGCCACTGAAGGCATCGACCTGGCCGCATCCGGGTTCGCGCATGAATCCTCGGGGAATATAGTGCTGGACCTGTTCATGAGCTCGGTCACCGAGGTGGGGGACGTATTCTACATGCTAGTCTTTACCATAGTGCTGATCATAATCAGGCGGACCAGGAGGATAGGCATCGCGCTCTTGATCCTGCTGGTGCTCAGCACGCTGGTCACGGGCTATGTAAAGTGCGGCGTGAACCGGGAGAGGCCGGATCTTGAGTTTGCCGGTAGCCCGTTCATAATAGACCTCAGCCCTGATACATTCTCGCTGTTCTGCGACGGCGGCTTCAACGCGTCTTACCCGTCGGGGCATGTCAGCCGCGCCATGGTCTTTGCAGTCGTGCTCGGCTTTGCCTTATCCGAGAGGTTCCCAAGGGGGTGCTATTTTCTGCTGCTATATCCCGCCCTGATGGGGCTGAGCAGGGTCTACCTTGTAGAGCACTTTCCAGCAGACGTGGTAGGCGGGGCCCTGCTTGGCGCGCTGCTGGCGGGGGCCGTCGGGGGCAAGACGGGCCTGCGCTCTGTGCTCCGTTCAAAGTCCTAGCTCGTTGAAGACGCCCGCGCCCACCAGCACTATCGCATAGTGCTCGTCGTCCTCGTGGTACGTCCAGTAGCGTATGTCGCGCTTCTGCCCCGTCCGGCCCAGCCCCGCGGTCACGCCGGTGGTTACCGCGTATCCTATCCTCTTGGCGAGCCTCTTCTCCTTTGGCATCAGCACCTTGAAGCCGTCCTTTCTGCCCTCAAAGCCCATCTCCACCATTTCTTCTGCCGCCAGGGCGGCAGACTCTACGTCGCCTATCTCAAACGTCTTTGCAACCGGCACCTGCGACGGGTGGAACTCCATCGCCTGCGGGGGGACCGCGTTTATTATTAATCCTTCACGCCCGCTCCCTCACCGGCGCCATGCCCTGTATGGCGCCTCTTCCATGTATACGGGCATCATGCCCCGCGATATACCCCGGTCCCAACCTGGCCTGCTGCCGTGCGCGATACTCCGGTTGGGCGCGGCCGGATCCGTGCGCTGCATGAGCAGCAGGATAAAAAAGATCGAAAAATACTGGATATATCAGCTATTATCAGATGAGATGTCGAGTGTGTACGTTACTTCCACCCTGTCATCCGGGCCAGCCATCTGGCCGTCAAGGTCGATTATAGAGAACAAAAAGCCATCTTCGCCCGCTGCTAGATCACAGTCTGGAAATGTTGTGATAGGAGTGGGAAAAATGGCGCGGTTGTCATATATCGGATCGAGTGAGCATATCAACATGCTGTTGAGCGGTTGATCCGGTGCAAAATTGGCGGGGGTAGTGACAAAGCCACCTGCATCTATCGAGTATTCAATGGATCTGGTTGTGGTAAAGTTGGCCGATATTACCGCAGTACTGTTCTCCTCGTTGAGGGTAATATTCACTACCGAGCTGGGTATCACCGATATGGTGGTGTTTACAGGTATTGATTGGTTTATTAGAAAATGACTACCATTGAAAAAAGTATTATTGATTGGACCGGGTATCACCTCTACGATGTTGTCTAGATTTGGTATGTCGCCCCTGCTTACAAGTGCACCATCGATTAGAAAGTTCTCGGTGACCAAAACGGTACTATTTGGAGAAGGTGAAACCATGCAGGGGGCGGTAGAACTCACCGGTGGAATAAAGATTACTTCCCATTCGCCTTCATCAATCATGCCGTTACCATCAAAATCAGCAGTCCTGTTTTCTGTATTGGGTGCTAATTCATACCTATCAAAGATGTCAGTAACATTACTTATGTTGAAAGAGTTCGGGGGCATATTAGTACCCACTGGCAGTGGTGGAAAATCTGGCAGTTCAATAACGTAGAAGAATACATCATCAGCTTCAAGGGAGAAGCCGGGTTGATCAACAGGGCCATTGAAAGTGACGTTTTGTACACCGGGTAATCCTGAAGTAGGAACACTAAGAACAGTTCTACCAGCATTCAGAGTCGTTCTGACATCAAGTGTGACCTCTCTATCGTTAATTATAACCACGGTACCAGCAGGCACGATCGTTTCTTCAGTAGTCACGAACTCTGTATTATTAACCACTAGACTATCAACCACGGTCATCTCACGTGGAGTGGATATGTTTATCACTTCAACCTCGAATATCGGCCTGAAGAGTGGATCTGGTATCTCCATACCAGTAACGTTCGCAAGTGAAGCAAACGCGGGTGAATGGCTGAACGTTTTGTTTGCTAGTTCCCTTGCTGCGTCATCCCCAGAATCCACATCACTCATGCATATCACTACAGGAGGATCCATAATCTGGTTCAGGAATATCGCGTTCAAAATGGCCCGTTCGCCGTCATTGGTTATGGCGTTGTGGAGGGTATTGTATGAGAGCACGTCTCCGTTGGCGTCCCTGAACGTAACCTCGGCCATCCCGTACATTGTGGGACCGTCGTCGGTGATCGAAGCGCCGGATGGCACCATCATCAGGGTAAGGACTGCCGCGAGTGCGGTGCCTATCCCGCATGTTGCCATTCTGTATGTTGACATTGATCCCGCGCATATATTCAGATTAATAACTATTTCTAACCGCCCGGCGTGCGTATTCATATCACGCATGGATTTGATCGCACCCTGCAGGTAGATCCATGCATTGTGATCGCACAAAGCCCCCCTCTGCATGGGGGTGCGCTTAGGCTAGGCACAAGATGACCGTCCCCAGACCAAGGGATCCAGTTAGATCGCCATGCCTGCGTGGACTCTGGTAGGGCGCTGATGTGCAGGAGTGTATCCACATTATGGGGTTTTGGGCGCATGCTGCACAGCCGGGTATGGGGGGCTGGAAAAAAGCAGGCGCCGGGGCCGAGTAGTCTGCATGGCGCGCCTGGAGGCGGGGATGATCTGTGATGCGCGCACTTTGTCCAAGCCCCGTCCGGCAGCCCCCCGGGAAACCCGCGGGCACGACAGACAAGCCTGCCGGTGCGGACTCCCGGCATGGCGGGCAGGACGGAGAGCGCGGCCTCTGACGGCAGGCCGGGAGGCGCGCTGCAACGTGGATGCCCGCGGGGCCGGGTATCTGGCCTTTGGCGCAGGAGCCGCGGCTGTTGCCGCAGGTAATGCATCCCGCGGGGAGCCGCAAAAATACGACGGGTATACCGCCCCTGTACCGGCGGCCCTGCAAGCCGTGGTGCAAAAAGCCGGAGAAAAAACCAGGCAGAAAGCCGGGCCGCCCGCATAGTGCAGGAAGACGGACAGGAAGCCGTCCCTGCTGCATCGGCTGCCTTGGACTGTGCGGCAGGATGATTGCTTACATGCCGCCCCTGGCCTGTCGGGCCCGAAGATCAGCTCCAGGGAGATGCAGTACTTGCCAGATGCCGTAAAGTGGGGATAGTTCAAGAGATGATCAAGCAGACGGCGGCCGTGTGCGGCGTGGACGGGGCGGGCCGCCTTCCCAACGGGCGGGAGCACGGGAGCGTGGGTGCGCTACGGAAAGAACTGCGATGGAGGGGCCGATACGGCACCTGCCGCTTAACACTGATCACATGCGACGGGAGCGCATATGTTTTTGTTAAGGTACAAGGCGGCGCTGCAGGGCGCGCGCTTCCCTGTGGAAGATGTGCGGCATGCCGCACGGCCCATGCCGCAATTCCAATGATCTGCCGGGCCGCGGAAAGCCGCGGCCTCGCATGGCAGAGCCCGGGATGCCGGCCTCCGAAGAGCGGGTTCGGGGGCACCCGGGACAGGGCCGCCCCCCTATCTGCATGTGTACACGGCATCACGTCCCGGCATCTGCCAGTCCCCCCGTCATGCCATGGATCAGCGCAGGTGCATGACGGCAGGCGGCTCTCCGGTCCTGCGCGCATCCGATAGCAAAAGCGGGGCCTGCAGGGGGACGGGCACCCGCACGGCTCATGGTTAATATGATCAGGTTTCGCGCGCACCTGAAATGCGCGCAGATGCAAAGCCAGGTCCCGCCAGAAAGTGCCGCGGAGCAGGACCATGAGAAAGAGAGGTCCCGTCGTCATGCTCGCCGGTGCCGTGGTGGCGGCAGCATCGCTTGCAACCGTGCTCTATTTCATCCCCGACGCGGGCCCGATAGTAAACAACCAGCTGCCCGTCGACGACCTGCTCGAGGGAATATTCACCGAGGTATCAGGCGAGGTGCTGCTGTATCCCGGCGAGGCAAACACGTTCAGCCACACGCCGTCCGATCCCGGGGTGACTGTCATGTGGGGCCTGCAGGTGCCGGAGCACCGAAGCGGGGATGTCTTTACAGTCTCAGTTATAGCGGGGGGAGAGGAGCTCGGATCCCACAGAATATCGGGGCCCGTACACTTTAGCGTCCTGGCGCCAGACACAGGCGCCGCGGACTTTCATGTAGAGAACACAGGGGGGCGACCTGCGGCAGTAGTTATGATGTTCGTCGACGATCCAGAGAACTCGGAGGCGCTAAACAACCCGGACTCGCCCCTGCTGACCGTGCTGCTGCCCCTGGCAGTGGCGGGAACGCTGCTGATGATCGGCATCATATCCGCTGCATCAGGGGGAATAATCACCCTGGTCGACTGGAACAGATCACGCAGTCAGTGATGTACGCCGCGGCAAAAATGATGACTCTGGCCGACTGTAATAGGTCAAGCGTGGGTCTTAGGAGTTAATGACCTCGATCTGCCCGAATTTGCCCTTTCCAAGAGAGACCTCGCCCTTGAAGGTGTTGGTGTACCCCTTGGTGATCTTTACTCTGTCGCCGTTCTTGACCAGGTTTATGTCCTCGGCCCAGAGCGTGAGTTTTATCTCGCCACGGTCGTCCTTCAGGTAGGCATCGCAGACATCGATGGTTCCGCCGGACCTCTTGTTTACGGTCCGCGTCTCGCCCTTGTTGACGATCTCGCCCTCGATGTTCACGTCGCTCCTCATGTTCTTGGCATCTTCGGTGTTTGTGAAGCTCATGGAGTGGCGTATAAACCGGGCAATTATAAAGTTTTTTTTTGCACCGTACAGGCCGCCAAAGCGCAATCGACAAATAACGCGCCCCCGCTGAACCATCTGCAGGGGTATCGAAGCCCGGTCAACCGAGAAGGACTCAAGATCACGGTGGGTGATCCTTTCCCCCAGGGGTTCGTGGGTTCAAATCCCACCTCCTGCACCAGAGGCACCGGCTCCGCTATGCCGCGACCTGCTTTATCTTGGATACCGAATGCTTCGAGATCTCCTTGTGCATGATGGCGTGGGTCTGGTTCTGGAACACCAGATCACAGCGGTAGCACTTCCAAGATTCGGACATGATTAGAATAAGTGATTTTTACTTATAAAGATGTTGTACGATTGATCCATTATTGTATACAAGTTGATCTTTTGGGCATAAAACCTGCGATATTTGCAGCTTATCCGCCCCGGGATATATTCCACCGCAAGGGTTTACAAGTGAATGGCACCAAAGGAACCGGTATGGCCGATCTTATCGAGGTGGTGGCAGAGCTCTCATACCTAGGGATATTCCCGGTGCTAGTAGCGCTCAACGCCGTCCCGATTCTTGTGCCGCCCACGTGGATCATCCTGTCGTCATTTTACGCAGTGGACCCGACGCTCGACCCGCTGGCGCTGGCGCTGGTGGGCGCCACCGCGGCGACCATAGGCAGGCTCGTCCTCAAGCAGACAAGCGGGCTGTTCAGGAGGTTCGCGGGCCCAGAACAGGAGGCCAACCTTGACGCGATAGGCGGATACCTCGGCAAAAAAAGGTACGGGTACGCCCTGGCCTCGTTTCTCTTTGCGTCTACACCTCTGCCGAGCAACATGCTCTTTGTCGCATACGGCCTGATGAAGGCCCGCGGGGCCGCGTTATACGCCGGCTTCTGGGCGGGCAGGGCGATCTCATATTATGTCATGATATCCGTGGCAGAAGTGGTGCTGCTTCCCCTGCTGGATCTCTTCGAGGACAGGCTGGTGGGCATACTGGTGGCCGACGGCATGGGGGTGGCCCTGGTGGTGCTCTTCGCATGCATAAACTGGAAGCTGCTCATAACCAAGAAAAGGATAGGCTTTACAAGGCCCAAGCTCTGGAGGCTCTAGCCGTAGTCGATGTACCTTTTGTATCTTTTTTCTATCTCGCCGTTCTCGCCAGCTATTACCCTCTTGGCCTCTGCCCCGGAGCGGCCCCGGATGTACTTGTTCATCTCGGCAAACTCTTCTGTATCACCGTAGGCAGAGTAAAGTGGCTCAAGCAGGGCCATGTATTCTGCAACCTTGGCCCGGAACTCTTCGGCAGACGGGCGCTTGTTTCCGTTTAATCTGAACCAGACCGAGGCCCAGCTGGCCCCTGCCACGTGCGGCAGCAGGTCAAATGCGCGCTCGATCTCAAATCGATCGTCGTCCCTCATTTTGGATCATGCCTGCCGCTAACTTTGCAAAGTATGTAACTATCATGTCGGCGCCCGCCCTCTTTATCGAGTGGAGTATCTCGCGGACCATGTCTTCTTCCCTCATCCAGCCCTGCATGGATGCCGCCTTGACCAGCGCATACTCCCCCGAGACGCTGTATGCCGCAACCGGGACGTCAAAGCGCCTCCTAGTCTCAGCTATGAGGTCAAGGTATGCAAGCGCCGGCTTTATCATTACTATATCGGCGCCCTCCTCGATGTCTGCTGCCACCTCCCTTATCGGCTCGCGCGAGCCCGTATACGGCGTCTGGTACGTCCTCCTGTCCCCGAACTTTGGCGCACAGTCCGCCGCGTCGCGAAACGGCGCATAGAACGCCGAGCTGTGCTTTGCAGAATGGGGCATTGTGGAGACGCCACTGTGCCCCGCAGAATCCAGCGCGGACCTTATCGCGGCCACCTGCCCGTCCATCATGGCCGACGGCGAGATCACGTCCGCCCCCGCGCCCGCCAGGCTCACCGCAATCCTGGACAGCGCGGCCAGGCTGGAATCGTTGTCGACAATCCCGTCCCGGACCAGCCCGCAGTGGCCCGACGTGGTATAGTGGCAGAGGCAGGCGTCGGCCATTATCACCATGTCCTTGCATGCGTCACGGACGGCAGGTATCGCCTTTTGGACAATCCCGTCCCGCTGGGAGGCGGCAGAACCCTCGTCATCCTTGTTCTCGGGTATCCCAAAGAGCATCACGGCACGTATACCCAGGGCCGATATCCTCTCAATTTCGGCAGCCAGGCCCGATAGCGGCAGCCTCTCCATGCCGGGCATCGAGCCGACGCTGCTCTGCTCCCCGGATTCCTGCACGAATACAGGGCAGATGAGGTCGTCTACGGATACCGACGTCTCGCGGACCAGCGCCCGCATGCCCTCTGACCGCCTGAGCCTCCGGAGGCGCACGGCAGGAAAAGTCATGCGCCTGCAAGCCCCTCCTTCAAATATAATCCTAGCCGGGCCGCCGGTAGTCAAAGAGCCGGGCTGCAGCATCTACTACGTCCGCGTCGCCCTCTTCGGAGGCGCGCCGGAGGTTGTTCATGGGAGCAGACATGATGCTCTCTACCAACGCCCGGGTCAGGTCGTCTATCACTTTCGCGTCATTCCCGCCTATGTTTCCGAGCATCTGCAGGGCCTTTGCAAGCTCGCGCCTGCGGAGCGCGTCGGCCTCCTTGAAGGCCGCCTCCGCTATGGGCTCGGCATCGAGCCTGTTCATCGCTGCCTCCATGACCGGGACCTCGCCGCTTATCATCTGCTCGACCTTGCCGACGCTGCTCATCCTGTTCCGCATGTTCTTGGACACCATCTCGGCTATCTGGTCGAGGTTCATCAGTTTTATCCCGCCGAGCGTGGCCACCTTTTCGTCGACGGTCCGCGGGTTCGACAGGTCGAGGATCATCATGCCGCCGCGGGATTCCAGCACCTCCGATATCTTGTCGTATGTGACTAAAAAGTACGGCGCCCCCGTGGCCACAAACAATACATCGTACCCGCCAAAGCCGTCGAGCACATCCTCGAAGAGCACGGGGCTGCCGCCCATCGCCGAGCAGAACGCCTGCGAGCGCTGCAGCGTCCTGCTGGCCACGGAAAAGTCGTACCCCCTCTTGCCGAGCGACTTTGCCACAAGGGTGGAGACCTCCCCCGTGCCGATTAACAGTATGCTCCTCGAGTGCAGGTCGTCCATGTTCTCCTCTACCAGCCTGACTGCCATCGAGCCTACCGAGACGCCGCCGCTGCCTATCCCCGTCGAGTTCCTTATGCGGGTCCCCGAGCGTATGGCCCGGTCGAATAGCGTGTTGAGCCGCCTGCCCGACGCGCCCGACGTGCGGGCGGATGTGATGGCGTTTTTGACCTGGCCTAGTATCTGCTCCTCTCCCACCACCATAGAGTCAAGGCCGGACGTCAGGCGGAGCAGGTGCTCGAGCACCTCGCCGCCGCCGGATGACTCCAGGTGCCCCCCGAACAGGGATTCATCTATGCCGGCAAGCGACGCCCACGTGCGCCTTATGCTGCCCATGTCGGGGCTCGCCGAGGCGCCAAAGAGCTCGACGCGGTTGCACGTCTGCACTATCACGCATTCGTCTAGGCCCGAGCCCGCCCGGAAGCCCTCGAGCGCGGCGCCTACATCCCTGAAGGTGAACCGCTCGAGCGCGTGGACCGGCGAGTTGTGGAAGGTCACGCGCGCGTTTATCAGGCCCGGGATCATCGCCACCCGTCCAGCATGACTGCCGCCCTCTCCCTGGCCATGTCAAGCCTGTCGTCTCGTATCAGCTGCATTATACGGTCGTCGTTGATTATAGAGTACATGTATTTTTTGCGCCCCTCCTGGGAGCCTATCCTCTTTTTTGCCTCGCCGCGCATGCTGTCTTGCAGGCGTATCTGGAGTATGTCCTCCCGCTTTATCGTGCTCCTGAATATCCTCTCGGCCTCCTGCCTTATCTTGCGCGCCATCGCGGGGCTCCTGCCGCCTGTCGAGACTGCCACCTGTACTGTATCCTCTATGTTGATTACTGACGGGTGCGCAAAGTCGCTCGATTCCGGGTCGTCTGACGCATACGCCAGGCATCCAGCCGCCCGGGCCTTGCTGACTATCTCCCTGTTCAGGTCCCGGTCGTCCGTTGTCGCCATTACCACGCGCGGCGCGTACCCGGACAGGAATCCGGCATCCTCCAGCGACGACTGCTGCAGCCTGACCCGCCCGTCCAGGGCGTACTCCTCCATCCGGGGCCCAAACTCCCTGCTGACCACCAGTATTTTGCAGTCCTGGGTGAGCAGCGACTTTACCTTCTTCTGTCCCTCGGCCCCCGCACCAACCACGATGACAAGGCCCCCCTTGAGGTGCAGGTCTACAATCATCGATCCGGCAACCCGGATTTTCTATTTATAACTATAATCCGGGGCACGGTGCAGGTGTTTGCGCCACGCCCGGATTTGTCGGCACCCGGCCGGAGGTTCGACGTAGTGTGATCGCATTCGGCCCCCGGCAGCAGTCTGCAGTGTTCAAAAGGATGTTCGCCGGCTAACTGCCTGGCCGGCCTGTCTTTGCCCGGTTTTGCGTCAAGAATATCCGATTATGAGGACAAGGTAATAACCCCCGATATCCGGAATCTATTCAGGACCTGGAAATGTAGAGGATATGGGCTCTCCAAAACCGCGGATCTTCTCTTAAATTAGTTCAAAGTGCGGATCTGTCCGGCTCCACCGGTCAACTGTGCAGAATCGCGGTCAAAATCAGCCCTCTGGCCGATTCCAACTCACTGCAGAATCGCGGACAAATGCCGGTCCCTCCGGACCGACTGCCCGAGGCAAGCATGATGGCACCTAAACTCCGGATCCGGGAAAGGCACTATCGGCGGGGGCGCATTCCTTCCATCAAAAGGGCGTTTATATCCCGGCAAAGGCGTGGTCTGAAGTCATAAATGCCCTGAAAAGGCAGATTAAGCCACTAGGTGTAAAAATAACCATGGAGAGTAACAAGGCGTGACAGACAAAGAGGATCTTGACATCCTGAATAAGGCGTTCCCAGACGACGGCGTGGATCCTCACATGGAGGCCATGTTGGCCGCGAATAAAAAACTCATCGAGGAATGTCGGCGAAGGAGACGCTATTCGTGTATAAAAAAATCTGTCGCCGATCCCTAACTGCCCCCGACTTTAAGGAGCATCCCCGCGATGGCAAATTTACCTAGAGTGGTGTAAAGAGTATGGGGAAATGCGCGATATTTTGAAGGGAAGCGGCTTGATCTAAATTCCACAATTATCATCTTTTTGTATATCGATAGATGTCGGTACGATCATTCCAGACCTGAAAGATCGAATAGGAGGCGTTCCATTCTACGGCTTTAACACCGTATAGCCAGATACGACGGGGCAGGAAGTCCCCCAGGCTGTGTGTTGGTCCTGAAATCACCCCCCATCACATTTTTATTTCCATAGAATACGACCCTCTATGCTGTCAAGGCCGGGAAGTGCAGCACGGAATGGACCGTTCCATAGCGACCCGGAAGCCAGGAAGACGGCGTTGCGGGCCTGGAGTGTCTGTTGGCTACGTCCTCGCGTACGAGGAACCCCGCACGCCACCTCTATTACACGGCATAATGGACATCCCATGTGCTGGGCCTGGTTGGTGCAGCAGTGTTGTAAAGCACGCCATGATGTCCCCGGCTCCTGACATTTTTTGGGTCATGTCCCCGTAACTTAACAGAGCCGATCGAATGTCTGGGGAATCTCCCAAATTGGTACTCTATACGGCCGAAGACAGGGGGCCTGACGCCGGTCCCAGCGTTACCCCGCCAAGAACGGCCCAGTGAGTGGCCGAGCCTTGGGATTTAGATGTCGTCATGCTTGCCTCATGCAGTCGGTCAGGAGAGGCTGATTTTGGTCACGATTCTGGACAGTGAGCCGGAGGGGCGGATAGATCCGCGCTTTGGCCATATTCAAGAGAAGATCCGCGGTTTTGAACAGAGTCAGGATATGGACTCTGGTAAGTCTCCGGGTGGTTTTACTGCACTGCTAAGTTCGGGTGTTTTCCATGCCTGTGGGTAATATTCTCTTAAAGGAGGCGTGTTTGAAGAAAAGAATGATCGCTCGCAGATGTGGGCATACCGTCCTTGTGTGGAGTCTGCGAGCACGTTCTGTGTACAGCAGCCGTCGTCCCCGGGTATCCGGAGAAAACCATGTCCACTCAGGATTCCGTTTATCACGCCTTACAGTTCTCTGCGGAACCATGTCTTTGGAATCCCCCGTACAGATTACAAGTGAGCCGGATGTGCGAGCCTGATCCTTGTCGGGATGAAAACCACTCGGAGACTTACCAGAGCAACCATAAAACATGGTATAAATAATCACTAGACATTGTATATTCTATGTATACGTGCGAAGATTGTGGTGCGCCGCTAGATAGCGAGCGTATGGCAGAATCAGACAAATATTCTCCAGAAGCAGGTAAATTTTGTATGGATTGTGTATTCAAAAATCCTAAAACCGAATAACCGTACTCTTAAGTTACAGGTACGGCCATATTTTTGTTAAGCATTAGGGACATGGTCAAGTCTCCTTAAATATTGTCAGGCACCAGAAAATATTTCATGTCCACGGCTCAACACTTTTTGGGCCATGCCACCTCAACCTAACAGAGCCAGAGCCGTCATTAGAGAACATTATCCACAGGCACGAAAACACTCGTACTTAACAGTGCAGTGAAACTGCCCGCAGACTTACCAGAGCAAGGATATGGCATGGTTATATGAGAGGGGAGGGTGTTAGAAAATGCATGGAACTAAAAGATAGTATGGGATTTGCCAAGTGGGGCTTCGGCCCCGGTGGCAGGACCCTGCAAGCCATTAAATTATTAAAACAAAAGGCCCGCCGGCGCTGTGCCGGGGAGACCTATGCGGAGCTCATGCGCACAACCTGCGGGGAGCGCAGGGAAGTAGATGCTGCAGAAGTTATCGTAAAAAAATACAGGGAGGTGGCACATCTTGTCAGAGCATGACTGCATAATGCTGCTGGACGGAAATTATCTAGAGGTGGATGACCTGTCCAAGACCGTCCATATAGTAGCACAGATAGGGGACAAATGGATAAGCCGCCGGGTGGTTCCAGGAAATCCGAATCCCATGGCAGTTGCGTACAGGCCTGATCATGAGGAATTTGAGAGAAGGTGGGAGGATGTTCCCGGGCTTGCCTCATACGTTGATGCCAAGTCCTCAAATTCCGACGAGAGTCCGGAAGATGCTCGGGCCCCCTGATCCATGAAGTCGCGGGACTGCGCTTTCGGTGCTTGTCGGCCGGATGCAGCCCGCCTGCATGGACAAAACCCCGGTGCACGGTCTGGATGTTCTTTCTACACCGGGTGTCTGATTTCGTAAAGACTCTCACTGCACGGTAATGCGCACTACCTAGGGGTTGATCACGGCGCGGCCGTTGATCTTCCGCGCCTTGAGATCGCCCAGCGCCTCGTTTGCCTCGTCCAGGCCGTACCGGCGGGTGATCTTGGGCTTTATGATGCCCTTTCTTGCCAGCTCGACGAGCTCCTTCATGTCGGAGTAGCTGCCCGTGTAGGCGCCCTGGATGGTTATCGATTTGAGCGGTATAGTGACCAGTGAGAGCTCCATCTTGCCCCCAAAGAGTCCCACGAGAATAAGGCTGCCCCGCTTTCTGAGCACCGCAAGGCCCATCTGTGCCGTCTGCGGCGAGTTTACAAAGTCGATCACGCTCTCGGCGCCCTTGCCGTCGCACAGCGAGATGATCTTTTGCGCGGCGCTCCCGGAGCCTGCAGAGACCGAGCCTATCACGTTGGAGTTGACCACAAAGTCGGCGCCCATCTCGCGCGCCATCTTGAGCTTGTTGTCGTCAAGGTCCACGCAGATGATCTTGGCTTTTGTCACCGCCTTTGCTATCTGGACACCCATGAGGCCCAGCCCGCCTGCCCCTATCACCACTATGAAGCCCGGCGAGGCGGCATCGGCCTTTTTTACCGAGTTGTACGCGGTGAGCGCGGCGCACGCAAGCGAGGTGGCGCCGTCGGGGTCGATCCCGTCTATTCCCACAAGGTACCTGTAACTTGGGACCCGGACGAGCTCGGCATATCCGCCGTCCAGAAAGAGCCCCACGGATCCCGGCGTATCACAGAGGTTCTCGCTGCCTTCCCTGCACGCGGGGCACCTGCCGCAGCCGACCCATGGATAGATGAGCACCGGATCACCCTTTGAGAACCCCTTTGCGTCGGGGCCCGCCTCGAGCACGGTGCCCGCTATCTCGTGCCCCGGCGTTACAGGATACTTTATCCCCCGGTCTGTAACCTTGAGGAACTCGCCGTCGCCCATGTCGTACCCGCCCTCCCAGAGGTGCAGGTCGCTGTGGCATACCCCGGCCGATGTGACCTTGACTATCACCTCTTCGCCGCGTGGCGAGGGGCTCTCAAGCTCGGATACCTCGAGCGGCTTGCCCGGTTCCATTATGCGCGCGGCCTTCAACGGGCGGGCTGACCCCGCCTAACAATATAAGTTGTTGAGGGGCCCCGGCTGCTGCAGAGTCCTGCAGTGCATGAAATCCCGGCGCCGCGGGTGGCGGCAAGTGTTATTAGATTGTGTGGCGGACCTGCCGCATGGACGGTGAAAAGCCGGGGGACATATCGCAGGCGCCCGTCAACATACTGTTCAACCCGTCATCGATAGCAAAGAGCGACGTCTGGGAGATCGATCTTGTAAAGATCCTCGACATGCTAGTCGAGATCCTCGAGAGGTCCGGCAAGCGGGACCTCAAGGTTGCCGGCATGGCCGCGCTCTCCTCGTCCCTGATATACAGGATGAAGGTCGAGAGCATATTCGCCTTGCAGAGGATGGCGATGGAGAGGGGGCCGGACTCCAGGAGGGCCAGCGTGGACGTTGACCCGATAAGCATGCCGTACCGGCACGAATCCACGTACCCGGTGACCCTCGACGAGCTGCTGGGAATACTCAACAGCCTGATATGGTCGATAGCAAACCCCGGCACCAGAAAGCCGAGGCCCAGCTTTGAGCCTGCAGATGTGCCAGATCTTCGCGACGTCATGAATACGCTCGAGAATGTAATAGGCAGGTACGAGGAGCTCATCGAGTCCAAGATCCGGAAGGCAGGCAGCGGGCTCTTGGGGGAGATAACATCAGGCCTGGAACTGGTGGACGCCATACGGTGCTTTTTTGCCGTGCTGTTCATGGCAAGGGACGGCAGGGTCTGGCTGGAGCAGTCGGGCGAGGACATACTGATCACCCTGTCGGACGGCCGGGGCGAGTAAAAAATGGCAGGCAGGCGGGACCGCGGAGGAGATGACGAGGCATCGGCCGGGATAGAGGCCGCCCTATATTCCGCGGGCAGGCCGCTGTCAATGGAGGAGCTGGTGCGCGCGTCGGGCACAAAGTCGCGCACCAAAACCGCATCCATCCTGCTCTCCCTGATGAAGAGGACAAAGTCCGTCTTCAGGGCGCTCGAGGTGGCGATGCTGCCCGACGGCACCTACGTGTTCCAGCTAAAACCGGAATACAGCGGGGCCGCAAGACAGTACGCGTCGAGGCCCATGCTGCCAAAGGCCACCCTCAAGACGCTCTCGTATATAGCGCTCCAGCAGCCGATCTCGTCAAAGGAGCTAGTAGAGGCGAGGGGCTCGGGCGCGTACGCGCACGTCAAGGAGCTCAGGCAGCTCGACTTTGTCTCGCACCAGAGCGTCGGAAGGTTCAGGATTTACAGCACGACCGACAAGTTCCGCAAGTACTTTGGGATAAGCGGAGACCCGGACGAGCTCAAGCGCGAGCTTATCCGGAGGATGAGAAAGGCCCCCCGGGGGCGCACCGCGGAGGCCCCCGTACCTGCCGGGACCGGCGCCCCGGGCCCATGAGGGCCGAAGGCCCGTTTACGCACCGGCGTTTTGTATAAATTAGAGTGCCGGGGCGGATCAGCATGAGAAAGTGCGTCGAGAACCTGGCCACAAGCAAGCTTACCGGCGGCAGGCGCCACCCCCTGCGCACGCGCAGAAAGTACGAGATTGACAGGTATCCAAACGAGGCGCTCTCCGGGGCGCAGGAGACCGTGACGAGGAAGGTCCGCGGCAAGCGCACAAAGACCGCGCTCAAGACGATAGACTTTGTCAACCTGGCAGTGCAGGGCGCCAAGGTCAAAAAGAGCAAGATCGTCAAAGTGCTGGAGAACCCGACCAACAACGACTACCGGAGGCGGGGCGTGATAACCAGGGGCGCGGTCCTGGAAACCGAGGACGGCAGGTGCAGGGTCGTCTCAAGGCCGGGGCAGGACGGCGCGGTCAACGCAGTCCCCATAATCCCCGTGCAGTGATCCCATGAAGGACTACGAGCACGTAGTGGTCTGGCTGGACTATTTCAACAAGAACCTTACAAGGTCCAAGGGCAGGCGCCTCGGAAGGGAGAGGTGCGTCTTCGACCCGTCATTCAAGGAGCTTGCAGACGCGGCTGCAGCAGCCGGCCTGGAGGTCTCGGAGAGCAACGAGGGCGCAAGGCACCCGAGGCGGCCGTACGTGAGGTCCGGGTACGTGGCAGTCCCCAAGAGCCCCCCCAAGGGGCGCATCCTGGAGAGGATAGCGTCAGGCATGCTATCTAAGAGGGCGGGGCGCTCCAAAAAGGGGTGAGCGGGGCGCAAAATATAGCTCGAAATGCAAATTATGTTGACCGCGCTAGTATGATAATGGCACGGATCCCATCCATCTGAATGAAGAACGCAGGCAGCATAATGCACATTGCAGGGAGCGGCAGGGCGATAATCCGGCTCAAGGCGGCGCTGCCGGAAGGCCAGGTTCTATACGATTCAAAGGGGACAAAGGTTGCGCGGGTCATGGAGCTCATAGGGCCGGTATCGGGCCCCATGGCATCGGCTGCGCTGCTAACCAATAATACAAAAAAGAGCGCGGGTTCAGACGTCTTTACAAAGGACGGGCCCGCAGGGGGGAGGAGATGAGCGCGCTCGAGCCCCAGGGCTGCCCCGAATGCAAGTCCGCGCTTGTGGATGATGCACAGAACGGCGAGACTGTCTGCTCGTCCTGCGGAATAGTCATATCCGAGCAGCTCGAGGACCGCGGCCCAGAACCCACGGGCGGCGGCACAGATGGAGTGGCAAGGCTCGCGCGCGCCACGGGGATGACCACATACGCGCAGCACGATCTTGGCATAACCACGGACATAGCGGCAAGCAGGACCGACTTTTCCGGCAAGAGGATAAACCCCGCGGTAAACGGGCAGATGAACAACCTAAGAAAGTGGCAGCAAAGAATCAGGGTCTCCACGCCCCGCGAGAGGCGGCTTGCCAACGTGCTCGCAAAGATAGGCGAGATCTGCCAGGGATCCATGCTGCCGAGAAACATACTGGAGACGGCATCCGTGATATACCGCAATCTTGACGCCAGGGTGGACGTCAAGGGAAGATCGGTGGCCAGCATGTCCGTCGCGGCGGTATACATGGCATGCAAGCGGTGCGGCGTGGTAAGGTCGATAGACGAGATCTGCGGCAACGCCTGCCCCGCAAGAAACGTCAAGGCGACATCGAAGCTTGCCGCAAAGTACTACCGGACCATGGTAATGGAGATGGGCGCAGAGCCAGCCCCGGTCATAACCATGGACAAGCACATATCGAGGATAGCAAACGTCACAAAGACGGACGCGCGCATAGAGAGGCTGGCCCTCGAGATCGCCGCCAAGACCGGCGGAGGCACTCTCGGGGACGGCAAGGCGCCAAGCGGCATGGCCGCCGCATACCTGTACGTCTCATCCGTCCTGCTCGGCCAGAACGTCCCGCAGCGGGACGTCTCGGCGACCGCCGGCGTGACCGAGGTGACAATCAGGGCGAGGTGCAGGGACATACTGGAATCGTCAAAGTTCAAGATTACCCTAAAGCCGTCGCTCCGGCGCGACGATCAGGATTAGGATCAGCTAAAATCCGTCTCTTATATATAGAAAACATGCGCGGTACTATACATGACGGAGCTTGAGATAAGGGACCTTCACGCCAGCAGGGACGGCAAGGAGATCCTCAAGGGGGTCAACCTCAAGACGAGCAAGGGCGAGGTGCACGCGATAATGGGGCCCAACGGGTCCGGCAAGAGCACGCTCGCGTATACGCTCCTTGCGCACCCAAAATACGAGGTCACCTCCGGCGACATACTAGTCGACGGCGAGAGCATACTGGAACTCAAGCCCGACGAGAGGGCAAAGAAGGGATTGTTCCTGGGCTTTCAGTATCCCACAGAGGTGTCCGGCGTGGGCTTTTCACACTTTCTTAGGACATCATACAACGGGCTGAGCAAGGCGCTCCAGGGCGAATCGAGGGAGGTCTTTATCACGGTAAGGGAGTTCCAGAAATACCTAAAGGAGAACCTGAAGCAGGTGGGCCTCAAGGACGAGTTCCTGTCTAGATACCTCAACGAGGGCTTTTCGGGGGGCGAGAAAAAGCGCTCCGAGGTGCTCCAGATGGCCGTTCTCAAGCCGACCGTATCGATACTTGACGAGCCCGATTCAGGGCTCGACGTGGACGCGGTCCAGTCCGTGGCCAAGGCGATAAGCGAGGTCTCCGGCAAGGACTCTACTGTGATTGTGATCACCCACTATGCCAGGATACTAAAGTTCCTCAACAAGCTGGACCATGTGCACGTCTTTTACGACGGCAGAATAATCAAGAGTGGCGGCGCGTCTCTCGCGGACGAGCTCGACGCAAAGGGCTACGACTGGGTAGTCCAGAACGTCTAGCTTCTGGCATCATCATCTGCGGTTTGATCACCATATATGCCGCGGCTGCACGGAACATCTAGCGCGCAAACATCAGCAGTTTGATCACCATATATGCCGCGGCTGCACGGAACATCTAGCGCGCAAACATCAGCAGTTTGATCACCATCTATGCCGCGGCTGCACGGAACATCTAGCGCCTGCGGGCAAGTATCACTATCTGGAGCGCCACTATTATGCTGATGACGGCTATGACGGGAAAGAGCAGCGAGTTGAGCTGCAGCGACGCCTCCTCTATGTTGGCAACAGATGACGAGACCGAGTCCACGCTGTCGTCGATATTCTCGCTGGCGGTCTCGAGCACGGAGCCGAACTCCGATACCTCGGAGTTGAGGCGGTCGAGCTCCTCGAGTGTCTCGTCAAGTATTGTGTTGAGCCGGACTATCTGGTCGGATATCCCCCCGATGTCCTGGCTCAGCACGTTGGTGGCGGCAGAACCATGCGAGACGGTCCCCTGGTGGAAGGTCACCACGTGGAAGACGTACGTGCCGAGCTGGTCTGGGGAATAGTCCACAAAGTAGAGCCCCTGATGGAGCGTCTGGAACGATCCTGCCAGGTCCTCAACGTTTCCGCTGGGCAGGTGGACGTGGGTGGTATCCAGTAGGTTCGACGGGTCTCCGCCTATGAGAAGCCCGTCGCTGGTGGTCTGGACAAAGATCCGCATGGGGGTGTTTATCCCCGAGGTCTCTGGGGCAAAGACGGTGGTGCTGACCCGCCGCTCTATCGGGATGTCGACGAGCTCCGTGCTCGAGGTGAACTTGACGTCGATCGACTTTGAGAGCCCGTCTTGCACGGCGCTGATCACCTCCACCGTATACGTCCCGTATGGAAAGCCCGTGGACGACTCGGGCCAAGTGAGCAGCACGTGGTTGAACGAGCCGTCATCATCGGCCGTTATCTGGTCGAACTTTGCTATGGTCCCGTCGGGGGCGAACAATCTGACTACCAGGTTCTCGCCCGGCGTGGCCGTCCCGTAGACGAACAGCGGCTGCCCGTCGCTGTACACCAGGCTGTTGGTAAAGGCCCCAAGCTGCTGCGCCGAGGCCGCGCCCGCCTGAACAGCCACCAGTGCCACGAGTACCGCCGCCAGTATCTTCAACACGGATCCGCCCCCACGCGATTAAATATTGTTTCTGCAAACCGGCGTGCGGGCCGCCCCCCGGCAGCAGATGCCCACTCCCGTATGATGCTTTTCCGCGGGCCATCCCCGCAGCCAAGCGCCCGTCCTGCAGGGGCCGGCCCTTAGGCTCGGATCCTGTTGCCCCCCGCGGGCCGCGGGGTTTTTTGTTTAAATAAGGCGTGCGCCGATGTGTACCATGTCGGATGAGCCAACCTACTACATCAGCCATTCGTTCTACAAGCTTGACTCCAAGTGGAGGTGGATGGCGGACCTGGCCAAGGAGGAATCCGCAAGGGAGGTCGAGAATATAATAAAAAACTCAGGCATCAGGTTCAGGTCGTACTCGACCCTGGGGCTGCGTGCGGACGCCGACTTTATGTTCTGGCTTGCCGCAAGCAGCGCCGACGAGATACAGGACGCAGTCTCCAGGCTGTACCTGACCGTCTTTGGCAAGTACATACTTCCCACCATGACGTACCTGTCATGCACGCGCACGTCAATCTACACCCAGGTCCCAAGGACGCTGCCCGTCGTGGCAGGCGATCCCCCCAGAAAGTACGCGATAGTCTACCCCCTCACCAAGACAAGGGAGTGGTACCTGCTGCCGGAGGATCGGAGGCGGGAGATGATGGACCAGCACATAAGGGTGGGCCAAAAGTACCCCGGAATACTCCTGAATACCACGTACTCGCTCGGCATGCACGACGAGGACTTTATGCTTGCATTCGAGTGCGACAACCTCAAGGAGTTCCAGGACCTGATGATGGACCTCAGGGAGACCGAGGTCTCGCGCTATGTGGCAGTCGACACGCCGATGATCACCTGCATAAGCAAGGATATAGTACCGCTCATCTCCAGCCTGGGCTGACTATAATCATGCCAGGAACTCGGAGAGGTTCCTGCCCTCTTCTGTGAGCTCCACGTGGTGGTTCCTGCCCACCTTGTTCACGCTGATCAGGTTCCACTGGTCCTTGAGCGGCCGTATGATGTTCTTGTCAAGTGTTGTATACCTTACCTGGGAGTAGTTGTCCTTCTTGGCGTTTATCTTTACCAGGCCCTTCTCGTCGGCGATCTCGGCTAGCTTCTTTTTTGTGATCCTGCCCCCGTTCTCCCTTACTATCCCCAGCACCTGGATCAGGTCGGCCCGCGGGGTGTGGATCTCAAACGTGGGCAGCTGCTGTATCTCCCCGACGCCCGTCGACTGCTGCGTTCCCTTGAAACCCGCGTACTCTTCCGCCTCGGGATAAAACGGCCGTATGTTCCGCCTGTCCTTTGCCATCATGCACGCCATCATGCACCCGAGCGCCTGTATCTTTGAGCCCGATGCCACGTTGACGTATATCGTGCCGTCCTCTTCAAGCTCCAGCACCTCCCGGACTGTCCTTATCACCTCGAAGAGGTTGGACCTATCTGCGGAGATATCCCGGACTTCAATATCCGGCCCCAGTGCTTCCCTTATCCTGCCGGCGTACGACGTAGCCTTGTCCGCCGACGGGTTGGAATGCATCAGGAGGTAGAGCCTGTCTGCCTTGAGCCGCTTGGCTGGAATCACAATCCGGTCGATCTCAAACCCCACGGGGGCTATCTGTATGCGTAGATTCTCCAGTCCTTTCATAGTATCTATAGTATTGATAGTATCAAGATGATATATAATAATTTTGGCGAATCAGGTCAGGTATGAAATCACAGAAGACAGGCAACAGGGGCCGCTCACTGTTCCCGAGGATAAAGAGGGAGTTTGACGACGGACCTGATGAGGGCCCGTTGATCTACCGAAGGTAGGCGTGTGTCCGTCGGCTGGCGGAGCGGCGTTCTACTGGAATGCAGGTACCTGCAAGGAGGGCCATCCGCGCCGGCCTGACCGATTAGATTACTGGGATGTGTACCGCGGCGCCCGAATATTGTTCGGGGTGTTAGTGGTAGCCTTATTAATTCCATCATTTTTTGGAACGGCCGTGGCGCAGAGTGATACTAGCCAGAACGAACAGGAACTGATCAACGAACTGAGACAGATCAGGGAATCCTTGGACAGAATCGATGACGGTAGTTTTAGGAACTTCGTCGTAAGCATGGGAATAGTGTCAATCGCCATAATCGCCACCGTATACACCGGCTGGCAGCTAAACAAGCAGCTAAGAGTGGCAAAACGGGAAGTGCGCCATCGAGTAAGGCCAATCATGGTTCAAAGTAGGACTAAAGATGAAAGACCATACAGGATAGAACAACACCCAACATTCAGTGAGCTCATGATGAAAATTACAAACGCGGGGCCCTTGCCTGCAGTCAACATAAAGTCATCAATCGGAGGGGGCATAATAAAAAATGGCGAACAAAGTGTGATAAACCAGAAACTGAGCCAAAGAAAAAATGGATCGTTGGGACCAGGAGAGCACATTCATTACGTGTTGAGATTGTCCTTAGAGGATCACAAAGAGGTGTACTGCGGTAATATGTATCACTTTGAACTCAATATAACATATGAAAGCCCCGATGAGGGTGAGGAATACTATTATTTGTTCCGAGGTCATTTTGAGAAAAGTGGTTTAATCGTAGATGTTAAAGATATGAATTGAAATCTAACCGGACACTTCCGGTTCGTCCATTGTATCGTTGATGTACGCATGCAGCATCGCTTTTGTGTTAAACGTGGCCCCAAAGGAACCCCTGCCGTCGATGGATATTATCCCGCCACTGCCGCGGGGAAACAGGCCCAGCTCCGTGATGACCGTTTTCGACGCCTCCTGGGCGGCCATGCCGCCTGCCATCAAGCTGCAGCACCTGCCTGCAATGCCCGCTTTCATTATGATGTCGCCGTCGCCGGTGGAGACTGCCGCCCCCGCCCTGTCCGCATAGTATCCCGCACCCACCACGGCCGAGTCACCCACCCTGCCGGGCAATTTCGAGACGGTTCCGCCGGTGGAGACGGCTGCGGCCGTGCCACCGCGGCTGTCCAGTACGGCCGCTCCGACCGTGCCGAACTTGCCGGGTTCCGTGGAAATCTCCCGGGGCCGTATCTCATACGGGGCAATCCCGTGCAAGAGGGCAAACTCGAGGGCCCATTCGGCCACCATCAGCGAGTGTTCTGATTTCTTCATTACGGCCGATGCCGCGGTGACGGGATTTTTTACTCCATATATGGCGCCCACCGCGCCACATTCGAGGGATTGGCCGTCCATTATGCCTGCATCCATCTGGATGGTCCCGTCCTGTGCGGGATATGACCCTGTACCTGCGTTGAACAGGCCGCTGTCCTCCATGAGTACAACCGCACGTTCTGCCGCATCGGTCGCGCCAAGCCCGCCGCCTATCTCTTTCCATGTAGAGGCCGCCATGTCTCGCATAAAGGCCCTCTTCTTATCGTCATCGGGGCCCCGGTTGCCCGCGCCACCGTGTATTATCAGTCCCGGCATGCCACATGTAACATGAGCAGGTATTTTAGATTCACCCCGTCGATTATGCAGGTGCGGGGTATCTCCGCATGCCCCACCGTTCCGGGCGCCGGCGACATGCCCGGTCCCTTGTCGCGCCCGCAGATATGGTGCCAGCGTATCCGACCCCGATTGGCGCCATCACCGGCCGGGGGACAGGCGCCACGCAGGGCACGATGATTGATTTATATCCGCTATTCCGCCCCGACGCTGCATGCATGCCCGGCTGGTCAGCGCCTCGCAGAAAGAGGCCAACCTCTCCATAAGGGAATCCGACATAGGCATACTGTACATAGTGCAGCATGAACTGCTCAAAAAGTCCGGGATCGAGTTTGCAGGCGTCATACTAAAGCACCAGCTTACCAGCGAGATCTGGATGAGGGTCAACACGTCAAGCGGCAGCCCCGTAAAGGCGATAACCGATGCGGCTGATGCATCCGTCAGCACCTTTGGCGATCTGGAGAAACTGTTCAAGTCAAAGATCAAGGTAGACAAATGAGGTTCTGCCCCAAGTGCGAAGACAGGCTTAGAAAGAACGGCGACGCATCCGTCTGCCCCAAGTGCGGATACACAGAGTCCGCGGCCCGCGGGCCCACCAAGGCAAAGCCTGCCGAGGGCACGCCCGAGATCAACGTGCTAGACGGACCGGTGGACGAGAAGCTCCTGTCTACGATCAAGATCGAGTGCGAAAAGTGCGGGCATGGGGAGGCCGTCTGGTGGATGCTCCAGACCAGGAGTGCCGACGAGCCCACGACACAGTTCTACCGGTGCATAAAGTGCAGCCACACGTGGAGATCCTATGCATGATCCCCGCACTCGCGGCTCTGATCAGCCCTAGGCATTAGACTTTTAATAAAGCCGTAGAACAGCCGTTGCAGGTTGGCATTTTCTGCAAAGACGAGCGGATCGGACGATCTCAAGGCTATAATCTCCGCGATCTCCACCCTTGTCGAAGAAGCCACTTTTGTGGCCACCGCCGAGGGGATCACCTTCCGCGGCATGGACCCCTCCCACGTGGCATTGATCGACATATCCTGGCCCAACTCGGCCTTTGAAAAGTACGAGTGCGACAGCAACATAAAGTTCGGCGTCAGGATAGACGAGTTTACAAAGCTGATCAAGAGGGCCGACAAAAAGGACAGCATAACCATCAGCGTCTCCAAGGACAGCATGCTGCTGATAGATATAGGCTCCAACAAAAAGTACAAGATAAGGCTGATAGAGAGCTCCGCCACCGATACTCCACTCCCAAAGATAAGCTATGATGCCAAGATAGAGCTGGCCACTACATCGTTTGAAAAGATACTAGGGGACGTGCAGGTCGTCTCGGACTACCTTACCATAAAGGCAAAGCCGACAGGCGTCGAGTTCGCCGGCAAGGGGGACTCGGGCGAGGCTGCAATCGACGTCAAAAAGGACGACGACAGCATGGAGGCGCTCAAGGTAAAAAAAGAATCAGAGGGCACGTACAGTCTAGAGTACCTCAACCCGATAGTCAGGGCGGTCGGCGGCGCGGCAGGCTCGGTCACCTGCGAGTTCTCTGACGCAAAGCCGCTCAGGGTAGAGTTCAAGGTGGCCAACATAGGAAGAATCCACTTTTACCTGGCCCCGCGGGTCAGCAGCTGAGAACAGGTACTGCAGGTGCGGCAGTTTGAGGCTGGTCATAAAATACGGGGGGACGTCGATGGACGAGCCCGGCAAGATAAGGGACGCCGCGGCATTTGTGGCCTCGCAGGGGGGCGAGGTGGTGGCCGTCTGCTCGGCCGCCAGCGGAACCACAGACAACCTCATGGGCATATCAGGCCTGATAAGAAAGGGAGACGGAAAGGGCGCCAGGGCTGCAGCAGACGGGATCATGCGGTATACGAGGGAGCTGGCCGAGGGGGCGGTCTCTGTAGAAGAGGACAGGGAGAGGCTCTCGGCGGCGCTCGACGGGGCTCTTGCGGAGCTCAACGGGCTGATAGACGGGATGGCCCTGCTCGGAGAAGTCACGCCGCGCTCGTCGGACTATCTGTTGTCCTTCGGTGAGAGGCTCTCGTCGGAGATTCTCGCATCAGCCATAAGCGAGCGGGACAGAAAGGCGGAGGCCCTTGCGGGAAACGAGGCGGGCATTGTAACCGATTCGAACTTTGGCGGTGCGAGGCCGCTGATGGATACCACAGGCCTGCGCGTATCCAAAAAGATAGGCGGGCTGCTCTTGGAAGGCGTCATCCCGGTGGTGGGGGGATTCGTGGGGGCCGACCAGTACGGGAGGATCACCACGCTGGGCAGGGGCGGCACGGACTATACCGCCACGACGGTGGGCGCCAGCATAAAGGCCGACGAGATCTGGCTGATGAGCGATATGGACGGGCTGATGACGGCGAACCCAAGGGTTGTGGGCGGGGCCAGGGTGCTCGACGAGGTGTCGTATGCTGAGGCAGTGGAGATGGCCATGTTTGGCGCCAAGCAGATCCACCCGAGGACGTTTGAGCCGTTAATGGGCACAAGGATTCCCATGAGGATAAGGAGCGCCGTCAACACGGGAAACCCCGGCACGCTGGTCACCGCGTCCCCGGGGCCAGAATCGGGCAGGACCATCAAGTGCGTAAGCGCGCTGCGCCACAACGCGCTAATCGACATCAGGGGCGGCGGCATGGTCGGCGAGGCCGGCACCGCAGCAGGCATATTCTCGACGCTGGCCGGCGCCGGCGTAAACGTGATGATGATCTCGCAGAACCCGTCCGAGTCCAGCATCACCGTTGTCATCAAAAAATCCGACATGGACAGGGCGGTGGACGCGCTGGAGATAGGCCTGGCGGGCAAGGTCATCAAAAAGCTCGAGGTCACCCCGGACGTGGCGATTGTAGCGCTGATAGGATCCGGCATGCGCGGGACGGTGGGGATTGCATCCAGGGTCTTTGGGGCGGCAGCCAGCAAGGGCCTCAACGTGGTGATGATCACCCAGGGCTCCTCCGAGCTCAACCTGGCGTTTGTAGTAGGGGATGACGACTGCTGGGAGGCGGTAAGGGCCCTTCACGACGAGTTCGGCCTCGGGGCGCCGGGCGGCCGGGCTGCAGGCTGAGGGCGCGCATTCAGGGCTGGCGGGGGTGCCTGATCCGTGCCTGTAAACAACCGGTGCGGCTGTTTTTGCACGGGCCCGGCGGCTAGACAATAAATTTAAGGCGTTATACGCGCGGTAGGGCGTTGAAGACAGCACTAATCCTGGCCGCGCTGGTCCTGTCATCTGGCGCGATAGTGGCAGCCACCCTTGCAGCAGACCAGCCCGCCCAGGCGGGCGTGACAAGAAAGATGCACTTTACCCAGACGGTTGAATCATCGCCGGATCCCGGCATGGACCGCGGGGGCGACCAGATGGCCATCATACTCTCCCCCAACGAGGGCACCCTCTATGACGGCTCGATGACCTATGCGGCCGACGGGCCGGTACAGGTGATGGTGCTCCACAGGATAGACGGGGATGGGTCCGGCGGGCAGGCCGTCTGGACGGTAGACGGGGAGGACCACTTTGCAGTATCTCTCATAGGGCCGGGCGCCTCCTCCGGCTCGTCTGAGTTTACGGGCTCGGCGCTTGCGCTCCACGCAGAAGACGGGTTTACGGCCACGGTCAGCGTGGACGGGTGGATGCGAGGGCAGCTCACCGAGGTGGTCGTGCAGACCGTGAATATAGAAGAGGAGGCCCCGCCGCTAAAGCTCTCAAGGGCCCGCGTCCCGGTGGAGATGCCCCTGGTCCACGGGCTGTATGGCGGGGAGGGCGTGCTGTATGTGCTGACCGATGCCAGCGATCTAGAGTATTCGGCATTTGCGTCCGAGAGGATCGGATGGGATGTGGCGTTCTCGCCCCTGCTTGCAAACGCCACCGCGCCCGCACTATCCGACGTGTATGTATTTACGAACGGCGTCGAGGGCAACGGGTCGGGCAGATACCAGGATGATGTCTTTACCGATACGCCCGGGCAGCCCGGGGGGTACAGCCCGCTCAGGAGGGTAAACGAGGTGGAGTGGAAGTTCGGGCAGAACCCGGAGATGCTATCTTCTGCAGAGGAGGTGCTCGGCGCCGAAGAAGACGGCAGGGTGGAGATTGAAGATACCGGAATAGTGGCCAACATGCCGCATGTAAAGTGGCCCGACGGACAGATGGACGTAAGGGATAGCGCCGAGATTACTAGCGATTCCGAGTACGGCGGGGCGCAGCTGGCTGCGCTCGACGAGGCCAACATGACTGTAACCTTTGTGGCGCACAGGGGGTGGGGGCCCGACGGCAGGACCGTATACCACATTATAACGGGCGCCACACCGGCTGGGCCCGCCGGCATGATGGGGGCAGTAGACTCGCCCGCGCTTGAGGACCTCGCAGGAGGAGCAGCGGCAGCAGCAGTATACCAGTTCAACAACGGGATAAGGGGCCCGGGCCCGCTGGGCTTCCAGCCGTCGGTATTCTCTACAGTAAGGGACGATGACAACTATACGCCCATCTGGAGCGCCCTCCTGGTCAGCTGGGACGACCCGTCGGATGCGGCCATACTGGGCACGGTGGCAGATATAGAGGCGCTAGAGCCGGGCGAGGTGATAACCGTGGCTGCAGCCAGGCCCCTGAACAGCGCGCATGTAATCAACGCCCCGCTGGTGGACCCGTTCCAGATGCAAGAGGGCACAGATGCGGCAGATGACCAGGGCATGGCAGAAGACGGCGCGGATGAAGGCGGCCAGGATGCGGCAGAAGATGACCAAGCAGATGAAGACGGAGGGATGAATTCACAGGCCTCCGGAAACTCGACTGGCCCCTAGATGGCTCAGAGATTGCCTGAAGTGGCGTGCGAGCCCCCCCAAGCCCCCTCATGCGTGCCGCGGATGGCATGATTTTGCAGCCTGTAGAAACGCACTAAGCGGGTTCATTCGTAAGAACCAAGGTGGCTCTTGACGCGCTGTGATGCCAACTTGTACATTTTGGGGTCGTTTTCATAGGTAATCGACTTTCTGTTCTGGTTCATCGCTGCAATCATGGTGGTGGCGGAGCCCCCGAACGGGTCTAGGACCAGGTCCCCCTTGTCGCTCATAAGCTGGATTAACTCCTCCATCAGGCCGAGGGGCTTCTGCGTGGGGTGTATCCGCTGTGCCGGGGACGGAGACTTGTACGTAAAGACGTTGTGAACGGATTTGCCGTTGAACTTGGTGCTAGGCCTCTTGCCCATCACGGCCGACTCCCAGGCGCTGAGCATTTTGAACTTGTGGTTGAATGGCACGGGGTTCGTCTTGTGCCACACCAGAGCGTTTACCGCCACGAATCCATTCCCGGACAGTATCTCCGTGTAATCCTTTATCTGCACATGGGCGCAGAATATCACGGCCCACCCCTTTATCTTTGGAAGCACGACCTTGGTCCATGCGGCGGGGTCAGAATCGTGGTCCCATTCTCCAAACTCCCCCTTCGGCATGATAAAGTCCCCGCCATTTTTGCGCACCCGGCGCGGTATCTGCCTTTCAGTGGCATACGGACTGCTTATCCCGTATGGCGGGTCTGTAAGAAGCAGGTCCACCGAATTGTCCTTTAACTTGGCACACTCCACCATGCTGTCGGCGCATGACATGCGGTGTTTTTTCAGTTTCACATCGCCATGCACGATATCAGACCCAAGGCGGGCCTTGTTCCTTCTTGCGCCATTCTTCATCACAGTTATGGGCGTAAAGTCCGCTATCTTCATTTCATCATCTATGTTTACATGGCCTATCACCTTCTTGGTGCCATCCACCTGTATGTCGACTTTCCACTGCCCGCTGACTCTGCGTGCGTTGCCCACCGCCAGGCTGGTTCTCATCTTGCCGAATGTATTGTTTATCCATGTATTTGCCACAAACTTTAGCGCCGCCTTGTTGTCGAACTTGCCAGCCTGTTTGCGTCTTCCGTCAAGGCCCTTCTGAATCTTGATGTCAAGCTTGTTGCGGTCCATATTGCCTATGGACTGTTTCTTCATCAATTTTAACCGCCAGCCTTCCTTGCGGCTGCCATCCATCTGTTGTTTGCCTTGTCCATGTCCCGCTCTGTGCGGCCCCCGCCAAGCAAGCCGGGTTTTTTTGACATGCCCGCGGGAACTGTGATCCTCAACGAGGTGCTCGTCGGTATGGCGGGTGTAAGAGATGTTATGTTGGTATCAAGTTTCATGTGGATATAAGAAACAATCTGAATTATAACCGTACCTATTAGCTGGGTAATACCGGAACGGCCTGCAGGAAATAAAAGGAAATTGTATTTGCCCGCATGTGCGGACGGGATGTGTCTTTGTTACAGGAGTCATAGTATGGCCTATTCATTTTCCAACTGCTTGAGCTCACGCTTCATTTCTCCAACCAGTTTTCTATGCATGTCTGACTGCTCCAACATGTCAATTTCGAGCTCAAGTGCCCTCTTCTTGCATTCTTGCTCCCCTCGGCCCCACAGTACGCCTGGGGTTTCTTGCCCCCCTCTGTAAGCCGCCCAACGGGCCGCGTTCAAAATGATACTTTGAAGACAGCCCTATCTCGTGGAGATCACATGCCGGCCAGATCCCCTAAAAGGATAAAATAAGTGCCGGCGCCCTGCGGGATCATGGAGGGCAGGCTGTACATAGTGGGGGTAGGCCCCGGGCACCAGGACCACATGACGTTCCGGGCGAAACAGGCCATCGAGGAGAGCGACACGATAATCGGGTACGAGACGTATGTAGGCCTGGTACGCGGCCTCATAGAGGGCAAGGAGATACACAGGTATGCCATGACGCAGGAGGTCGAGCGCGCCCAGCAGTGCATAGACCTTGCCAGGTCCGGGCGGACGGTCTCGCTTGTATCGAGCGGCGATCCGGGGATATACGGCATGGCCGGCCTCATATACGAGACGCTAGCCGAGCAGGGCTGGGACCCTGCATCCGGCATGCATGTAGAGGTCATACCCGGGGTCTCGGCGCTCAGCTCCTGCGCGTCCATAGTTGGATCCCCCCTGATGACCGACTTTGCCGTAGTCAGCATGAGCGACCTGATGGTCCCGTGGGAGATCATAGCAAAGAGGGTCGAGGCCGCAGCCATCGGCGACTTTGTGACGGTGATATACAACCCTGCGAGCAAGAAGCGGGTCCGGCAGCTCGCCGAGGCGCGCAAGATACTGCTAAAGCACAGAAAGCCGTCGACCCCGGTGGCGATAATAAAGGGCGCCTACAGGGACGCGCAGTCTGTCGTGATGACCGACCTTGGCAGCCTCGAAGAGCACGCCGAAATGCTCGGCATGACGTGCACGGTCATAGTTGGCAACTCGTCGACCTACAGCTACAGGGATCTTATGATCAACCCACGCGGATACAAGTCAAAGTATACGCTGGGCACTAGCCCCGGGAACCCATGATCCCCCGGATCTCCTCGCCAGGCGAGGCCTTGTCCGCCAGGCCCTCCACCAGCGGGACGACATACCGGGCGACCGACGACTTTAGGTCCGACGGGTGCAGGTCCCCCGAGCCGAACGCCGCCTCGAGCTCCGCGTACCCCGCATAGCTTGCGTTGCCCCCGAATTTTTCGGGGCGCTCTACCTCCATGGTCTTGTTCTCGTGGAATATTATCTGCCGCGCTATCTCGAGAAGCGGGTTGTTCTTTGTGTTTTTCTCCTCGCACCAGGCCTTTCTTATCTTTGAGCGCACCTCGTCGGATGTATCGTGCATGAATATCCCCGAGCCCGGGTCGGACTTGCTCATCTTGGCGGGCGCGGAGCTGTCCGCCGGCCGCGAAAGGCCGGGGAGCAGCCTCTGGTGGAGTGCCACTGGGACCTTCCAGCCCATCTTGGGGTAGATCTCCCGGACCAGCATGTGGATTCTTCTCTGGTCCATCCCCGCATGGGCAATGTCCACGTCCAGAAAGTGGATGTCGACTGCCTGCATGGCGGGGTATATCAGCTTGCCAAGGTCCAGCTTCTCGGCATCCTCCGACCTTCCCATTATCGTAAGGGCCCTCATTGTCCTGGCCAGGGGCATGTGCATTGTAAACCGGACAAGCTCCGTCCAGTATTCCGGGTGCTCGTCGTACAGATCAGTCCCGGTGATAATCTCGGCCGTGGGGCAGACTGCCCCAAACGCCCTCCTGTAATAGTCCGCCACCCGGGCGATCCTGTCCATGTCGCCCCCGAGCTTGTCGTTTATCATGGTGTGCCAGTCGGCAAGAAATATCGTACAGTCGACGCCGGCCTTTGCCAGGTCGTTTACCTTGTAGCCCGTGCTGACCAGGCTTCCAAGGTGCAGAAATCCCGAGATCTCGAGGCCTATGTAATGCCGGGGATGTGCCTCCGAGCCGAGCAGCTCGTGCATTTCATCCTCGGTGACGATCTCCTCGGTGGGCGGCCTCCCCACCAGCTCCATCCTGCCCCACGTGTCCATCCTCTACGGGCGTGCGGCCGAAAGCCTATAAACTGTTGGCAGCGGGGGCGGGGGTTATTTTGAAATATGCCGGATGCGGGGGGCCCGTATGACTGTGGCATATGTGCTGATAAAGTGCGACCTTGGCGCCGAGGAGGACGTGGCAGGAGCCCTCAAGGAGATGGAGGAGGTCCTCTGGGTGGACCAAACGTACGGCGCCTACGACCTGCTCGCCAAGGTGGAGGCCTCAAACGTGGAGAAGCTCAAGGAGTTCCTCTCGAGGAACGTCCAGGGGGCGGACAAGGTGCGCTCGACTCTTACCGTGAACAGAAGGGGATAGATCAGTCTTTGGGGCTCTTGCGCGGCCTAGTGCTCAGGTAGAACGCGTGCGCGCTTATCAAAAACCCCGAGAGGAATATCTTGGTGGCAAATATGAGGTTCCACGGCCGGTCAACATCCGGGTATGCGACGGTCAGCGTGTCAATATCCGGCACCGCCCCGCCCGCTATCCCGGCTGCTATCTGCGCGTTGAGGACGGTAAAGTTCCACAGCACCTCGTAGAGGCAGATTATTGCAAACCCGAGCAGCATGAGCTGGAGCAGCGGCATCCGGACTCCAGGTATCTTGTCGCCGGCAGTCCTCTTCCACCCTATGCGGGATACGCAGTACCAGCTCATTATGGTGGAAAAGAACAGCCAGGTCGACAGGCGCGCAAAGTTCTCAAACGGGATGACCGTCGTGTTTAGCACCTCGCCCATCACGTACGAGCCGTCCTCCGCCCAGTCGACATACATTGCATACCCCCCGTAGACGGCTATCGAGCACATCATGGCGGCGCTCGTATAGAATATGTACAGAAACACCCGGTAGTCCCTGCCGCGCTCCTGCAGGTGCCGGCTTGCCATCGAGCGGCGGCCCCACGCGGAGATATAAGAGTTCACGGGTGCGGCGGGAAAGAGGTTTTATTAGCGGGGCCGCCCGCACCGCACGCGTGAGGGTGCCCATAAACGCCCCCCTGCTCGGCAGGAGGGAGCTAAGCGCCGCTGCAGCCGTGCTGAAGGAGGGCGCACTGACCTCCGCCGGCAGCGCGGGCGGCAGGCGCGTCCAGGAGCTCGAAAAGGCCGCCGCATCGTTTACGGGCTCAAAGTATGCAGTGGTGGTCAACTCCGGAACCGCCGCACTGCAGGCGGGCCTGCTAGCTCTCGGCGTGAAACAGGGGGACGAGGTACTGTTGCCGTCGTTTACTTTTGTGGCAACCGCAAACGCCGTGGCCACGGTCGGCGCAAAGCCCGTCTTTGTGGACATAGGCAGGGGGTACGCGATGGACCCGGCAGACCTCGAGGCAAAGATCACCCGCAGGTCCAGGGCGGCAATCCCCGTGCATCTGTACGGGGGAATGGCCCCGATGGGCGAAATAAAGAGGATCGCCAGAAAGTCGGGGCTCGCGGTGCTCGAGGATGCCGCGCAGGCGCTCGGCTCCGCCCTTGACGGCAGGCACGCGGGAACGATCGGCGATGCAGGATGCTACAGCCTGTACCCCGCAAAGGTGCTGACGTCGGGAGAAGGGGGGATTGTAGTGACGGGCAGCAAAAGAATCCGGGACAGGCTGCGGATGATCAGAAACCACGGCATGGTGCGCGGAAACGACACGAGGATGCCGGGCATGAACCTGAGGATGCCCGAGGTGGGGGCCGCCATAGCAGTAGAGCAGTTCAAGAGGCTGCCGGGGTTCCTCAGCAAGCGCAGGAGAAACGCGGGGGCGCTTGCCGCACTGCTCAAAGGGTCCGGCGTGCTGACGCCGTCTGAGCGGCCGGGCGAGCGTGCAAACTGGTACCTGTACACGATAGAGGCCCGGGGCCGCGGCAGGCTCATGGGCAGGCTCAACGCGGCCGGATACGGGGCGGCAGCGTACTATCCCGTCCCGGTCCACAGGATGCCGTACTATAAGGACGGGACGTCGCTCCCGGCAACAGAGCGGGCCGCAGGCAGGGTGCTCTCGCTGCCGATACACCCCGGCGTCACCCGGCGCGACCTGGAGGGGATGGCCCGGATAATCAGGGGTGCAGCCCGCTGAGCGCGGTAGAGCGGATCCTGGGAGAGGCTTGCAGGATCCTGATCCCGGTGCGCGGGACAGTCCACCTTGGCAACCCGGAATCGACTGTCGCAGTCTGCACTCTTTCAAGCATGGACCTGCTCGACAGGATAGCAGGCTCGGAGCTGATGGAAGAGATAGCCCTGGCGGGCAGGCTGCTCTCGGAGAACGAGGGAATAGACGCGCTAATCCGCTCGGCAAACTCTGGGAACATCAGGACTGTCGTGCTCTGCGGCAGGGAGGTGCGGGGGCACCTGGCGGGACACTCGCTTCTGGAACTGCACAAAAACGGCATCGGTCCCGGTGGCAGGATAGCCGGTTCTGCCAGCCCCCATCCCGTGCTGGAGTCGGGCCAGGCCGAGGTGGATCTCTTCCGGGGCAGGGTGGATATCATAGACGCGATAGGCGAGACCGGCCTTGATGATATAGGCAGGCTGGTCCGCTCCGCTCAGTAGCCGCTCTTCTGCCGGTCCCTGTTTATCGCATTCTTCCTGCGGTACTCTTGCAAAACATCGTCGGGATCCATGCCCATCTCAAGCGAGGCCTGGACCACAAAATGCCAGATGTCAATCAGCTCCTCCCTGGCTGCCGCCTCGTCAAACGGCCCCGGCCTCTTCCACCACTTCCAGTCGGTGGTGGCCTGCAGCTCGACTGCCTCGTGCATTATTGCCGTGCAGAGCGCCGAGATTCTCCCCGTCCTGTCCTTGGGGTATCTAGACAGGTCTGTAGTATCTGCAAACTCCCTCTGCATCTGAAAGATCGACTCCAGCCGGTCCCCTGTTGACTGCGCCACCGGGCGGCCGGGGTGCCCGAAACAATAAAACCCTTGGGATCAGGACAGGCGGGCCGCGCTAGAACCGGGCCATCTTCTCATAGGCCCGCATCCTTGCCGCAATGTCCCGCTTTTTGAGCCTCAACAGCCGGGACAGGCCGTACCCCTCGACAGCAAATGAGCCCATCACGTTGCCCTGTACGACCGCCTTTTTTACCGATGACAAGCTGGCGGAGCCTCCCGCAGCAAGCTTTCCTATCATTGCCCCCGCAAACGAATCCCCCGCGCCTGTCGGATCCACTACATCCCCGAGCGAGAAGCCCGGCGAGTGGAATATCACGTCGTCATAGAACATCAGCGAGCCGTGCTCGCCCTTTTTTATTATCACATAGGTGGCGCCCCACTTCATCATCTTTTTCGCGCACCGGACCAGGTTGTGCTCCTTTGTGAGCAGCTTGGCCTCCTCGTCGTTTATGACCACCGCGTCTACCGACCTTATCATCTTTCTGACGGCCTCCCTCTTTGTAGAGATCCAAAAGTCTATCGTGTCGCACATGGAGAATTTCACCCTGTCAAACTGTTCCAGTATGGAGACGTTCTGCACGGGATCATTGTTTGCCAGATAGACGAACCTCGAGTCCCGGTACTCTTCGGGAACCACCGGCCTGAAGCCCTCCAGCACGTTGAGCTCCGTCTTGAGCGTCCTGCGGGTGCTGAGAGTCTCGTCGTATTTTCCGTCATATCTGAACGTCCTTCCATTGCCAGTCGAGAGCCCGCGCAGGTCCAGATATTCGGCAAGCGTCCTGCGGTGCCTCCGCGGAAAGTCCCCGCCGACCACCGCCACTAGGCCCGCATCCACAAAAAAGCTCGCAGAGATGCCTGCGTATACGGCGGCGCCGCCAAGTGCGTCCTGGAGGGTCCTCGCCGGGGTCCTTATTGTATCAAGGGCGGTCGAGCCAAAGACGGTCAGCACGGGGCCGCTCTAGCTGGTGTGTATAAATCCCCTTGCCTGCTCGGCGGTGGGATAGTATACGAACGGTACGTCTATCGACGTGAACAGCGCGTCGTACCGGGTCACGCCGTTTATCCGGACCTCGGGGTCACCCTCGTATTCATCCTCGTCCTCTATCAGAAACGTGCCGCTCACCTCCGTGCTGTCCATTGCGGATAATACAAACGGCTCGAGCGTCCCGTCGCCTATGCGCCGGTCGTCTGCAGTCAGGGTAAACTCGGTCTCGCCGGCGGTCAGCACCAGCAGCGACGGGTTCTCAAACTCCAGCATCAGGTCGTAGGTCGAGCCGTCTGCCCCCTCGGCCACCAGCCGGCTCTCCGTGATGACGACCCCTATCTGCGTGGCCGATGCATACTGCGTATAGCCGAATATGCCCAGCCCAGCCACCAGCGCTATGATTATGGCCTTTCTGGAGTTCCTCATGGCGGACAGTCGCGCGGCCGTCTTTTTAACCCGGGTGGAAAAAAATCCAGATAACGTGTGTAAAAGTTTTGAGTTAGATGCCCCGGAGGCCGGGGCCGCCATCCTGCGTTCCGTTATCCTGCATGCCCGCTATCCCGCGTATACGCTATCCCGCGTATACGCTATCCCGCGTATACGCTATCCCGCGTACCCGCACTGCTCGCACCTGTCAAAGACGGTCCCCTCAAGGTGGTCAAAGTGGGCGTTGCAGTCCTGGCACGTATGGTGCATGTCGCAGTACCCGTCGGCCTCCACCTCACCTGTCCGCGCCGACTCGAGTCTGATGCTGCCGCACCTTATGCAGTGGCACCCGCATACAGCCATGTGTGCGCTCGGTTTATAATCAATATAGCCCTAGTGGGCGCGTGGCAGGCGACGTGCCCGACGAGATAGACGACCATCAGAAGCTCTTCGGCAAGGAGGCGTGGGAGGTAGAATATGGCGAAAAGTGCCCCGTATGTGAAAAGCGCATAGATGAATACGGCTTTTGCTCCTGCGGGTCTAGCGGAGACTGAGCACGCCCCGGTGCCTTAGCAGTATCGCGGCGGATACTGCAACTGCCAGCACCGGCAGAACAAGCGGGAATTCCGGCACGACAGACGCCCCGGTTATCGAGGCTGTGCCCGCGCCGTCAAGCTTCAGGCTTACGCCATGGCGCCCCTCGTCGAGCTCAAAGACGTGCGTGAATATTTTCTCGCCGTTGAACGACGCCTGGTAGGGGCCCCAGAGGAGCTCCTGCGGTATGATCAATGTAACCCACCTCTCTGTATCATCAAATGAATAGCTTATGCTCTTGGAGGGCTGGTCGAACCGGAACGATTCGATCTCGGTCGACGCCCACACCTCCACCTCGAACTCCCTCTCATCCCACGTGGCTGTCTCGGCGGTACGCCCCTCGCCGGGCACAAACTCAAGATCTGCGCTGCAGCCGTGGCAGTTAAACGACCTTGCCCCCTCAAAGTAGACTGGAGTCTCGTTGACAAATACAAGGTCCACCGATTCCGGAAAGTGAAAGGTCACTGTAGACGTGTACAGGAACGGCCACGACCAGGTCGTGTCGTGCTTTGTATGCATCACATCGGACAGCGTGTATTTTACAAAGGCCTCCCCTCCCGAGAAGATGGCCACGGTCGTGCCGCCAAAGCCTTCTGAGACGCCGTGCTGGACCTCCCTGCCCTCATCGTCCACCACCTCTATATCGGAGACGGTCCCCTCGATCAGCTCGACATACCGGGCGGAACCGCCCCGGGAGACCTCGTGGACCACGCTTATCTGGTCCAGATCCTCTATCGTCACGTCTATGCTCCGCACGTTTGCCGGCTGGCCTATCCCCAGCTGGGCATGGGCCGCACCCGCCCCCAGTATCAGCACGACGGCTACGGCTAGTCCTAGGATCATTCCAGAAGCGTGACCCGGATCATCCGGGCCTCTTCGTGGGGGCAGTCGTTGGTGTCCCTCTCGAGGGCAACTATCCTGTCGGCTACATCCATGCCCTCGGAGACCTCCCCAAAGGCAGTGTACTGGCGGTCAAGAAACGGGCTGTCCTTGACCACTATAAAGAACTGCGAGCCGGCGCTGTCCGGATCCGTAGACCGGGCCATAGAGACAGCTCCCCTCTTGTGGGGCCGGGAGTTGAACTCGGCCTTTATCGAATACCCCGGGCCGCCCGTCCCCCACGAGTGCTTGTCTGTCCCCTTGGTGTTCGGATCGCCCCCCTGTATCATAAAGTCGGGGATCACGCGGTGGAAGAGCGTGCCGTCGTAAAAGCCGGAGCCCACCAGCTTCTCAAAGTTGCGCACAGTCTCGGGCGCCGCCTCGCGGTCCAGAGCGAATACTATCTTTCCGTGGTTGGTCTCTATCTTTACACTGGTCACTGATGTCCCGCCCTTATTTTATCATAATAATCTTTTGGAGTCGGCGCAGGCGGGCCGGCCCCGCAGATAGATCGCAATCGATCTGCTGTACCTGATCGCACCGGGCCGGCACGGCATCTGATCGCTGGGGAAACCGGGCGCGCTGCGTGCGGCTGCAGGCCGGGGCCCTGCCGCCGCGCCGGGGCCCGCAGATCGCCGCCCCGGAGTTATAGTGTTATATAGAACGGGAAAATCTGTCAACCCGTGAACCGATCTAATGACGCCATAAACCAGGGAACGGTAATCAAAAAAGCAATCAACTCTTGTCTCGAAAAGGGATTGACCGACAAAAAGGACATCTACACCAAGGTGGTAGACGAGCTTGGGGTGCCAAGGCCCACCGTCAGGAGGGTGGCCCGGGATCTCAGGAATGATTTACAGGTGGAACTGCAAGGACTGGAATCAGACCAGCCGGCCAAGAAGGCCGCGAGGGCCCTTAGAGACAAACTGCTGCAAAAGATTAGCATTTTACAGTCCGAGGCACGGCTGGAAAACACCGTGCAACAGGCAAACTAGCACCCGTTATCTTCTTTTTACACATGGGCCCCCAAGGGCCCTGCGCAGTAGCCCGGTGTTGCATTCAGGCACGCAGGATCAGGGCAGGCCCGGCGGCAGGCACCAAAAGCCGGCATTCCCGGACCATTCACGCCGTCATATACGGGACTGTCCCCCTGCAAAGGCGCGGCGGCAGGCACGAAATGGCTGTTCTGTCCCCAGGGGCACACATGCGGCCCTAGAAGCCGCCCTCGTTGAGCACAAGCCCGAGCAGGGCGGCCCGGGTATACACGCCGTATTCAGCCTGCACAAAGTACTTTGCCTTGTCGGTTCCGTCTACCTCGCCCGAGATCTCGTCGAGCCGCGGCAGCGGATGCAGTATTATGGCGCCATCCTTCATCTTGCGCAGCATGTCCAGCCCGATGACATAGCTCCCTTTTACCTTGAGGTACTCCTCCTCGTCGGGAAACCGCTCCTTTTGTATCCTGGTCACATACACCACGTCGAGCTCGTCCACATACTCGTCGAGGCTCTCTGATTCCGCAAAGTCGAGCTTTGTCCTTATGTCATATATCGAATCCGTCCGGATCCTGAGCGGTTCAGGCGATATCAGGCTCACCTTTACGTCATAGTTGCCCAGTGCGTGCAAAAGCGAATAGACCGTCCTTCCATACTTGAGGTCGCCCACCACGCCTATGTTGAGCCCGTCTATGCCGCCCTTCTCCCTCCTTATCGTAAACAGGTCCTGTATCGCCTGCGTCGGGTGCTCTTCTGTGCCGCTGCCCGCGTTTATCACAGGCTTGTCGGACACCTCTGCTGCGAACCTGCTCGATCCATCCAGCGGGTGCCTCAGCACCAGGGCATCAGAGTACATCGCCATCATCCGGACCGTATCTGCCAGGCTCTCCCCCTTTTGTATCGACGACGACGAGACGTCCGCTATGCCAAGAGAGGTCCCGCCTGCAGACGCCATGGCGGCCTGAAAGCTCAGCCGAGTCCTCGTGCTCGGCTCGTAGAACAGATACCCAAGCGTCCTTCCGCCCGCTACAGAGCGCCTCTCTGACGGCGTCATCTTGACGAATTTTTCCGTATACCGGAATACCTCCTCGAGCGCCTGCCGGTCCAGATCCCTGACCGATATTATGTCCCTGCCGTAAAAGCCCGCCATCCCCGGACGGTATATACATTAGATATACAAATCATTCCCATGCGCGAATCCGAGCTCATAGTGCGCAGGATCAGGGAGGGCACGGTCATAGACCACATAGACGGCGGAAGGGGCCTGCAGGTGCTCTCCGCCCTGGGCATAGACGGCGGGGACGGCAGCCTCATCACGGTGGCGCTCAACGTGCCCAGCGGCAAGTTCAGCAAAAAGGACATAATCAAGGTGGAGAACCGCTTCCTCAAGGACGACGACACCAACAGGCTCGCGCTGATAGCGCCGAGCGCCACTGTCAACATAATACGCGACTACAAGCTCGCCGAAAAGCGCCGCGTGGCCCTGCCCAACGAGATAGGCAGGATCTTCCGGTGCACAAACCCCGACTGCATAACCAACAGCAGCGAGCGGATAGAATCCGTGATGGATGTCGCCAGCAGGGAGGGCCCCGTCCTCAAGTGCAGGTACTGCAGCCGGATCCTCGACGTCAGCCGCATGGACTATACCTAGCCTGCAAAAAATCGTGTTCGTTCCCGGCTATTGGCCGAGTATGATGAACATCATCACTATCCCATAGATGGCGATCGACTCCACCATGCCGATGAAGATGAACACCTTGGACTGGAGTGCCGGATTCTCGCTGATCACTGCAAGGCCTGCGGATCCCACATAGCCCAGCCCGATCCCCGCGCCGCCTGCAGCCAGGCCAAACGCAAGGCCCGCCCCCAGCAGCTTGTCGCCGCCGGAGCCCTCGCCCTGCGCGTACGCCAGCTCGACAGAACCGGCCGTCAGGAAAGCTCCCGATGCGGCCAGCAACAGAATCATAACTGTTTTCATGACAGACCAGCCTCTTTATTGTCCATATTTAAATCATAATATTTTTTCGTCATACTCTGTCCATCGCCTTTCCCTTGAACTTTTGCAGGTCCGCCCGCACAGAATCTGCAAGCTCGTCGTGCTCGCGCCCGAGGGCCTCCTCTGATTCTTTGATCATCCGCTCTATGCCCTCCCGCACCATTATTTCTTCCTCTCCATTGCCGCCTTGACCTTCTTTAGCTTTGCAAACTCCTCCCTCTCCCTCTCCTCGAGGGTGGACAGTATGAACTTGATCCGCTGCTGGTACTGGGGTATTATTATATTCTCGAGAGCGTTGAGCAGCTTTTGCGTCTTTTCAAGCGCCTTTGCAAGGCTGAATATGGAATTCTCGTACTCGGCCGCCTTGCATATGCCGGGGAGCAGCTCCTTGATCTGCTTTGCCGCCCTGTCTATCGACGAGTTGGTGTCGGCAAGGCCGTACGGCATGCCGCCGCCCCCTTTTTCCGAGACGGAGAGCGCCGGGATCTTTACGTCCACCACCCTCTTGATCTTTACATCCACCTCCATGACCGCGGGCGCCGAGCGCGCGACAGAATCGACAGTGGCCGTCCCCAGCGCCAGGTACGCCTCCCTTACCGCCCCGTAGATGTCCTGGAGCGGGTCCCAGATGCCGCCCCCTGGCCTTTGACGCCTCGTCTATCATCTCCTCGATGTTCTTTAGCAATACCTTGCGCTTGTCGTCTAGGATCTTTTGGACCATCGCGGCCACCTGGCTTGAGCGCTTGTACTTTAGCAGCTCGATCTTTGTGGCCGCCACATTCTGACCAAACGACATCTAGGCACTTCCCTTGTAGAATTTTTCCACATACTTGTCCTTTACCTTGGTAAGCTCGTTCTTTGGCAGCCCCGAGACTGTATCCCACATTATCCCGAGCGTCTCCTCGATGGTCCTGTTCTCGTCTGTCGCCTGTGTGAGCAGCCTCTGTTCTAGTGAATCGCCCACGCCCATGTACCTAAGATCTATATCAGTCAGGCCCGCCTTGCCCACTATCCCGGCAAGCGCCCTGACCTCCTGGGCGCGCGAATACGCGTCATAATTCTGGTTGGAGATCTCCTGGTGGTCCTCCCTTGTGCGGCCCTCGCCTATGCCGTCCTTCATCAGCCTGCTCAGGCTCATCAGTATGTTGACCGGCGGGTAGACCCCCTGCCTGAACAGGTCCCTTCCCAGCACGACCTGCCCCTCTGTAATGTACCCTGTAAGGTCCGGTATCGGGTGGGTGATATCATCAGAAGGCATCGTAAGTATGGGCACCTGCGTGACGCTCCCCTTTCTGCCCACCAGCCTGCCTGCCCTCTCGTATATTGTCGACAGGTCGGTATACAGGTATCCGGGATAGCCCTTTCTGCCTGGGACCTCTTCTCTTGCCGCGCTGATCTCCCGGAGAGCCTCTGCATAGTTGGTCATATCAGTGAGTATTACCAGGACATGCATTCCAAGATCGAATGCCAGGTATTCTGCAACAGTCAGGGCGACACGCGGCGTGATGATCCTCTCGATGGCGGGATCGTTTGCCAGGTTGAGGAACAGGACGCTCCTCTTTAGGGCGCCCGATTCCTCCAGGCTCCTCCTAAAGTATTCCGCCTCGCTGTACTGGACGCCGATGGCCGCAAAGACCACCGCAAAGTCGTCCCCCGTCCCGACCACCGATGCCTGCCGCGCTATCTGGGCGGCCAGTATGTTGTGCGACATGCCGGATCCTGAGAATATCGGGAGCTTCTGCCCGCGGACAAGCGTCATTATCCCGTCGATAGCCGAGACGCCGGTCTGGATAAAGTCCTTGGGGTACTCGCGCTGCTCGGGGTTCATGGCCTCGCCGTTTATGTCAATGAACTTGTCGGCTATCGGGTCCGGCAGCTTGTCCTTTGGCCTGCCGAGCCCGTCGAATATCCTGCCCAGCACCTCCCGGGACACTGGCATCTCCATCACCTTGCCTACAAACCTCGCGTTTGTGCCGGCCACTGATAAGCCGGTTGTTCCCTCGAAGACCTGCACGATGGCCTTGCCGTTTCCTATCTCGAGCACCTTGCCGAGGCGCCTGCCGCCTTCGTTGGTCTCTATCTCGACGAGCTCGTCGAATGCGGCATTCTCCACGCCGTCGACTATTACCAGCGGGCCCTTGATCTCAGCTATCCTGCTGTACTGGACTCCCCCTTCGACGGTCAACTCGCCACCTTGACCCCCGTTATGCCCTTGTACTGCTCGTCCATGGCGCCCGCCAGCTCATCGAGCTTTGGCATCTCGTCGTCCTTGATATCCATCTTGGCCTTGAGCAGGCCCGATATGACCGGCATTGCGCGTATGTCGGCAAGCTCCGCGCCCTCCTTGAGCGCCTGCTGGCCGCGCTTGTAAAAGTCCACCTGCATCTTGAGCAGCTTGTACTGTTTCTCCGGGCTGCAGTATGTGTCAACATCGTCAAAAGAGTTCTGCTGGAGCAGCCCTATCTTCATCATCCTGGCAACCTCCAGTATGAGCTTCTCCTCGTCGGGAAGGGCCTCGGGCCCGAGCAGGCGGACTATCTCCTTTAGGGTGTCCTCCCTTTGGAGTATCCCGTACGCCTCGCTGCGCGTATCAAGCCAGTCCTTGCTGACGTTCTCGCCCCACCACTTTGCTATGTCAGCCAGATAGCCGGAATAGCTGTTCATCCAGTTTATCGACGGATAGTGCCTGGAATATGCGAGCTTTGCGTCTAGCGCCCAGAACGTCTTGATGAACCTCATGGTATGCGTGGTGACAGGCTCCGTAAAGTCCCCGCCAGACGGCGAGACGGCGCCCACCAGTGTGACCGAGCCGTTTCTCTCGGGCGACCCAAGTGCGCGCACCCTGCCTGCCCTCTCGTAGAACTCGGCCAGCCTTGATGCAAGATACGACGGATAGCCCTCTTCTGCGGGCATCTCTTCGAGGCGCCCGCTCATCTCCCGGAGCGCTTCTGCCCACCGGCTGGTCGAATCCGCCACCAGTACTACATCCTTGCCCATGTCGCGGTAATATTCCGCTATTGTAACACCGGTGTATATGCTGGCCTCCCTTGCGGCGACCGGCATGTTGCTGGTGTTGGCGACAAGGACGGTCCTGTCCATCAATGGCTTGTCGGTGCGGGGATCCTTTAGATGCGGGAACTCTACTAGCACCTCGGTCATCTCGTTGCCCCGCTCGCCGCAGCCAATGTAGACCACCACCTGCGAGTCGGCCCACTTTGCTATCTGGTGCAGGGTGACAGTCTTGCCGGTGCCAAAGCCGCCGGGTATCGATCCCGTCCCTCCTTTTGCAATGGGAAAGAACGTATCTATCACGCGCTGGCCCGTGATCAGCGGGACTGTCGGGTCGTACTTTGTATGGTATGAACGCGGCTGCCTTACAGGCCACCTGTGGTACATCTTGAGCGGGATGGTCTTGCCGTCTTTCTCTATGCCGGCCATCTCCGTCTCCAAATCGTATTCGCCCTCGGATACGATGCTCTTTATCTTGCCGCCCGCGTGATCCGGCGGAACCATTATGCTGTGGTCTATGAGGTCGGTCTCCTTGACCGTGCCGATTACCGTTCCAGGTATGACATCATCGCCCACCGAGACTGAAGGCACAAAGTGGTACTTTTTTGTCATGTCGACCGGGCTGGTGGTTATGCCCCTGCCGATAAACGAGCCGGACTTTTTGGAGAGCTCCTTCAGGGGCCGCTGTATCCCATCGTATATCTGGCCTATGATGCCCGGCCCCAGCAGAACGCTCAGCGGGTTTCCCGTCCCCTCGACGGGCTCGCCCGGCTTGAGGCCGCTAGTCGATTCGTACACCTGTATGAATGCCACGTCGCCGGTGAGCCGGATGACCTCACCTATCAGCCTCGCCTCGCCGACAGTTACAGTCTCGTACATCTTGGCCTCGGACATGCCGTCGGCCTTGACGGCAGGACCGCTGACCCAGACAATCTTTCCCCGTGCCGTCATCTCAAATACCTATACCGAATTTGGAGACGATCTCCTTCCTAATTAAAGGCTTCATGCGGTCGAAACGGGCGTCGATCGTGTTGTCCAGCGTCATGCTGCCGTCCTTTGAGCTGACCTTGACCCCCCCGAGGCACTCGATGGGCTCCTGTGCCAGCTCCGCCCCGGGAAATCCCCCGAGCGATGCCTGGACTACGTCCTTGTCCCGGCTGCCCGCGCGGACTACAACCTGTGTCGTGCCCAGCGTGGCCGTGGCCTCCCCGATGAGCGATTTTATCATATCAGGATACCCCGGGCCCCTCTCGGCAGAGATGCTGGCAAGCACCTTCTCTAGGACCCGGTCTATGGCCGTCTCCAGCAGCAGGATCTGCTTGTTTCTGGCCTCAAGGTCCGCACTGCCCACTATCTTCCGGTGTATCTTGTCTGCCTCCTTTCTGCCCTCTTCGACTATCCGGTCGTACTCGCGCTCGAGCGTCTTGGCGGATCCCGCCAGAGCCTCGGCTGCCTCCTTCCGGGACTCCCCCAGCCCCGAGAGGATCTCCTCTCCTGTCCTGTCCAGTATCTTGTCAACGGCGGCCTCCAGCCGGGGATCGGGTGGCATCATCTGCCGCCCGCCAGCCAATGGATTTTAATGTTTTGAAGAAAAACCGGCGCGCCGCGGGGCCGGCTGGTGCGGGATTACCGGCAGTATGTCGGAAAGTGCAGCTGGAGAAGGTCGGGAATGTCATAATCGGGCCCCGGGGGACGGCCGGATGCCGCCTTGGAGGCACCTTCCGGCCGGGCAGGGTTTGCCCCATGACAAACCGCCCAAGGACACACAGGTATGGAGACACGGAGGACATCATGCCCGATCAAAAAAGCATATAAGCATATGAATCAGCGCCCAAACCATGATTTCAAAAACGACCAAAAAGACGACGTATACAGCAACGGCAATCGGCTTCGCGGCATTCTTTGCCCTGATGATGACCCCATCAGGTGCATTCAGCACCAGTCCGGCTTCTGACATTACCGCATACGGTATGGCAGAAGTGGTCCAGAGGAACGGAGACGGAGAGATACTCTCCTCATCGGTGACACACAACCGCCTGCTGGATGCCGGCGAGACCTTCATACTGCATTCAGTCTTTGCTACTAGTGGTCCCGCTACGGCCGACGCGCAGAGGCTTGACACCGTCTGTATCAGTGACTTTGATGGTGGCGAGCAAGCGGACGCATCTGCGAACAACCTAGCAGAGGGCGACACTGCATCTACATACCCACGCCCAGACGGACCAAGTGGTAGCTTTGCATGTATAACAGATGATGAGGTGGATGCCACTACCAATCAGGGCGAGGCAGTAATAGGGCCACTCAGGTTTACAACTGGCACTGACATTGATGCCAGCGAGACAGTGGATGTAATAGCCGTATGCTACGATCCTACTCCCGGTGCTCCAGACCTTACGGACTGCGGTACCCTGGGCTTTGCCTTTGCGGCAGTTGACGTTCCCGATGTCGCCCCTACGGGCACCGACACCGTTGACGTAACGTACACGTTCGACCTCAAATCTCCCGATAACTAGGGATCCGACTTTTTTATCCTTTTTTGAAGCTCTTCAATCTAGGTTGATCCGCTTCTGATTCTGTAGAGTCATGCCCGTCTTTGTATCCCTGCTTCCGGCTGCCCAACCCTTGAAACGTCCGTCCCGGCTTGTCCCCCGGGCACCCGCTCGGGCCCTACGAGCCCTGCCCGCCCCGCCTCAATCTCAAACTCCAAGGCCTTTTTTTCGCCTGCACAGAACCCTCCGGCCTCCCGATATACGGCCCCCGGGGAGACCGGTCCCGTCCCGGGAAGGCCGGTCCGGCACCCCGCAGGCGTCAAAAAGTTTGGGAGAGAATTCGTCGCCGGGTACACTGCTGAATAAGCCACTTCTTAACACTGTATACGGGTAGATCAGTTTGTCCTGGAAGAGCCCCGTGCCGGGAAAGATTTTAAACTCACAATCTGCGGGGCGCAGTATCTTGGTAGTGGCCGATCTCATGCTGGGGACCGTTATACTGCCGCGGTCCGACTCTCCCAGGGCGATCTCGCGGCTGGCCGAGTTCGACTGGTTCCACAAGGTGGACGCAGAGAACGAGACCGTGACGCCGGAGATAGACGACCTGCTGCTCAGGGCCCAGAAGGTCTTCCAGTCGGTTGACGACGTGGTCAAGGGCCTCGGGATCCCGCCGCGCGTGGGCATACTGGAGATCCTCTTCAAGGGGACGATGTTCAAGAAAAAAGAGTACGAGCTCGACGAGGTGGCCAGGATGGTCGCCGATATAGAGGGCGAGGCGCATGTTACAATAGACGAGATAGCGAGGCTGCTGGCCGAGATCGAAGAGGTGGAAAAGTCGCTCGAGGAGCACCGCACCCTCACGGACGCCCTGCGGGTTATCCGCGGGCTGGACGTGGATCTCGGGAGCTTTGGCCCCATGAAGAGGTTCTTTGGCGACATATTTCTCGTCGGCTCGGCGGACTATCCGGAGGTTGAGAGGTCTCTCGAGGGGAGCGCGATGTACAGGTACGAGCTGGACTCCAAGGATACCGTCGCGGTGGCGGTCTTTGCCGATGCGCGCGATACCGACGACATACTCAGGGTGATGAGGGCAGTCAACGCCAGCTCGTTTACCATACCCGCCGGATTCTCCCAGGTGCCCAGCAAGGCGTTTGAGGCGGCAGAGGCAGCCATCAAGAAGCTGGAGTCAAGGCAGGCGGCCTTGAAGAAGCGGCTTGCTGCAATGACCAAAAAGATCAGGGGCAGGGTGCTCACCGTCCACGAGAGGGCCATGGTTGCAAAGGACGTGCTCGAATCACTGCGCAAGCCCGGCGGCACAAGGAGGTTCGCCGTTATACAGGGGTACATACCGCGCAATCTTGAGGGCAAGTTCAAGGAGACGACAGGCGAGTGGATGAGCATCGTAGAGGACCTGCCCGGGGAAGAGGAGAAAAAGGCGCCCACGCTGTTTAGGAATCCCAGATTTGTAAGGACATTCGAGGTGATAACAGAAAGCCAGGGCATACCCAAAAAGGGCGAGCTTGATCCGACCCCGATGATAGCCCTCATGTGGCCGATATTCTACGGGATAATGTTCGCCGATGTCGGGCACGGCCTGCTGCTGATGGGAATGGGGCTGCTCTTCAAGCTAAAGGGCCAGGGAAACCTGGCACGCTGGGGAATGCTGATTGCCATATCGGGCGCTGCAGCATCGATAGCAGGCGTGGGATCCGGCGAGGCGTTTGGATTCCACATAGACCACCTGGAGCCCTTTGAGTCGCTGCTCGAGGAAGGCGGCATACTGCACCCCGTATCGTGGCTGGTGGGCGTGATGAGCGTGGCCGAGCTCAACTTTGAGCAGGTGATAAACATCCTCAAGGTCTCGCTGTTCATAGGGATACTGCACCTGCTGGCGGCTATGCTGCTCAGGGTAAGGAGGCTCTACAAGGAGGGCAAGAAGCTGGTAATGTACATGGAGGCAATCCCCAACATCACCCTCTACCTCGGGATAGTGGCCATCATGATGTGCGCGATAGGCTCGGGATACGACGTGATCAACATGTACTCGAAAATCCACACGGAGCCGGTCCCCTGGGTGACCATATTCCTGGGCGACTGGGCGCAGGTGTGGATAATCACAAGAATATCCATCTCGGTGGTCATAGCCTCTGTTGTGATAATGATAATCGGCGGCATGAAGCACGCAAGGGCCCACCCGGAGGAGGGGGCCGATCCTGCCAGCGTCGTAATGGAGACGCTGCTGGGCAAGACCATAGAGGCGCTGGCGCACACGATAAGCTATGCAAGAATAGGGATAATGCTGCTGGTGCATGCGGCGCTGCTGCTTACAGTCAACAACGCGTTCAAGTCGCTCGGCGGAATAGAATCCCCGGGTGCGCTCGCCCTGATAATTGGCGGCAACTTGGGCATAATGATGATCGAGGGGCTCATTGTATACATACAGTCGCTCAGGCTCCACCTCTACGAGTATTTCACAAAATGGTACGACGGCGGGAACCAGCCGTTTAGAAAGCTGCTCCCCGAGATAGTCTACAACGCGGTCAGCTGGAAGCGCTGACGGGCCCATCCACCGGAAGCCCCGCCCTGTTCCCCCACTCGCCCCATGATCCCAGGTATACCCTGACGTTGGAATACCCGGCACTCTTTAGCGCTACATAGGTGTTGGCGGCCCTGTAGGCGCCTTGGCAGTACGCGACGATCTCCGCATCAAGCGGCGCGCGATACAGGCCGCGTATCTTCTCCCGCGGCAGAAATGTACCGTCGTCTGACATGTTGAGGCGGTACTCGATATTTTCGGCGCCCGGCATGTGCCCGCCCCGGGCCGCCCTAACCACCGAGCCGTCAAACTCGCCGGGCGAGCGCGCGTCGATCAGGGTAAGGCGGCCCAGGTTGTCCCGTATGTATCCAAAGCCGGCGAGTAGATCCGGATCCGGCCTGCCTTCAAACGGCCGGGGATCAAACGGGTTTGTGCCAGCCTCTGAGGGCCGGCCCCCTGCAGTCCAGCCGCGGAAACCCCCATCGAGCATCTGCGCATCCCCGTGGGATAGATACTCCAGCAGCCAGACCCCCCGGGGCGCCACCATGCCCGAGCCGTCGTCATAGAATACCGCCTTTCTGCCGGCCACCCCGCAGTGTGTGAACATCTGCACTGTCTGCTCGTTGAACGCCTCTATCCCCCGGGCGCTGGTGTCGGCCCAGTGGTATGCAAAGAGGTCAAGGTTTACAGCGCCTGGTATGTGGCCGCTAGAGTATTCCCCAAAGTCCCGCACATCAATCACCACTGTATCCGCAGAGCCCAGCATTCCTTCAAGCTCCGCCGCGCCAACCAGCATGGCCTGCTGCAGGGCACGGCGCCGTTAATCTGTTATGGATAAAAAGAAAGAAAGTTTGCTTGTTTACTCGTTTACGTATGCCCTTTCGCCGTGCTGTGCGAGATCAAGGCCAAGCTCCTCTTCTTTGGGAGTGACCCTTATGCCGCCAGGCCATATTACATCCATGACCTTTAGTATCACAATCGTCACGCCAAACGCGTAGCCGATTGAGATTCCAGCACCTATGATGCTGATTGCCTGCTGCTCAAAGCCCTCGGGGGTGCCAGTCCAGGCACCTATTCCGTCTCCAGTGTCCCATATGTGGGGACTGGCAAGTGTTCCGGTCAGTATGGCGCCCGTAAGGCCGCCCATGCCGTGGACACCCCATACATCTAGGGCATCATCCCACTTGCGCGCGTTCTTGAAGGCAACACAGCCGTAGCATACAGTGGCGCCCGCGATCCCTATTATGATCGCGGCCATGGGACCGACCCATCCGGATGCCGGCGTGATTGACACCAGCCCGGCGACGGCCCCAGTTGCGGCACCTACAATGCTTGGCTTGCCCGTATGGGCCCAGCTCATCAACATCCATGTAACAGCGGCCACGCCGGTGGCAAGATTGGTCACCACCCAGGCGCTTACGGTTATCCCGTCGACCATCACCTCGCTTCCCGCGTTGAAGCCGAACCACCCGAACCAGAGTATGGAAGCGCCAAGGACGACCATGGGCACGTTGTGCGGCTCCATAGGCACCTTGCCGTATCCCAGCCTCCGGCCGAGTATCAATGCGGCCGCCAATGCGGAGAATCCTGAAGTGATGTGTACGACGGTGCCGCCGGCAAAGTCAAGCGCGAATGTAGGAGAGAGATCCGGATCGAGGTCCAGTGTTCCGCCTCCTATGTATCCGCCGCCCCATACCCAGTGTGCCACCGGGTCGTAGACGAACGTACCCCAAAGGAGCACGAAGATGATCAATGCGCTGAACTTCATCCTGTCGATCAGGCCGCCCACTATGAGTGCGGGCGTGATTATCGCGAACGTTCCCTGGAACGCCGCAAACAGTGCATGAGGCACTGTGCCCGGCCATGAATCGCTGCATGCCACATCAGGCTTCATCTGCTGCATCTGGTATGCATTGGACCATATGTCCCCGTCACATTCGGTCGGGGCGCCCAATGGTGCATAGTGAGATACCTGGTTGAAGCCTGCATAGTCCAATGCGCCCATGAACATGTTCGCATCGTTGTCTATGGGACCGAATGAGAGCGTGTACCCCCATGCGACCCACTGCCATGCCATGACGCCCATTATCACGAACGTCATACCAATCACATTGACCGCGTTCTTTGAGCGGGCAAGCCCGCCGTAAAAGAACGCCACACCCGGAGTCATGAACAGCACCAGTGATGATGCAATGAGCATGAACCCAGTATCGCCCGTGTCTATGTAGCATGCTGTGAACGTCCCGTCACCGTTGTCAACCCAGCATTCATTGGGGTTGCCGGTGTAGATTCCGCTGTTACCTAGGACGTACCCATCCATACCATCTTCTACGGACTGTGCGTACGCTGTCGACATTGCGCCTGTAGCCGTAACGGCCACCGCTGCCACAAGCATTAAGGCATACTTGTGGTTTTTAGTCTTCATTGGGTTTCAGCGTCCCCGATAGTCATTTAAAGAGAATTGGAACTGTATTTGCTTTGTAATGTATTTACCAGGAATATCTATTACAGGATTATATCATGGAATACAAGAATTATGTCATGGTTTATTAACCCCTGACGCGTAATGTACCGATGAACGGCCCAAACCTGTCCATATTTGATACCTTCAAGACCAAGAAGGGGAGTCTGACGGGCGAGGCCAAGAGGCAGCGCCAGATAATAGCAGCACTTGCCGGCCAGTCGAATCCCGCAGGCAGGACGAGGACGGCAATATCACAGGGCATAGCGGGGAAGAGGGGCAAGGCCTGGAAGAACATCTATTCAGGGATATTCAGGGATATGGACGAGACGCTGATCCCGCTGGGATTGGTGGAAGAAGAGGGCAGGCTGCCGCTCAAGCGGGGCCCAAGGGCCCTGCAGGAACAAGGCATACCATACTATCGCCTGACTTCCAGCGGGCTGCTAGTCTCCCTCTCTCTGGGGGAGATCCCAGGCGCTGAGGGGAACCTGAAGAGGTTCCTCGCCGGGGACGGATGCGGCGCCGGCGTGGAAAAGGCCCTCGGGACAGTCTTTGAGGCTGCTCCCGGGTTCGCCCACCACCTGCTGGAAGGGTACGTCAGGTCATACTGTATGGGAGAGCGGGAGGACCTGCTGCCGCTGGACTTTGAGGGGCTAAAGGCCGCCTCCGACGGGCAGGTCCGGATCCTCAAAGAGTTCATGGCAGGGTATTCCGGGAGCAACAAGACAGGCAGGGCCAGGCTCGACGGCTTTCTGGAAAGAATAGTATAACCCCGGCAGATGCAAAGAGAATAGTATAAATTACAAAAGACGGGCCGGGGATAGCATGAAATGTGAAGAGTGTGACGCGGTACTCAACCCGCCAAAAGACGCCATATCAGGCGAGATAATATCCTGCCCCGACTGCGGGTCTGACTATGAGATAGTCAAGAAGGAAGGGGGGGAGATAGAGCTCAAAAAGGCCGAGAAAGTGGCCGAGGACTGGGGAGAGTAGGCGCAAGGCCGGCCTTGGTGCCGGGTGTATACAACTAAACATTAAAATCAATTGCAGGTGCCCGACAGCTTGTCATGGCTTCCGGCTCCCAGAAGGTCTACGCATCTGTAAAGTCGTTCAGCCAGAGGGGCAAGCTGCTCTCGAGGGACGACCTCCAGACGCTAGCAGAATCCAGGAACCTCGACGAGCTGCTCACCCGGATAAAGAACACCTCGTATTCCGACGCGGTATCGGACGTGCCAAAGCCGCTTACCGCCGAGGGGATAGAGGCGGTCCTGATGGCGCACCTGGCCGACGTGCATTATTCGATAGCAAAGACTGCCGGAAACAAGGTGCTCGAGGCCTACTTTTTGCGGTTCATGGCGCGCAACCTAAAGGTGATACTAAAGGGCAAGATCCTGGGCAGGCCGCAGGACGAGATAGAAGCAGGGGTCAACATGCATGCAGAGGAGCTTATCCGGCAGCGGGACGTGATACTCAAGGCGCTGATGTCCAAGGACCTTGGCGAGGCCGCATCGAGCCTCGGGGGGACTGTCTTTGGAGAGGATGCCGCAAAGGCCGTCGCGTTATACAACGAGACAGAGAACCTCCAGGTGATGGACACATACTTTGACAAGGCCCTGGCAAGGCAGCTCGGGCGCGCGCTGCAGCTGGCGGGCGACAGGGATCTTTCGGGGCCCGTCACAATGGACATAGACTTTTACAACCTGCTCAGCGTGCTCCGGGGAAAGTTCTGGGGGCTCGGGGAGCAGCAGGTGATGGACCTGATGGATACATACTCGCCGAGCGCCCCGAGGGAGATGCTCGCGCGCATGGCGGCAGCCGGAACCCTGAAGGACGCCTTTGCTGAGCTGCAGGGCACGCGCTACCGGGACCTGGCCCCCAAGGCAGAAGACGGCATAGGGGCAATCACCGAGTTTGAGCGCTCGTTCGAGATGATGATGTACAGGGGCGCGCTGTCGAGCTTTACGAGGATGTTCAGCTCTGGAACTAGCGTCGGCATAACAAAGCTTACCGCGTACGAGATAAGGAACATGGCCGCGATAGCGTTTGCAGTCGAGCATGGAATACCCGTCGAGACAACCATGTCCAAGCTGGTCGTCGAGGCGGAATGATAGGCCCGTCGCGCCGGGGCAGGGTGGATCCCGAGATCCTGACCCGGATGATCTGGGTCAGCACGATACTTGCGATGATCTTTGCGCTGCCCGGGCTGGGGTTGTTCTTTGCCGTATACCATGTGACAGAAAGCCTGGTGGCGGGGGCCGCCGTGGGCTTTGGGTCGCACTTTGTCACGCTGGCATTTGCGGGCAGGATCTCAAGGTTCATAACGGACGCGGTGAGCTGAGCCGCTCGTAGGGTGATATTCCATGACAATGGGTGACAGGGACTACCGCAGCCTAATCAAGAACTCGATAGACGCCATAGGCAGGGAGCTTGACACCCCCATAGACGCAAAGGACGCAGATACGATCCACCTCGACGAGGCCGTAAGGTGCCTAAGGCGGGCGTACTTTGACCGGACAGACCCGCTGCCCATAGAGAGGCGCGGATTCAACGACCTGTTGAGCGGCCTCCTTCGCAAGCTCGGCTACGGCTCGAAGGAGGGCGGCTACGACGTGGGCGGGGTAAGCCTGAGGGGCAGGGCGGACATGATAGTCGATGATTCCGTCATACTGTACCGCTCCGCGCCAGAAGCGCCCCAGAACCCCCATGCGGCAGACATGCTGTTCCTCAATGCATGCCTGTGGATCTTTGACAAGACGGACGGGGTGATAATCTACATCACAGGGGACAGAAAAGAGACGTCCTTCTCGCTCTCCAAGAACAAAAAGATGTTCGAGGAGCTGGCGAGGAGGGTCCGTGTTCTCAACGACCTGCTAAAGGGCGGCAAAGTCCCCATACTGGAGCCCTCGGAGGAGTGCTCGTCATGCCAGTACTACAACAGGTGCTACGCCAAGGAGAAGGTGGGCAGGTCAGTCTCGCTCACCGAGCTGATGGGAATGGGAAAAGACTGAGAAAAATGCAGGGGCCCGCCGTACGGGCGCGTGCAAACTTGAAAGGAATAAGAAAAAGGTGTGCGTCGGACTGTTCCGCTAATCCAGCGGCTCTGGGTGTCCCTTGCCACGCAGTGCGAACGTGACTACTGCCAGCGCAACGGATACGCCGATTGCGGCTCCAAATGCGCTCATTGCTGCTTCTGCCATGTGCAGAATAGATTATCCTAGTCATATATAACTATGGCAATTTTGTTTGGACTTATACATTATATCACAATTTTATAGAATTATGATACGCAGTAGAGAGCCGGGCATGGCGCGCACGCAGTACTAGGATATGCTAAAGAATCAGATGGACAGGCCAAAGTCCTCTGCAAACCGGCTAAACTCCCTGTATGCCTGGAGGAACTCCCTCCCGGAGGTGCTGAGCCGGTATCTGGACGCCCCCCGGGAATCAACCTGTTCGAGGAGCCCCTGCGAGACCAGGAGCTTTAGGATGGGGAGGATCCTAGTATGTGATATGTTGGCCGCCCTTATCAGGTGTGTAACGTTCGTGCCGCCAGCCTGTGCATCGTCCTGGGTCGTGTCCAGGATCTCGCCTATGACCCGGATGTGGGTCCTGTGTACCGCCAAGCCGCCCTAACGTACGCGGCACGCACATGATAAGGGCGGCATTTTCCCCGTTATACAAACAAGATAAAAGAATTTGACCGGGCCTATATGCCGCCGGGGGGCCCGTCAAACTTCATCCGGGTCATGGCCACCCTGCTGACTGGGATGAAGAGGGAGATGAGGCCCGCTATCTTCATCATTATCGAGATATAGTTGAGCGCTGACTCGGGGAATACAAACGAGTACCAGCCCAGGAACTCGCCAAGCGAGAGCAGGGCGAGCCCCAGCGAGACCATGATGGCCCCCCGCCTCCTGTTCTCGGCGTATGAAAGCAGGGTCTCTATGGCGCCGTATACCAGCAGTATGAACGAGGTGGCCCGGAGTATGTGCTCTATGGGGACAGTAGAGATAAGGATAAGCGGCATGGCCCCGACCGACCGGAGGTACCTGTTCTTGGGGAAGAACGACTTGATGCTGTGGGAGAAGGCTATGAAAAAGTAGCCGACGGTCTGTATTCCTATGCCGAGGGTCTGCACCCACCGCTCTATACGGTCGGCCTGCAGCACAAAGTCCGCGGCTACATATCCCAGCCAGATGACAAAAAAGCCGGCGCCGACGAGGAGAAACGCGAGGGTCAGCCGGAACAGTGTCGGGCTCCCCGTGTTCCGGAACCCCACATATGACACGGCCCCTATGGAGAACCCCACCAGAAACCCCGTCAGGTTCAGGATGTTCTCGAGGAGGAACTGCAACAGGCGGAATCGCCGGTGATCGGTATTTTAAGATGGCCCCCGCGGGCGGGAAGGCCCCCGCAGTGGCGCGGGGACCCCCGGGCAGGGTGCAGGCAGACCCGCTCATGGTGCGAGTCGGAAAAAAATATTAACAGCAACGGACGGGCCTGCACATGGGAAGAACCTGCACAAAATGCAAGACAGATATCCCCGATGGGGATGAGCTGCACCCCCAGGCGGAAAAGTACCCGTGCTGCAACAAGTGCTGGCACGATTGGCAAGAGTACCGCACGATAGTCATGAACGAGATGAAGCTGGACATGTCGGTCGCCGATCACCGCAAGCTGATAAAAAAGCAGGAGAAGGTATTCGCCGGGGTGCTAACCACCCAGGGCGAGGTGGTCGACTTTAGCAAGGATGAGAACCGCAGGCCCGACGAGCCTACAGACCAAAAAGATCCCTAGCCCGGGCGGGTATAACCAGCAGCACCCTCCGCCGTGACTCATCGTCCAGCCCGCCGAGTATCCGGCCGGCCGTGGCGGAGATCGTCCCCCTTTCATTCTCTGCGAGCGAGAGGTACACCTCGAGCATGCCGTCGAGGTTGAACGGTATGAGCTTTTGCGGGCTCTCCCGCACCTGGTCCACATACCCGGAGAAGAGCAGGGCCCGCTGATCCTCGGGGAACGACGCCAGGATCTCAAGCCAGGTCTTTAGCAGCTTTGCAAAGTTGGGAAACGGTATGGTGGGCCCCGCCTCTAGCGCGTTGCCGATGACCTCCTCCCTTTCGGCCGGGCCCATGGCAAAGAACTCTTTCATCCTCTTTGTCAGTATGGGCTTGCGCAAAAAGTCCGGCAGGCTGGCAAGGTTCACTATTATGCTGCCCGCATAGTTGTGCCCGCTCATCGATTCTACCGCGCCCGCTCTACTAATAATTTGTTGCAATGTGCCGCGGCCGGGCCGGGGCCCCGTCCACGCCTGAGCCCGGATCCGGGCCCCGGCGGACAGCGCCGCGTGGTTTGCTTAAAATAAACCCCGGTGCCGCACCTTGGCATGCCCTGTACGGTAGTGGTTGGGGGTTTCTTTGGCGACGAAGGCAAGGGAAAGATCATCTCCCACATGGCCCAGAATGACGGGCCCTCGATAATAGTGCGCGGGGGGGCGGGGCCCAACGCGGGGCACACAATCAGGGACGGCGACAAGGTGTACAAGGTGAGGATGCTGCCCAGTGGATTTCTCAACAAGGATGCAAAGGTGATGATCGGCCCCGGGGTGGTGATTGATCCCGTCGTGCTAAAGGCGGAGATAGAGGAGTTCGGCGTCCGGGGCAGGGCGTTTGTGGATGCCAACTGCGGCATAATAGAGGAGGAGCACAAAAAGCTCGACTCCGGGGGGGACCTGAAGGGGAGGATCGGGAGCACCGGCTCCGGCACGGGCCCCGCAAACGCGGCCAGGGCCATGAGGACCCTGCGGCTGGCAGGCGACGAGCCGCGGCTCCTCCGGCTCCTCAAGGATGTGCCCCGGGCTGTAAACACAGCCCTCGACGACGGCGAGACCATCCTCGCCGAGGGCACCCAGGGGACGTTTCTCTCCCTCTGGCACGGGACGTACCCGTACGTTACAACCAAGGACGTCACGGCATCGGGAATATGCGCCGACATAGGCATAGGCCCAAGGAGGGTAGACGAGGTGGTGGTGGTCTTCAAGTCGTACGTTACGAGGGTGGGCACAGGACCCCTTGAGGGCGAGCTGGATGACAAGGAGGTGGAGAAGCGCGGATGGGGCGAGTTTGGCACGGTAACCGGCAGGCCCAGACGGGCTGCCGACTTTGACTTTGAGCTGGCCGGCAGGGCCGTCATGCTCAACGGGGCCACGCAGGCGGCCATCACAAAGCTCGACGTCCGGTTCCCCGCGTGCAAGGGCATCACCTCGTATGGCGAGCTACCCATGGAGGCGAGGACGTTTGTGGCATCGGTAGAGGAGCGGCTTGGCGTGCCCGTTACCATGCTGGGCACGGGGCCCGACAAGGCGGAGATAGTCGACAGAAGGGTCGGCGCGGCGCAGGGCTAGCCGTGTGTGTTTAGGCTAGGCACGAAATAATCATCCCCAAGCCAAAAGATCTATTGATTATGAGATCGCAGCATCTGCATGACCTCCGATATCACACTGTTACGCAAGGAGAACATCCGCGTCATCAAGGAACACGGGGCGGACATGGACCTGCTAGAGGAAACCCTGAAACAGCTGGACGAGGAGAGGGCGAGGGGTTGTTCTTGGTGGGCGAGGTAAACACACACGTGCAGCTAGCACAAGATTGTGTTGATCGCCTTTCAATATGCACATAGCTAATATATATTTGCGAGCCGCAACAAGTTAATGTGCTGCTTGTTGGCGGTATGGATGTTTCTGGAAATCCAAGAGAGGGTGATTACAAATTTATGGGCATAGTTGTCGGTTCACAAGAAATATTTGACCGGATTATGAAAAATTTTAATTCTGATCCGAGGCATGATACGAGATATAAAACCAACACAAATAGAAGATTTTTTATTAGCAAACTAAAACTTAAAAATAAAGAAGTTGTTGCACTTGCTGTCACAATAAATCGAGATGATATAATTAATAAGGTCAGAGGCCAGTTGAGAATAAAACAAAAAGGTGTCTCATCCGGAAAGATCTACAAGGCATACAATTATTTGGTATGGAATAGGTCGCGTGATCGAATACAGGAGTTCATAGTTGATCACCACCTCGAACTTTGTGATGTCATCTTTCAGTGCGATCGGGACTGTAGAATGTTTGCAAAGGAAAATGGGTTGCATAATGCCGATCCGGGCAATGCACATTTTGTTGCAGATCTCATCGCATGGGCCCGGAACAATGGTATCAATATACCCGGCATGGTCACCATAGACGTAACAGACCGTCTTGTGGAAGCGCTAAAGAAGTCGGTATTAAATTAAGGTCGCACCCACGTTCCACCTACGTCCCCAACACAGTTGGTGCAGAAGATTCGGGTACGGTTGTTATGGTTACATCGTTATCATATATTAGTTTATCCATGGGCTTGTGTCGTAGTTTAAAGGTGAATCACTTAGTCATGATTCTCTTCTCATGTCCAAACCTAAATACTCACCTAGCCGTCCCGGTTAGGTTTAATTTGGCCGGCCCGGCACGCCGGGCGTGGAGCAGACCGATCGCCTCCCAAGGTACATACAGCTTGGATCAGAACTGGAGTTCTCGAGGCTTGTCTGCGCGCTAGAGAGGGCCCCGCTGGTCTCGTTTTTGCACGAGTTCGAGGGCAGGACGGTGCTCTCCGTCCAGATGGACCTGCTCAAGGAGAGGCCCGTCATATACTATACGCCGCTCGACAACAAGGGGCATTACATCTGCTACGGCTTCAAGAGGGGCAGGGAGGAATCGTGCATGGTGGATGCGGCGGGCGACAACAGCCAGATCTACTCGCCGGTTGTAAGGATAAAGGCCCTCCCCAACAGCCTCAGGGCAGGCAACGGCGAGGGCCACAAGTACCAGCCGATAGAGCTTGAGGACCTGGCCAGCCTCGCCAGGCTCAGCTATGGATACGAGGAGACCCCGTTTCCCGTCTTTGCGTTTCCCAGGGGCGGCAGGTGGTTCACCGGCGTGTTCGTAAACTTTAGCGAGGAGGGGGCGTCATACTTTTGCCACGTGGTGCTCGACGAGGAGCCCAGCAGGCCGTTCATCAGGTTCTCCTCCAATGGAGCCGAGCCATCATTTGTCGACAACATATCCGAGCACGGCTATTCATACATCAAGGTGATAAAGCTCAAGGAGACGCACCCGCTCGTAGACTATGAACAGATCCAGCGCTAGGCATCCCGGCGTGCGCAGAGGCCGGCGATGAGCGGCTTCAGGGAGAGAATCCGGCGGGCCGCAGCCAAAGGCGGCCCGATTGTCCTTGCCGCCGACTACGATTCAGGCAGTGGGGCCGTATCCAGGGCAACAAGGCATGTCGAGGCGCTGCATCCGCATATCTGCGCGATAAAGCTGAACCTGCACCTGCTGCTGCCCCTGGGCCGGTCAGAGATCTCCGAGATCACCCGCGCCGCCAGGCGCCGCGGCCTGCTTGCCATAGCCGACATAAAGCTCAACGACATAGGGAATACCAACAGGGCCGCGGCCGGCGCCCTGTGGGGTGCGGGCTTTGACGCAGTCATAGCCAACCCGATAATGGGCAAAGAGGAGCTGAAAGAGCTGATCTCTGGAGCCCACAGGCGCGGCAAGGGCGTAATCGCCCTCTGCCACATGAGCTCGCCTGGGGCCGCCGCCTCCTATGAGATGGGGGCGGGCGGCGGAAAAAAGTTCTACGAGGTGTTCATGGACTGGGCCCTCGAGGCTGGCGCCGACGGGGTAGTGGCGGGCGCCACCTTCCCGGAGACGATCCGCTACTGCTCCCGCAGGGCAGGCGGCAAGCTTGACGTGTACTCGCCGGGAATAGGCGCCCAGGGCGGCAGCATGAGAGAGGCCATCTCGGCGGGCGCGGCATACCCGATAGTTGGCAGGACCATAATCGGCGCGAGGAATCCCGCAGCCGCCGCGCAGAGGCTAGCAGAAGATACGCAGTCCTAGTGCGCTGCTGCACGGCCAGCTTCACGGGGCCCGCGCGCGGGGCTCCGCCCCGCGGAGCGGCGCGCAAGCCGCCTCTCTGCAGCACCCAGGACTATCCGCGCGTTCTCGTATGTGACCTTTCTCATTGACTCGCCGTATCCCAGCCACGTGTACCCGCGGTGCTCGTGCGATATGGTCACGCTGCTGGTCCTCGTCCGCGCAAGGTGGAATATCACCTTCTTTTGGACGGGCCTGCCGCGGAGCCGGAACTCGTACCTTATCACCCGCTCCATTCCGCCGACAAACTCTAGATCGTCTATGCCAGTCTCCTCCCGGGCCTCGCGCACTATGGTCTGCCGCGGCGACTCGCCGCCCTCCATCCGCCCCTTGACAAAGTCCCAGTGCCCCGACGGGTAGTTTAACAGCAGGTACACGCGCGAGCCGCGCTCCTCCCTGAATATGACCGCGCCCGCGGACGTCTCCCTCTTGGGGGCCGTGCACGTGCCCGCGGCCTGCCGGCCTGTCCCCCCCATCCTACTTTCCTATCCTCCTCTTTCTCTTCTGGAACATCCTAATCGCCCTCATCAGGTCGATCTTCCTAAAGTCCGGCCAGAACACATCCATAAAGACAAGCTCGCTGTATGCGCTCTGCCAGAGGAGAAACCCGCTGAGCCTCTTCTCCCCCGACGTCCGGAGGATCATGTCCGGCGAGGACTGCGGCAGGTGCGAGGTGTACAGGTTGGACTCTATCTCGTCCTTGTCTATCTTGTCGGCATCAAGCTCTCCGTCCTGTATCTTTTTGCCTATCTTTTTTACCGCGTCGAGCATCTCGTCCTGGCCGCCGTACGCCACCGCTATGTTGAGAAAGTGCTCATCGTACCCCTTTGTGGCCTCGTCGAGCCTGTCGAGCACATCCCTTACCGGAGGGGGCATCAGCTCCTTTCTGCCCATCGCCTTTACGCGCATCTTCATCCTGTGGATCCGCGGATCAACGTACAGCTTCTCAAGCCTGGCCCGGATCAGGTCGTATAGCAGGTCGAGCTCCTCGTCCTTGCGGTCCAGGTTCTCGGCGGACAGCGCGTACAGCGTGACTATCTTGATGTCAAACTCCTCGCACCAGTCAAGAAGGTTCTCTACTGCATCCGCGCCCCTCGTGTGCCCCGCCCCCGAAAAGTCAAGGTTCCTCCGGGCCCACCTGCGGTTGCCGTCGAGTATCAGGGCCACGTGCCGGGGTATGTCCCCCCGGCGGATCTCGCCCTCGAGGCGCCTCGAGTACAGCCGGTACAGCCCCGTCATGTGGAGGGCGGCCCCGCGCAGGTCCATCTATTCCCCCCCGCGGGCCGCTGCGCGGTCAGTCACCGGGCTGCTCGTCCCTCCGCCTGAACCGCCGGAAGAGCACCATGGCTGCAACCAAGGTTGCGGCAAGCCCGCCCAGCAGGGGCGGCACCAGGGTAAGCGAGCCCTCGCCGTGTATCAGTATGTTGGTAAACTGGTAGACCGTCGGGAACAATGCGGCGAGCACCACCAGCCGGAGGGTGTCGCTTATCTCGTGGCGCACGCCGCCAAGCCAGTTGCTCAGCAGTATCCCCGCAAATATCGTGCCCACCCCCGCCCACAGGGTGGGCAGCAGCCCGGCGACGAACTTTCCCATTATCATCCTGTCGGATATCATCGATACAAGCTCCACGCCCTCCGTCAGCAGGGCGGGATCCACCTGGGCTACTCCCGCGGGAATGGACGCCATCATCAGCACGGCGCCCGCCACCAGCGTGAACATCCTGACAAAGCCCGACGGCGTCGGCTTGGTCCATTTCGACCACGCCTTGTCCACGTCAAATGCCCTGATCAGAAACGCGCCGCCCAGTATGCTGACGAGCACGGCGAGGATCTCGGCTGCATACCCGAGGACGGTGGCGACCCCGCCTATCAGCAGCAGCATCCCCGGCAGCCCCAGAAAGAACTTTGAATACCGGGAATCGTATGCAATCATCTTTAGGTACTTGCCGAACACCGCATACGAGTACTCGACGCTCCTGCTCACCCTCATCACCACCCTCTGCACGGATATGACCGGCAGCACGTTCTGTATCACGGGTATTACGCTCTCGTCGTCGTTTCCGTCGGAGACTATCACTGCGCCGTTGGCAGAGTACACGTCCAGTACAGACCGTACCTCCTTTGCAATCTTTACGTCTGCGCGCACGCCCCTGTCCGGGACCCCCGCGACCGTGGTCACCTCCACTTCATACCCCTTGCTTATCAGGTCTTCATAGGTCTTGACCGAGGCGAATATCGCGTTGGAATCCGCATCCTCAGGGTCCACAAGCGCCAGCCGCTGGGCCGCCTCGATGCACGCATCCCGGCCCACCACCGGCGTGGCTATCCCCGCCTTCTCGCCCACGTCGTTGTCGCGGTCGACACAGATTACAAGCAGCCTGTTCGCGGAGGACGAGTGGACGTCCTTCTCAACCTTGGTGTCCTGTGACATCCCACTGCTGTGCGCGGGATCGCCTTTTAACAATTTCCAACGGGGGCTCTGGTCAGCCATTACGAATTTTCTCCCAATTATCGTCAGAGCTGGAGCTCTAGGCACCCCCCCCCCCCTCGGTGCCCCCGTTACCAGCGTGGGTGAGACGTCGGATTAACTTACCAGAACCCAAGATTGACCGGATTCTGCGATATATCACGGAATCCCACCATGTCCGTTTCAGGCAATGACACGGTCACGGCTCCCGCACCTCGAGTAAGCCTGCCTCCCACGGATGGAATATGCAATGGTACGCATAGTGTCCCGCATCAAGCTCGCCTGTATCAAGGGAGTATGTTTCGCCGGGCATGATCACCCCGGTGGAAAACGCGCCATCCTTCTCAGAGTACGTGCCACTTTCAAACCCGTGTAATACCGGACTGTCATTGGACCATGTGACATTGAGGCCGCGCACAGCCACCACGGACACCTTGTCAAAGCACTTCTCGCACATGCCGTGCTCAGTAGAGTGAGAATCTTCTAACAAGTGGATGACCGTATCATGCCTTATCGCATAGGGCTCCCCTGTGGGATGCATCGGAATCGGCAGGGGCATGCTCCAGTATTTGCCATAGCCACCCCGCACTAGTTCCCGGGTTATCTCCTCCGCATGCGCCAGCGCGGACTCATTCCCACTATCAACCCAGCTGCTTATCTCCTTGTTGCGTTCAATGAGCTGTCCCGTTGCATTTCTGAATTCTTCCCATGAAGGCGCCGCATGCTCCGGGACGACTGCGGCGGCAGATGCCGCATACACACTCTCCATGTGCTGCACGTCTCCCTGTGTAACCATGTAGAGGCGCGAAGAATATTCCCTGTCATTATACCTATCAATGGAGTCCGATATCTTCTCATTCCAATGTACGATTCTCTCCGCCACATACATGGTGTATTGTTCATGCCGCTCATTCCAGGCAGCGGGCTGGACTGCTTCGCCATTGTTCCAGGCTTGCACCTCCTTGTCTATGAAATACTTTAGTACGCTTCCGGTCCAGCGCACCTGGGAGATGTGCTCCCGGTCTGCATCCGTCGTGTTGCCCGCCTTCGTCAGTAACTCCCTGTGGGATTCAATCGTCATTTCCATGTAGTCGTGCATCATCTTTGTGGGTGACTCCATCACGCCGGGCTGTTTTAGCGCGTTGAAAACGTGGACAAAGAATTCAAGCTTTCCTATGCCACTAGAGATTGACGACTCAATCAGATTGTCTGATGACCGGTCCGCTAAATGCTGGGCGTATCTGTCGTGTATCGAAGTGTCTACTTCCATGAATGCATCGGGCAGGACCGACATTATTTTGGAATATTCCTCTTTCATCACTTCGGGTGTGAAAAACCCGCCGCTATAGGCCAGTATGCCAACCTCTACCAGGTCCTCACGTAGTTGGTTGTATCCCTCATTGGGCAATACATCAATCCGGTATCTGGGTAGCGTCCCTCTATCCTCCACTAGGAGATCTGCCGCCGGGGGAGCCGAAGGATCGCCTGAGGATACGGCCCACGCCGGGGCATCCGGTAGGCCCGCCCCCACAGGTGCGGCGTCGGAGGAGTCCCGTATGTCATAGACCGATAATGCCGCATATGCGGCAGTGGCCACCATTACTACGGCAGCAGCAAGGTATACCCGCCTCACCGGGCGGCAACTCCGTACGCTGAATCATGCCGGAAATGGCATGTGGAAATTACAGTCGGCACAGGTGTAAAGACTGCCGTGGTGGGAATCATCGGCATGTTCATCGTACATGCTCTTCCACGTGTCCGTATAAAAGACGTAGCCGGCGTGCAGGCGAGTACTAGGTTCAAGCGTAGAAAAAAGTTGGCGAAGACGCGCGGCCGCCGAATATAATTCTCGAGTTGACCGGCGTGTGCAGCAGGCACTCCACCTGCATAAACAGAACCCCCGATGCATGGGCCGTCCCGGCGGCCCGTGCTCATGCGGGTCTGGTTTTCGCCAAGCATTCACACACGACAGATATCCCGGACATCCGGTCGATGGCCGTCCTGCGGGGCAACGAACCCATGCTTGCAACCGTGGTTAGATGGCAGCCGTTGTGCGTAGCCGGATGCTGGCTCGGATGCTCCTACCCTGGACGCACTAGATTCAGACTATCCTCCACGTTTTCCCAAGCGCTGAATATCTTGTAAAAACGGTATAGGGGATCATCGCGACACAAACTGCTGCCGCTGACGTCAACTTGAGGGAAACCCTCAGAAGCGGCATCAAACATACAAAGTGACCCCCTGTGGACGCCTACTAGGGTAGCCGTATCCCCCCCATGGTATACTATGGCGGACCCACTATCCCCTGTCTGTGTCTCATATTCGGATATCCCCATGTTGCGGAATGTAATACCACCGTGAAACTCTGTGACATTCTTGAACATGAGGTTGCCAAGCCCGTTGTTGAACCAGCCATAAGCGGTAAGGTGCTGTCCGCGCTCCACGTCGGCCAGTCGCCCCCAGGCAACTTCGGTCACCGTTCCGTTGTGAGCCCTTACCTTGCTGCCAATGGTAACATCTGATGCCGTTATGGGTATGAAGGCGACATCAACATTTCCACCTTTGCGGAGCATTCCGTGCTCGCCTGACAAAAACTTTGTCGAGTTATACTCTTTGCTCGTTATATTGTGCATGTGGAAAATCTCCCCGGGGGTTTTTTCCTCAATGCTGTGCGCCGCAACAACGATACCCGAATGGGACTGATTGCGGGCCCCAATGGTTACACTGCCGACATAAGGCTGAAGAAACTCACCGTCTTTCATAAAAACAACATGTTTGTCGGCTCTGGTCCATAAGTGTGATCTTCTCCCAATTCTGGTCAGCGTGGTGCACTAAATATGGCACTAATCCAAATGTGTGCGCGAGTATAAACAGCAGATTCTGAATTTTCTCTGGAATGAACGGGTGCCTGGAACGTCCCTGCCAGGTCCTCGTGGTGGGGGTTCCCTGAAGGACGTACCATACGGCGTGCCAAATACGGCACAATCTTTCATCGCTTTACCGGCCCGATATGTTTGGGTCCATAACCGCCATCCGGCTGTCCATAACAGTTACGTACGTCCGGGCACCCCGGCGGCGGGGGGAGTCCCCGTCCGGGTTCAGAACGTATGGGATCCGGAAACCCATTGGTCCCCAGGGGACGACCCGAGAGAATGTCCACCAGATGCTGCCAGCCATGCGCGCATTTCTGTGGAATCTCTGTGCATATTCTTACATCCTCCCTGGTAAGTCTCTTGTTATCACCAAATGCATTGACATTCATCCCGGCCAGTACGCCACGCTCTACTTCGTTGAGGTCGTCAAAATCATTGCAGATCATTCGGGTAAAAGCCGCGTCCGGAGGATGATAACACCTTACCTCGGTCAACATATGGGCAGATACGGCGACTGCAGCAATGCATGATACCAGTATGACGGCCCTCCTGACGGTAATCCGCCGGCGCAGGCGGCCTGATGCAGCTCCGGACAATGCCATCGTGCGCAGTGGCACGTGCAGCGATATAAACCGCCTCTGCGAGGCCCGGCCAAGTTGATGCGTCAGTTCACGGGTGTTGGCAAATAGATTCCTCGCCGGCGCAGAACCAGCATCTTCCCCAAACGTTGCCCGTTCTCTATGGCGCATCTCCGTCAAGGACCACATAGGAGAAGCAGTCCGTCCTCACACTGTCTTCCATAAAGAGACCACGGCGCAGGACTTTATCGGAGCACTGGTGTGAAAAATCCGAGGGTTCCCGGTCGTAATATCTGATGATCAAGTATGCGCTTCTGTTGTCATCACTTGCAGCATAGTCGAACTCGACAGGATTCATGCTATAGTTGGTGAATACTATGTCGCGCCCCCCGTACATCTCGTGGAATGCCTCCACCTCCGGGAGGCCCCTTATCTCATCCATGTGATCCTCCACGGAACCATAGTAGGTGGAGTTTTCAAACGGCCACAGAGACTTCATGTGTCGCTCGTGCCTGTCCACCGCATGGAACACCCAGACGGCAACCGAGACGGCAACCCAGGCGGCCACGACCAGCAAGACTATGATGATCGCTATCACTACCAGCCGGTTGATGGTCGGGTCATCCGCCATACGCAGTTGTACGGTCATGGTTCCCGCACCTCAAGCCAGCCTTGCATCCACGGATGGATTATACAATAATATCCATAGTGTCCCCTGTCAAGCCCGCCGGTATCAAGGGAGTATGTCTCGCCGGGCACGATTATCCCGGTCTCAAACGCGCCGTCCGGCCCCTTGCCAGGCGAGAAGCTCTCAGAACCAGGCGAGCCGCTTGCCAGATTGTGCCATAGCGGGCTGTCATTGGGCCAGGCAATGTGAAGGCCGCGCGCAGCCACCACCTTGTCAAAGCACCCCCCGCACGGATTAAGACGGGCATCCTTCAGTATGTGGATGTCCGTATCGTTCTCCGTCACGTGGGGATTACTAGCAGAATGCTGCAGAATCAGAAAGTCCAGAAAACCCCCCTGCGCGCAGTTTACCGGCACCGGGGTACCTCGACTCTGCCTGTGAGTATGTCCATACTGGAGGGCTCCGGGCCCACCGGAGTCCACAGGGGCGGTCCGAGATGATATTCCCCCCAATTCTGCCAGTTGGGCACACACCTCTTCACGGGGCTCTTGCATACCATGACATCCTGCAAGCTAAAGGCCTTGGAATCTTGATCCAGTATGGCGTACTCCTTTTCAGTGAGGTCACAAAAATTATTACAGACCGTCCTCGTCAGCCCCGACCCCGAGCCATAGTAACACTTCGTCTCAGTCAGCATATGGGCGGATACGGCGACCGCGGCAATGCATGGAACTAGTATGACGGCCCTCCTGACGGTAACCCACCGGCGCATGTAGACCAATGCAGTTCCGAGCAGTGCCATCGTACGCAGTGGCACGTACGGCGATATAAACCGCCTCTACGGGCAGTGTGTGGTTCGCGCATCACGGAAAAATCCAAGCGGTTGTCCGGGTATGGAAAGTGGTTCTGCTCAAGCAGACTCTTGTTGCGCGTACAACATATCCCTACCACCATCCCGGACGCATTAGATTCAGCTCATTCTCCACATTCTCCCAGGCACTGAACACTTTGTAATACGAATTAGGAAGACACCATTCGGTGCCATTGACGTCTAGCTTTGGCTGATATTCCGAAAGGGACTCAAACGTGCAAACACTTCCCCTGTGGACGCCCACTATGGTAGCCGCATCTCCACCATGGTAGACTATGGCAGAACCGCTATCTCCTAGCTGGCTTGGATATGTTCCTATCCCCATGTTATGGAATGTAGAATGGCCGGTAAACTCTGTAGCATTCTTGAACAGGAGGTAACCCGGACCATTGTTGAACCAGCCATAGATGGTAATGTCCTGCAGGCGCTCTACGTCTGCCAGTCGCCCCCAAGCCACTTCTGTCTCTGTCCCGTTGTGAGCCCTTACATTGTTGCCGATGGTGATGCCTGCTTCCGTTATTGGTATGAAGGCTGCATCAACAGTTCCACCTTTATAGAGTATTCCATGCGCGTCTGACAAAAATTTTGTCGAGTTATGCTTTTTACTTGTTATATTGTGAATTTGGAAAGTCTCTCCGGATTTTATTTCAATACTGTGTGCCGCAACAACGATACCGGAACGGTGCTGATCACGGGCCCCGATGGCCATAGTGCCAGCCACACAAAGTCCGATTTCAGGATGGATTTTGTCTTGGAATCTTTTCCCCACACCAGAACCTAAACTCTCACGGGTTTGCCACCAAGCTGAAGAATGTGGAATCGCGCCTGTTCACGTTCCTCAAGTACAAGGACGTCGAGCCCACCAACAAGGCGGCCGGAGGCACGGATATATTCAACGTACCCCCGACGTGTCGGGAGATGTGGAAGAGAGAAGACATCCGACGGCCCTAGGGCCTTGCCGCACGGGAGGCGTCTATCAGGTCCTGGATGGCAGACTTTGCCTGCTCGGCCCTGTCCTGCCCCTCTCCCGGGCCCCCGTCCTTCATCGACTCGGCCACCACCATGGTCTCCCGTATGTACGAGTTGGTCTGCCGGAGGGCCTCCATGTACTCGATATAGCTCGCCTGCCACTCTTCAGGGGCGCCGCTCTCGACGAGCCCTATCACCTGGGAGTTGACCTGGGACGAGGCGACTTCTGCCATCAGGATGTAGTCGTCGGATTCCATCCCGCCGTCATAGAGCCTCTGCAAGTCGGCGTCAAGGTCGAGCAGTATTATCGAGTGGATGTTCTCCACCCCGTCAAGATGGGCCCCATAGTCTGTTATCACAAACGACTGGTTCGTAGCCTGCGGGACCAGCCAGGTCAGGAAGCTAGCCAGCGTGATGACTGCCAGTATCCCCCCCGTTATTATCATCCCCTTTTTCGATGCCATGGCACGCCAAGGCCCGCAAAAGCTTGTAAATCTACCTATCCGGCACACGCCCGTTTGTCATCATAATTTCGGGCTAGGCCTGTGAGAGGGCCAAAAATTATAGAAAAACGGGGATTTATTATAGAAAAATCACATTACCCCAAGTTGGGGCGGATCCAAAACTTACACTCCTCTAGCCTGTGGTTAAATAATTTTTACAATATTCTGCTAAATATGGCCGATCCCGCCCCATTGCAGCATGGTTGAAGCATATTGCGTAAAATGCAGGAGCAAGAGGGAGATCAAGAACCCCAAGAGCGTCAAGCTCAAGAACGGACGCCCGGCTGTCAAGGGAACCTGCCCCGAATGCGGAACCAACGTATTCCGCATAGGAAAGGCCTAGTCAGTCACATCTCATTTTTTAGAACGTCATACACGCCTGCGCGTGCGCCCTGTGGGTGCGGCTCCCTGCAAGCCGTGAAACCAGCAGGGGCCCCGTCCGGAGGCAGGCCTCCGTAGGATGCCAGCCCAGACGCCCCAGGGGGTACATGCACGGGGAAGCCCCGCGCAAGCCCCAGGCATACAGTGCGGGCCGCACCGCCATGCCTGCCCGTCCCGGGACCGGGCGTGGACTTCCCCGGAGGCCCCCCACGCCTGAACCCCTACGCACCCGCCCTCAAACTTTTAATCCCCATGAAAGATATCGCAGCCGTGAACGTTACCGAGAAGATCCTTGCGCGGGCATCAGGAAGGGAGTCTGTCTCGCCGGGCGACGTCATATTTGCGGACGTCGACAAGGCGATGGTTCACGACGTCTCGGGCCCGGGCGTCATGAAGGTATTCGAGAGGATCAGCGGCCAGGGTGTAGACACGAAAAAACTGTGGGACCCGTCAAAGGTCTGGATAGCCGAGGACCACTTTGTGCCGTCAGCCGACAAGATATCCGCAGGCAACATAATCAAGCTGCAGGACTTTGCCAGGAACTATGGCATACGCAGGCACTTCAAGTACGGGATGGGCCAGTACGGGATATGCCATACGTTATCCCATGAGGAGGCGCTCGTCCTGCCCGGAGAGGTCTACGTGGGGGGCGACTCGCATACAAACACCACGGGGGCGCTCGGGGCCTTTGCGTGCGGTCTTGGCCACACCGACATGGCGTATGTGCTGTTATACGGAAAAATCTGGTTCAAGGTTCCAGAGACTGTACTGTTAAGGCTCAACGGGGCTCTGCCCCCCCATGTAATGGCCAAGGACTACATACTGCGGATAATAGGGGACATGGGGACCGACGGCGGCGCGTACAGGACCATGCAGTTTGCAGGCACCGGGATAACCGAGATGTCCGTCGAGGGGCGCCTCACCCTTGCCAACATGACCACCGAGGCTGGCGCAAAAAACGGCATAATAGAAGCGGACAAAAAGACCGCCGGCTACCTGTCAAGCAGGGGAGCCACGGGTATAAAACCGGTCATTGGAGACGATGACGCAGAATATTCAGAGGTCTTTGAATACGAAGGGAGCGAGATGGAGCCCCTCGTCGCCAAGCCGTACTCGCCGGAGAACGTCTCGATAGTCAGGGAGGCCCCGTCTGTCGAGCTCGACAAGGCGTACATAGGATCCTGTACCGGGGCCAAGATGGAGGATTTGGAGGCTGCCGCCCGCATCCTCAAGGGCCGGAAGGTGAGAATACGCACGGAGGTGCTGCCGGCGGCCATCTCGATATACAGAAAGGCCGTCGAGCGGGGCCTTGTGGGGATATTCCTCGATGCAGGCGCGACTGTGGGGCCGCCCACGTGCGGCGCGTGCTGCGGGGCCCACATGGGGGTATTAGGCAAGGGCGAGGTGTGCATCAGCACGACCAACAGGAACTTTCCCGGCAGGATGGGCGACATAGAATCCCAGACGTACCTGGCCTCGCCGCTGGTGGCGGCGGCCTCCGCCGTTACCGGCAAGATCACCGACCCGAGGGACCTGAATTGAAGGGCGGGGTGATAAAGTACGAGCGCGACAACATCGATACTGACGTGATAATACCCGGCATGTACCTCAAGATACACGACTATGCGGAGCTGGCGACCCATGCCATGGAGGGCCTCGACCCGGGGTTTCACGGCAGGGTCAAGGAGGGGGATTTCATACTGGCGGGCAGCAATTTCGGGTGCGGCTCCTCGAGGGAGCACGCGCCGATAGCCCTCTCACACTCGGGGATAAAGGCGGTGATAGCGGTATCGTTTGCCAGGATATTCTATAGAAACTGCGTGGACGGCGCGTTTTTGCTGCCCATAGAGGTGGACCGGAGCACGTATGAGCGCATATCAGACGGATCCCAGCTGGACATAGACGCAGACGCGGGGACCATAACCGACCTGACCGGGGGCGGCACGTACCCCATGAAGCCGTTTCCGGGGATAATAGCGGAGATCATAAAGGCGGGCGGGCTCTTCAAGTACAGGCCGGGCTGAGATGGCAAGGACGCTCTTTGAAAAGATATGGGACTCGCATACCATCGCGGGGGAGAAAGGCGGCCCCTCTCTTCTGTACATAGACAGGCACATGATCCACGAGGTCACATCGCCGCAGGCCTTTGACGGGCTGCGCGCGGCAGGAAGAAGGGTCCGCAGGCCGGACCTCACTGTCGCCACGATAGACCATGGCGTCCCCACCAGCGACCGGTCGGCGCCAAACCCCGACAAGGCATCGGCCGCCCAGATAAGGGCGCTCGAGGAGAACTGCCGCGAGTTCGGGGTGAGGCTGTTCGGAACAGACAGCCCCGACCAGGGGATAGTGCACGTGATCGGGCCGCAGCTGGGGATGACGCTTCCCGGCGCCACCATAGTCTGCGGCGACAGCCACACGTCGACCCAGGGCGCGTTTGGCGCCCTTGCCTTTGGGATAGGGACCAGCGATGTAGAGCACGTGCTTGCGTCGCAGACGGTATGGATGGAAAAGCCCGGCTCCTTTGAGATCCGCTTCGAGGGGGAGCTGCCGGAATCCCGCGCCGTGACATCAAAGGATATCATACTATCCGTGATAAGGGAGATAGGGACCGCCGGCGGGACGGGCATGATAATAGAGTACCGCGGAAGCGGCATAGCGGGGCTCTCCATGGAGCAGAGGATGACAATATGCAACATGTCCATTGAGGCTGGCGCCCGGGCGGGCATGATGGCGCCCGACGAGCGCACCTTCGAGTACCTCAGGGGGAGGAGGCACATCCCGGAAAACTATGAGGAGCTCGTCGAGGAATGGCGCGGCGGGCTGTTTACAGACCCCGGTGCGTCCTTTGACAGGTCGTATACGCTCGATATATCGGCGGTGGCGCCCCAGGTAAGCTGGGGTACAAACCCCGAGATGACCTGCGATGTGACCGGCGAGGTCCCCACGCCAGAAGAGTATTCGGGCGGGGATCCCGGCAGGCTCCAGGGCGCGCGCAGGGCGCTTGAATACATGGATCTGGAGCCCGGCACGCCCATGACGGAGGTAAAGGTGGACAGGGTCTTCATAGGATCATGCACAAATGCAAGGCTCGAGGATTTAATCGAGGCGTCCCGGATGGTAAAGGGGAGAAAGGCATCATCAGGGGTCAGGGCGATGGTCGTGCCCGGCTCGCAGGAGGTCAAGAGGGATGCTGAAAAGATGGGCCTCGACAGGATATTCACGGACGCCGGCTTTGAGTGGAGGGAGTCGGGGTGCAGCATGTGCCTTGGCATGAACCCAGATGTCCTGGCCGGCGGCGAGAGATGCGCGAGCACCTCCAACCGCAACTTTGAGGGCAGGCAGGGGGCGGGCGGCAGGACCCACCTGGTCAGCCCCGTGATGGCGGCAGCTGCCGCAATCGAGGGGCGCTTTGTCGACGTGAGGGAGTTGGATGCGGCCGTTTGAGAATGTAAGCTCGGTAGTCACGCCCCTGTGCAGGCCCAACGTGGATACGGACCAGATAGTCCCAAAGCAGTTTCTCAAGCTGCTGACAAAGACCGGCTTTGGCGACTTTTTATTCTTTGACTGGAGGTACGGCGCGGGCCGCGAGCCCGACCCGGAATTTGTATTAAACGATCCTGCGTATGCAGGCTCCCGGATACTTGCCGCCGGCGAGAACTTTGGGTGCGGCTCGAGCCGCGAGCACGCAGTGTGGGCGCTCAGGGATTACGGCTTTGCGGCGGTAATTGCGCCCTCGTTTGCCGACATATTCTACAGCAACTGCTTCAAGAACGGAGTGCTCCCGGTGGTGCTCGGCGAGGAGGCGATAAGCGCCCTGGCGGGATCCGAGGCTACAGTCGACTTGGACAGCCAGGAGGTAAGAAGTGCAAAGGGCACATTCCACTTTGATGTCGACCCGCACAGAAAGAGGATGCTGCTAGAGGGGCTCGATGACATATCGCTTACACTCGAGCACGAATCCGAGATAGCAAAATTCGAAGGCGGGCCTAGAGCCCCATCTTCCGTATGATCCCCGACGCGACACCCATGTTGCGCTCGAGCAGGACGGGCGATTCCACGTCGAGCCACGGCCCGTCAAGCTCAAAGGCGCTCACCTTTCCCCTCTTGGAGAGTCCCTCAAGTATGTCGTATGAGAGGTTTACCTGCCGCGTGCCAAGGGCCCTTATCTCGCCGAGCAGTTTTGTAGACAGCACATAGACGCCCAGGCACTCTGGGATTGGGAGCTCGACCTCGGGCTTTTCCCTAAACTCGGCCACCACGCCGTCCTTTACGACTGCAAAGCCGGTCTCTTCCTTTCTGCGGGTCCTGACAAGGACGCATGCGAGGCTGTCCTTTTCGATATAGCGCCGCCTCATGCCGGCTATGTCGACTCTGCACAGGTTGTCGCCAAACCACAAAAGAAACTCGGATTCGCCCTCCAAAACAGGGGCTAGATGCAAAAGATCGCCCCCTGTAGACGACTGTGAATCCTGCACGTATGTGATCTTTTTGGAGCCGGATCCCCCCCGGATGTAGTTTTTGATCTGCCCGCCGTGCCCCGCCAGGTCGGTCAGTATTATTATCTCGTCTACATCAGATGATTCCAGGAACCTGACAAGATAGCTTATCACCGGCCGGCCCTCCAGTGGGATCATCGCCTTTGGAATGTACTCTGTATACGGCTTTCCGCGGGTGCCCTTGCCGCCTGCCAGGATTACTGCCTTCACTTTCTACCGGTATGATTTCTGCTTGCGTCTGCGGGCGCCCGGGCCGCCGAACTTTTTGGGCTCTTTTCTCCGCGCATCCCCGCTGATCAGATACTTGTCAAAGTCCCCTATTCTTTTGCGCAGATCCTCCCTTGCAGTCTTTGTAAGCGGGTGGTTTCTCGGCTCCCTCCTGGACTTTGTCCAGCCTATGAGGGCCCGCGATATTCCGGTAGCTGAAGCTCCCGCCTGCCCCATAAAGCCGCCGCCCTTTACCCTTACGGATATGTCCACCTTTTTTCTTGCATCGCCTGCTATGTCGAGCGGCGCCAGTATGGCCTCGCGCGCAGACTCATGCACTATCATCTCGGCTGGCACGTTGTTGATTCTCACCCTGCCGGTGCCCTTTATTATATAGACGTGCGCGCTGGCGGCCTTTCTTGTTGCAAAGTATATCTCGGTCTTGGGCGAGGTCATTTCGTCCACCCTACGGTCTCGCCGAGGTCCGCCATTGTCGTATAGTTGGCAGTCGGCCGCGTTATCTCCGCGCCTTTGAGCTTTCTCTTTTCAAACGACTTTAGGTGCCCTGGGGATCCAATGTACGCCCTGAGCCGCGAGTGCGCCGCCTTGCCCGACGGCTTTTTCCTTGGCAGCATGCCCCTGATCATCCGCGTCATTATCGTGTCGGGCCTCCTCGGATGGTACGGCCCGTGCTCCGGGTGGATTATGCTCGCTATCTTTAGAAAGTCCCTGTACTCCCGGACTATGCTGGCCCTCTTGCCGCTGATCATCACCTTTTCACAGTTGATTATCGAGACCCTGTTGCCCTCGAGCAGCATCTTTGCCACGTTGGATGCAAGCCTGCCCGCGATGTGGTCTGTTGCGTCGACCACTATGGGCCCGCCTTCATTAGCCAAGCAGGACGACCCCCTTTCCAGTGGGAAACTCTTTTGTCAGCTCGGCAAAGCCCGTCACCCGGCCGCCCGAGCTTAGGACCTTCTCCGCTGCAGCCCCCGATATGCCAAAGGGGCAGAGTGTGATCTTGTGGGGCATGCTACCGGTGCCGAGCACCCTGCCGGGCACCACCACCACATCGCCTTCTTTTGTATACCGTGCTATCTTGTTGAGGTTGAGCGTCCTCCGGGCCCTGGTAGGCTTCTGGGCCAGCCGGGAGAGCCGCAGCCAGATGGGGGCGTCGTTTGCCCTGGAGGCCCTCTTCAGGTCGTGCGCCAGGCGCGGGGTAATCTGGCTTGCCATGATTGCGCGCCCCCCGGCACCCAAATATAACATGAACTGATCCCCCGCCTGCAAGAACGGCAGGCCAAGGCCCGGGGCACCTCCCGGCCCGGTATATGGGCAGGCCCCAACGGTCCAGACGCATTAGCGTAAGGCTAAAAACACAAGGGCCCGCCTCCGGGTATCATGTATGCAGGGCCGGGGCAGGCGGGTACTGCCGCATATCGGCCGTATCCGGGCATCAGCCGCATATGCGCACGCCGGGGCCCGCCCGCAGGAACCCCATGATGGCGCCTGCTTCCGGGATCCGTATAATGGTGATCTTTGCACTGCTTGCAGTTGCGGCATCCGCCCTTGTTCCGGCCCATGCCCAGCAGCTAGTCGCGGCTACACTTGATGACAACATACTGGAGATATTCTTTGACGGGCCTGTAAACGCATCCAATGTAAACAGCAGGCTGATTACATTTACCGACGGGATATCGGTAGCCACGGGCACTGTCCTGAGGAATAACGATCTTGACAAGAGTCTCACCGGGAACAAGCTGCGCTATACGCTAAACGACGCCAGGTTGAACCTCATAACCGGGTACGGGGATCCCAGATTGCGGGTTGACGCTAACGCGCTTGGGCCCGGCCTGCCGGATGTGGCATACGGGCTGCCGGGCCCTGACTATGCGTATCCGCACACTTTGGACCGGGCCTCGTTTGTGTCTACAGAGGGATCCCCGCAGGGGCTCGCGGTATCGCCTGACGGCAGCCTGATATTTGTAACCGGATCCCAGAGAGACGAGGTCCTGCGGTATGTTATGAGCCCGCCCTATGATGTGAACTCGGCGGTGCTGGACGGCTCGCACGATATAAGCTCCGAGGAGGGCGCTTCCCGCGGAATTGCATTCTCTGATGACGGCATGACGATGTTTATTATCGGCGACAATGATATCGTATACCAGTATTCCCTGGGCACGCCGTTTGCATTTGATGGAACAGTATCGTTTGAGGCCAGCTATGATGCCGGCAGCCAGGACAACCAGATGTCGGGCATTGATTTCTCATCAGGGGGCCGCAGGATGTACCTTGTGGGGGACGGCAGCAACAACGCATACCATTACAACCTTGACAGCCCGTACGATGTAACCGCAGGCGTCACACATGTCGGAACCTTCAATGTAGGGGGCGAAGAGGCGGGGCCCCGCGGCGTGGCAGTCTCGGCGGACGGCCGTGCAATGCTGGTGCTGGGGCAGTCAAGCGACGGAGTGCACAGGTACGACATGGACGAGCCGTACAATGTGACCACTTCGTCGTACGCTGGCTCCCTGGATGTAAGTGATCAGGGAAGCAACCTCCGGGGACTTGCAGCCTCGGCAGACGGAAGGCGAATTTTTGTATCCAACACCGATGGAGCAGGCTCCATCCACCGGTATGACCTTGGCTCGCCGTACGATGCGGCCATCGAGGGCGTGGGGGCGGGCCCCAACCTGGATGTGTCGGTCCAAGAGAGCAACCCCTCCGGAGTGGCGTTCTCCGCCGACGGCACGCGCATGTTCGTAACCGGGTCCGGCGCCCGGAATGCAGACATACACGAGTACTCCCTGGACGGCCCGTACGATGTGTCATCGGCTACATTTGTGCAAAGTGCGCCCGCCTTTGTGCTCAGAAACGGAAGCGAGGGTTTTGAATTACTGCCACAGCGCATAATGAGAGATACGGGCACTCTGATAACTGCAGATTCTGCCCAGGATGTGGACTTTTCAGCGAACGGCAGGAAGATGTATGTCGTCGGCATTCGAAGCGGGTTTCTATACCAGTATGCACTAGACTCCGCCTATGCGATAAACACGGCGCGGCTGGAGGAAGCATACAACGTATCCCAGCTCCACGGCGACAGCTTCACGGTTCGCGGGGAGCGGTCCCCGACGAGCATAGAGTTCAACCCGGCCGGGACCGTAATGCTGGTCACCGGGCGCGACTCAAACGACGTACACGAGTATTTTCTGGACGAACCGTTCAACCTGGACGGGAGGACCGAGAATAATGGGAACCGCCGCATAAACAACGTGGCTGATGTCCCGACGGGCCTCGCATATTCGTCTGACGGGAACAGGCTCTTTGTTTCGACTGTCGCAGGGCTGGTCATCAGGTACGACCTTCCAAACCCCTACAGCCTGAGTGGTGCAAAATACGTGGACTCGCGGAATATACTGGATGACGACAGGAGCATGCAGGACGTGGCATTTACCGCCGACGGCAGGAAGATGTTCGCCGTCGGGAGGATAAGCGACCAGGTATTCACGTACAATCTGACCGCCCCGTTTGATATAGCCGCATCCGGACAGGACCTGCGGCTGCGCTTTTCTGGCGACAACCTTGTCGCCGATGTCTCCTTTGGCGACATGGGCAGGGAGCTCTTCGTGCTAGAGGCCACCAGTGCCACCGTGCTACGGTACAGCCTGGGAATCCCGTACGACATGGTCACGGCCGTGCCGCAGGACAGCTCCACCGCACTGACCGATGCCTCGCTGCGCGCCCTGGAGTTCTCGCCCAATGGTACGTTGATGTTTACAGCCGGATGGGAACACCTACGTATAGATGCATACAACATGAGCACCCCGTTTGACGTATCCACGGTACAGCTTGCCGGGGACAGCTTTGACCCCGATGATGCGGCAAACAAGCCCCCTGACGACGTAAACCGCCCCACCGCGCTGAGGTTCTCGTCAGACGGGACGATGTTATTCGTGCTGGACCAGACCGTCAGAAAGCTGTTCCAGTATGATCTTGAAAGCCCGTACTCTATAGACGGTACGCCGCGGTTTGTAAGATCACTTGATGTGGTCAGTCAGCTGACCGCCCCACAGGGGTTTGCATTCTCTGCAGACGGCACATGGCTGCATATAGTGGGCTCCAGTAACGACCGCATAGCCCGGTATGCATTGGGCACCGCGTACGACCTTTCAACGGCAAGCCATGTTGGATCGCAAAGCATAGCGGATTTGGAAGATTCCCCATCCGGAATTGCATTCAACAACGACGGCACAAGGATGTTTGTTTCCGGCAGCAACAGTGAGCTTGCCGACAGCGAGGACAACGTATACGCGTTTGCCCTGTCGCCTTCCGTCCCGATCACCCCTCCCCCCTCTTCGATCACGACCCGCCTGCTCTCGGCTGTCCTGGACGGCACGGTTCTCTCCATAGAGTTTGACAATCCGGTGGATGCCACAAGCGTTGTGCCCGGCAGGATACACGTCCGGGACGGCCATGGAGCGCCAGTCGGTGGCGTCACACCGGGAAGCTTTTCAGTCTCAGGGATGACAGTCTCGTCAACACTGTCCTCTGATGATGCTGCCGAGATATCCCGATATGCCGACCCGGTGGTGCAGTTTGAGGGCTCCGCCCTGTCCGGCGCGTCCGGGGACTCGTTCCCTGTTTTTGACGCGGAGAGCCTGCACCCTATAATCAACAGGTTTGCAGTATCGGGCGACCAGCGAATCGGGGTTGCGGGCTCGTTCCGCGTGAACACTGAATCTAACAATCCCGAGGGGCTCGACTTTAACCCCGACGGGACCATCATGTTTGTGCTCGATACCAACGGGGAGAGGCTGCTGGCATACAACCTGTCCGTCCCGTACGAGGCGAGCACGGCCGTGCTTGATGGAACGGCAGACATAGATGTGTCCGCATTCATCCCCCGCGGGCTCCACGTCAGTCCAGACGGCACCCAGTTCTATACGGTGGGATACGACAACCTGGTCCGGCTGTTTGAGATGTCTATTCCGTTTGATATAACCAGTGCGGTAAACTCTAGCACAACGTTCAATGCAAGCCGGGCCAACACCGTCGGGCGGATCAACGGGTTGGAGCTCTCCCCGGATGGCACGCACCTGTTCACGGCAGACGAGTTTGGCGACAGGGTGCACCGGTTTGACATGTCGACTCCAAACGACATAAGCACCGCCGTATACCACTCTGATTTTAATCTCGGGCAGCGCGTGCCGCTGGCCGAGGACGTGACGTTCTCTCCTGACGGCCTGATCATGCTGTTAACCGATACTGCCAGTGATACTATAGTAAAGTACACCCTAGATGAGCCATACGGGATAGCCGGCGCCGTTTATGCGGACACCATATACATCGGCGACAGGGCCAGCACCTTGGGAGCCCTGTCGTTTACCCCCGACGGCCTCAGGATGACGGTGTCAGATATACGGGGCGTTAGAATGATCCAGTACGACCTGCCGGGCCCGTACGAGCTGTCGTGGCCCGGGCAGCCCGTTACGGGGGGGCTGGTCGTGTCCCCGAGGGATAACCTTCCAGGGGGCGCCACGTTTGTGCCGGACGGGGAGACGCTGATATACGTAGGTGCCACGAATGACGAGCTGTACGTCTGCAGGCTGGGAATCCCGTATGATGTCAGCACGCTCTTCTGCGTGGATGAAGCGGAGATTCCCGGCTCGGTGAACCGTCCAACCGGCGTGGTCTTTGCGGATGACGGCCTTTCTGTGTTCATATCGAGCAAGGATGGCAGCGGCAGCAACGATCCCGACGGCGCGATATACCAGTTCGGGCTGGAACACGCGTTTGCCCAAGACGGGGATAGCCATGAGATTACTTTCACAACCGAGACAACGCTTGACGTATCGGGCACGGCCAACAATACCGAAGGCCTGGCGTTAAGCGAAGACGGCAATACGCTGTTTGTTCTGGGAAACGTCGGGGTCGCATCGTCGAATATCTCATACGGCATACAGACGTACAACCTTCCTACACCGTTTGAGCTGGCCGGCGCAGTGCAGGGGGAGAGCGTGGAACTGGGGCTGGTTGAGCCGACGGGCTTGGCATTTACAAGCGACGGGATGCGATTATACATTGTAGACAAGGGGACAGGGCTGCTCTGGTGGTACGACCTGCCGCTCCCCTACAGCATACTGGGGATCAGCGCCTCGGGATTCCTCGATGTGGGGTCGGTTGATACTGCGATGGAGGATGTCATATTGCACAACAGGGATTCGGCCATATACCTGCTGGGCTCCGGCAGGGACGCAGTATACGGGTACGGCCTCGGCATAGACGGCCTTGCAAGCTATGCATTGATCACCCCCGACCGGCCGGAGCTCGGGATAGAGTCCGCAGTGTACGACAGCGGAACGGGCGCCCTGAAGGTGGTATTTACGGACGATATAGAGGGAGGGTCGCTGGACCCCGCGGGCCTCCGCATGATAAACGGGACGGGCGAGGAGGTGCCGCTATCACGCGCGGACGGGCTCGTTCTCGCCGGCAGCACGGCCAGCTTTGAGCTGGGAACAGAGAGGAACTTTACCGGGCCGAGCCTGGCATTTGACACGCTTGCCGTGCATGGGACGGACGGGGGGGTATTCCCGTCCCAGTTTGCATTCCCGGAGGAGCCGCTGGAGTATGCGGGCGAGTTTGTCCCCCCCGGCGGCGGTGCGGCCTTTACGGGGATGGCGTTATCAGCGGACGGGACGAAGATGTTCTTATCCCAGGATGACGCGGACTTTGATAGCATAATCCAGTACCTGCTGACTGATTCCTTTGACACCTCGACTGCCTCTAATCTTACCCTGCGCCGCGTGGGCGCGTCGGCGACGGGGATAGAACAGGACGAGACGGGCGGCCCCTCCGGCGTGGCATTCTCGCCCGGCGGGACAGAGATGCTCGTCTCGAGCCACGAGACCGGGACGGTGGCCCGGTACCAGCTGGCCTCGCCGTTTGAGATAGCAGGGGCGGCATATCTCTCAAACTTTGATACCAGCGGGCAGGATGCAAGCCCCACAGGCCTGGCACTATCTGCTGACGGGGGCACCCTGTTTGTCTCCGGGGATGATACTGATTCAATATACAGCTATGAGCTATCCCTGCTTGATGTCGAGGGCGCCAGCCACACGGGCACGCTGGACGTCTCTGCGAATACCACGGAGCCCGCCGGTGTCTCGCTCTCCGGGGACGGCCAGGAGCTGTTCCTTGCGGCGGGCGAGACCGGGGAGATACACCGGTATGCGCTGGCCCTGCCGTATTCGCTGGACGGGGCCGAGTATGACGGCAGCTTTGGCACCGTCGAGGGCGATCCACAGGGCATGACATTTGCAGCAGACGGCCTGGACCTGTATGTTGCGGGGCCCCGTGGCATACACCGGTACCTTCTGGATACGGCCGCGCTGGAAATAACCGAGACCAACCGGACCATTATCAGACCCCTTGACAAGCCCGTGGTCAACGATACAAGCGCGTACGAGTATACGGACGTGCAAGAGATGTACAATTTAACAGCAGAGGACATACCCGGGCTGGAAGACGACCATGACTTTGACGTGCCCCCGCCAATGCTATATGCAAACGACACGCTAGCATTTACGGACAGGGCGATGCGCGCGGGGGATCCAATCCCGGTCATTGGTTTTGACGGGCCCTCCGTCAATGATACGGGGGCGACAAACCATACGATGGCGTTGATTGCTTTGAATATAACCGGCAGTGACATGCCGGATGTAGGAGACAACGGCACGTCCAAAGTCGGCATGGTTGCAACATCCCCGACGTACAATGAAACACTCATTGATAGCCCTCTAGTCGGCGATATGCTGGCTCCCGATATGGACGTCATGCAGCCGATGATGCTGGATATCAACGGAACAGACGGGCCCGCAGTAAATGATGCGGGCGTGCCTGTCCGTGTCGGTGCACAGGTACAGCACGCGGCCGAGGCAAACGAGACGTCCTCGGTGGCAGATGCCGCCATTGCAAACCACACTGTGATGCCGAATGTTTTGGTGATCAACCGGACCGATGCGCCCTCTGTATCCGACGCAGATGTGCGGGTCCATGACGGAGGGCCAACCGTGCTTACGCCATCAGATACGCTCTCTGTATCCGACGCAGGTGTGCGGGTCCGTGACGGCGGGCCAATCGTGCTTATGCCATCCGAGACACCCACTGTATCCGACGCAGGTGCTAGGGTCCACAACAGGGGGCCAATCATAGTTACGGCATCAGATACGCCCGACGTAGCAGACGCAGGTGCTCGGGTACACGACGGCGGGCCAATCGTACTTATGCCGTCCGATACGCCCACTGTATCCGACGCAGGTGCTCGGGTACACGACGGCGGGCCAATCGTGCTTATGCCGTCCGATACGCCCACTGTATCCGACGCAGGTGAACAGGTACACGACATTAGGCCAATCACGGTTACGCAACCAGATGTACCGGTTGCCAGGGCCCGCGGGGGCGGAGGCGGCGGCGGGGGCGGCGGCGGTGGAGGAGGAGTGCTCAGCCCATCATCATTTGGGCCGTCAGGGCCCAATGTGAACTTTGAGTTCTCTGCAGGAAATGAAGATCCCATGCAGGGCCGCTACCTCCTGCACCTTGCCCCCGGCACGCCGCTGACGATATACCCCCGGCTGGAATCGACGGAGACGCCCAGCGTCTTTGACATGGAGATAGTGTTCAGCGGCCCCGACGGCAGGATGGCAGACGTATACTACAACAGGATAGGGGCCCTGCTGGGCAGGGCGTGCGACGGCTCCACGTCGGTATCCGAGTTTGCATACGTGTGCGACATATCGTCGATCATGTCCGGCGCGGACGCGGCAGTATCCATAAACGGCGGGGCCCTCGATAGCATCACCGTGCCCCTGCAAGGAGGGTTCTCTGGAACCATGAGCATGATGATACGCGACAGCCATGGGCTGATCCTCGCCTCGCATAATTCCGACAGATACACCGTCAATATAGCAGGCTTGGAGGAGCCGGCGGCTGCAGGCCCGGTACCCGGGATGGAGCAGCCGCAGGTATCTGAGCCTGAAGTGGTAGAGCCCGTGGAGGTCCCGCAGGTATCTGAGCCTGAAGTGGTAGAGCCCGTGGAGGCGGAGCCTCCGCAGGTCGCCGAGCCTGAAGTGGTAGAGCCCGTGGAGGCCCCGCAGGTTGTGGAGCCCGAGGTGGTAGAATCTGAAGTGGCGGAGCCCGTGGAGGCGGAGGGGCCCGTCGCTGATACAGAAGGGGAAAGTTTCGTTGACATGATAATAGGGTTCTTCAGGTCGATCTTCGGATCCTGACCCCCCAATACCCTGCATGAGTACACCCGGAGATCATGCGGGGGAGAGCGTGCCGGGGGCCGGGCCTTGTGCCGGGGCATTCCTGTGAAGACTGCAGCCCGGAGGCTGCCGCCAGGGCCCTTTTTCGGGCCCCGGCCATTCCTGTGCAAGGGTGCGTGCGCATCTGCCCCGGCGGGGGATCATGCCGGCCCCGGGGCATATTATTTAATACGGCCAACCTGTTGGGGCCCGTATGCAATATACGCCCCATATTATACAGTCCTCCGCCGGAACTTTGTGGAAAGGGAGTGCGCCGTCACGGCCGTCCCCCGCACGCGGCCTCGCGTGGCGGGTAGAGCCGCAGGGATAGGGCGTGCATCCGATGAATGCCGCGCCCGCGGCGGTCCTGCTTGCGGCCCTGGTCGCCGTGCTCGCCGCGCCTGCCGCGCATGCCGAGCTCATCTCCGCCACGCTAGACGGCAACGGCGTGCTCGAGCTGACCTTTGATCGCGTCATAACCATAAGCGGAATAAACCCCGCGCTGATCCAAATAGGGGACGGACGTTACTTCTCGGCCGCCGGCCTGTCCCCGGGGGAGCTCGAGACCACTGCGGATTCCGATACCATACGGTTCGCCCTGAATGGCAGCAGGGAAAAGGTGTCGGGGTACACAGACCCCCACGTGATCATAGCCGACGGGGCGCTTGGCCCCGGCGACCCCTCCACCGCCTTTGATCTCCCCCGGTCGCTGTACCCGCACCATCTCAACACATCCTCCATCACGCTCCCGGGAGGGGAGGGATCCCCGCAGGGGCTTGCATTCTCGCCCGACGGCACGCTCATGTTCATGGTTGGAAGCCAGAGGGATGTGGTCTTCCGGTACGAGCTGGACCCTCCCTACAACATAACCTCGGCGGTGCAGGCCGGCTCGTATGATGTAGGCTCCGAGGAGAATGATCCGCGCGGGCTTGCCTTTTCTGCCGACGGCTCCAGGATGCTGGTTACCGGAAGCTCGGACTTTGTACACCAGTATTCCTTGAGCACGCCGTTTTCATTCGATGGAACAGTGTCGCTGGATGCAAGCTATAATGCCATGAGCCAGGACAACCAGGTCTCGGGCATTGATTTTTCATTGGGAGGCCTCAGGATGTACCTGGTTGGGGACAGCGGCAACGGCGTATACCAGTACAACCTTGACAGCCCGTATGATATCACCGGGAATGTCTCGTACATCGGAGACTTTGATGTCGGAATGGGCGGGGCCGGCAGTGAGGGGGGGCCCCGCGGGGTGGCAGTCTCGGCGGACGGCTATACAATGCTGGTGCTCGGACAGGGAAACGACAACGTGTACAGGTACGACATGGCCGAGCCGTACAATGTAACCACCTCGTCGTATTTGGGATTCCTGGACATAAGAAGCCAGGGAAACAACCTCCGGGGATTTGCGGCATCGACAGACGGGAGGCTCATCTTTGTCGCCAACACAGACGGCAACGGCGCCGTATACAGGTACGACCTCGGGGTGCCGTATGACGTGGTGAGGGACCGGCCCGATGCGAGGACAGGGCCCGATCTCGGCATAATGGCCGACGATACGGAGCTGACGGGCGCCGCCTTCTCCGACGACGGGCGGCGGATCTTTGTCACCGGGAGAGAAAACAGGATGATATACTGGTACGACATGGCGACGCCCTACAACCTGGCCGGCGCCGCGCTTGCCGGGAGCGCCCCCGCAAACACGAACTCGCCCCAGGGGCTGGCGTTCTCAAACGACGGCCGCGTAATGTTCATCGTTGATGATAGCGGCAACGATATAGACCAGTACACGCTGGGCGGCCCGAACAATCCAAGCACCGTCTCGTATGTCGCCAGCTTTGACGTCAGCGGATGGGACGGTCAGCCCTCGGGCATAACTTTCAGCAGCGGCGGCGACGAGATGTTCATAACTGGGCGCCTGTCCAATTCCATACACAGGTTCCTGCTAGAAGAGAGGTTCGATCTTGCCTCCCAGGTTACATACCAGGGCAGCCTCGGAGTCCTGGAGTATGAAAGGCGCCCGACGGGGCTCGATTTCTCATCCGACGGGCACAGGCTGTTTGTGGGCGGGTTCGTATCGGATACCGTGCACAGGTTTGACATGGACGTTCCGTACGACATAGCAAACGCGGCGTACGCCGGGGGGCTGTACGTGGGCGGAGAGGACGGTGAGTTCCATGACGTCAGGTTCTCGCCTGACGGCAGGAGGATGTTTTTGGTCGGGGATGAGAACAAGTTTGTATACACGTACAACCTTACGTCCCCGTTCGATATTACATCGTCTGCGCGCAGCCCGTCCTATCATGTGGGAGGCCAGGCGTCGGTCCCAAACGACCTGGCGCTGTCCCCGGACGGCAGGTTCATGATGGTGCTCAACAACCACGGCAGCGACAGCCGAGTATACCGGTACGAACTGCCCTCGCCATACGACCCGGCCTCCGCCTCATACATCAGTGACGAGAGGTCTTCTGCAATAGTGCACAGCCAGGACAACACGCCCCACGGGCTGGCTTTCTCCTCAAACGGCTCGCTCATGTTTGTCGCGGGGCAGCAAAACGATATGATCCACGCCTACTCGATGAATCCGCCCTATCGTGTGGACATGGCCGTCTCCACGGGCGTATCTGCCGACATGGGCACGAGTGCAAGCATGGACAACCCTTCCGCGGTAGAGTTCTCGGCAGACGGCCTGCACATGTACGTCGCAGACCAGGTGCTTAGCACGGTATACCATTTCTTGCTCGATGATCCGTATTCCCTGCAAGAGACCCTCACGGTTGCCGATATGATCGACGTCAGCGCCCGGGAGGACACCCCCAGCGGGCTCGCCGTATCCGACGACGGCAGGCGGCTCTTTGTATCCGGGCAGGGCAGCGACAGCATAAACAGGTACGACATGGGCACGGCGCACGACCTGTCCACTGCAGTGTACGCAGATTCTATCTATGTCGGGGGGCTGGACACCATCCCCAACGGGCTGGCCTTTGCAGGCAACGGAAGCAGGCTGTACTTTATGGGCGGGTTGACGGATTCTGCCTACCTTCTTGACCTGTCCATTTTGCAGAGGGTGGAAGAGGCGCCGCCTGGCCCCCGGCTGCTCTCCGCAGTCCTTGACGGGAGGGATCTTACGCTGGAGTTTGACGGGGAGGTGGACTCTGTTAGCGCCGAGAGGATCCGCATAGGGGACGGGGCCCGCCACGACGTGGGGGGCGTGACCCTGTCCGGCGTGGCAGTTGCAGGGTCAAGCACGGTCACATCCACGCTGTCAGAGGATGAGGCCGCCGAGGTGCTCGGGTACACGGACCCGACGCTGCACTTTGAAGTCCCGGTCCTGTCCGGCGCATCAGGGGGGACGTTTCCCGCACCGGCGGACGCCTCCGGCTTGGCGCTATCGGCGCAGAGGCTGCGGGGGTCGCCCGACGCGGCAGGGTTCGGGGAATCCGGCAGGTTCGATTTCGGGACGAGATTTGCCGCCAACGCCTTTGGGGCCTACTTTGCCGCCGGCGGGCTGCAGATGTTCGTCAACGAGGCCACCAGCGGCGTCGTGGAGGCCTACAATCTTACCGTTCCATATGATGTGACGTCGGCCGTCTTCAACGCATCAATGAATACGGACGCGGTGCCCACCCAGTTCGATGCCGGCATGGACTTCAACCCCGACGGCAGCAGCTTCTATCTGGCGGACTTTACCAATGACGTAGTGAGGCAGTACGACATGTCTGCCCCGTTTGACATAACTACTGCGGGGCACTCGGACACGCTAAACGTGTCCGACCGCGAAAGCGGCCTCACCGCAGTGGTGATGTCGTCCGACGGCGGGTACATGTTCATATCGGGGATCGTAAACGAGATGGTGCACCGCTACAACCTGACCACCCCCTACGAGATAACAGGTGCGCAGTACGTGGATACCTACGACGGCGGCAACTTCATCACCTTCCCCAGTGATATCGCCTTCTCCCCAGACGGCCTGCTCATGTTCGTGTCGATTCTGGATTCCGGCACGGTGCGCAAGTTCGTGCTCTCCGAGCCGTACGAGATAACCACTGCAGAGCCAGTCGACTTGCTGTTTGTCGGCAGCGGGGCGGAGCCGCGCGACATATCTTTCACGCCGGACGGCCGCAGGATGTTTGTTACTGATATAGACAGGGACGACATGGTGCAGTTCGACCTGCCGGGGCCCTACGATTTCACGTGGCCCGGGCAGCCGGACGCGCTGGGGACCCGGACTTATGTAAACGAGAACAATCCGAGGGGCGCGGCCCTCTCCCCCGACGGCTCCAGGCTACTCTTTGTAGGGATCAGCCTGGACAAGCTGATGACTTGCAACATAAGGGAGCCGTTTGACATAACGACCGGGCTCTGTTATGACGTCAACTTTGCGATAAACGACAACGCGCCGACGGGCGTGGCGCTCTCGCCGGACGGGGTGTTTGCATTCGTTACCGGCAGAAACAGCAAGCAGTCCGGCCTCGACGGCGCCGTGTACCAGTACACCATGCCCAGCCCGTTCGGGGCGGATCTGATAGGGGCGCTGGACAGGAGGATGACGCTGGACACGTCTGGCGGGGCGGGCCTGCCCGAGGACCTGGCCTTCTCCGGTGACGGCAGGATGATGTTTTTGGTCGGGGACGCAGAAGGCCCCGGGGTATACAGGTACGACCTGCCCACCGCCTACCTGCTGAGGGGCGCCGAGTACTCTGGGGTGCATTATCTGGTGGGTGAGCAGGAGCAGGAGCCCACCGGGATGGACTTTGCGCCCGACGGGCTCCGGATGTTCATCTCCGGCCGCCAGAGCGGGCTCGTCCACTGGTATGATCTGCACCAGCCATACGACATATCCCGCCCCGTCTACGGGGGTTTCTTTGACGGGGGCTCGGCAGATGCGGTGCTGGAGGATGTGATCATCTCCAGCACCGGGGGCGACCTGTACACGGTGGGAAATGGCGGCGACGCAGTCTACCGGTACAACCTGAACATCCGGCCGCTGAGCGTCCTCCAGATGGGGAACGGGTCGGGCGAGATAAGGGCCGCCTCTGCAGCATTCAACTCGAGCACCGGCGATCTCACTATAGAGTTCACTGGAATAGTGGACGCCTCCTCGGTGAACCCCTCCGGAATCCACGTGCGCAGCGGGGTCGGGGCAGAGGGCGGAACAACCCTCACCCGCGCGGACTATGATGCCGATACCAACTCCGACGGAATGATAAACGGGAGTGACGACTCAGATGCGCTGGCCTTTGGCCTCTCGGCAGAATCCATTGCGGGCATCAGGGCGCTCGACGATCACAGGATACACTTTGACGAGTTTGCGCTGTACGGAGCAGACGGGACGGAATTCCCCCCCAGGTTCACCCTGCCGGGCGGGTATGATGATACTCGCGACGTCAGCGCGCAGGATGCGGGGCCCTCCGGTGTTGCATTCACACCCGACGGAACAGTCATGTTTGTGCCCGGGAATGGCAGCGGCTCTGTGCACCAGTATTCCCTGGGAGTCGCCTTCAATGCGAGCTCCGGGAGCTTTGAGCGCTCTGCTGATGTCACGGGGGAGATGGGGAGCACCGAGGGCGTCGCCTTTGCGGCCAGCGGCCTGCGCATGTTTGTTGCCGGAAGGACCGCCGATGGCTCCGGCGGGCAGGTGCAGCAGTACGGCACGGACTCGCCGTTTAACGTGAGCGGGATCACGGCCGAGGGATCCCTTGCGGTGGACGAAGACGGCTCGCCCACGGGAGTCGCATTTTCGCCGGACGGGCTGCGCCTGTTTGTTTCCGGAAACGAGAGCAGTTCTGTGCACAGGTACGACCTGTCCTCTCCGTACGACCTGCGCGGGGCGGTGGCCCCCGCGGGGTCCTTTTCTGCTGCAGGACAGACGAACGGGACGGCCGGCGTCACCTTTGCCTCCGGGGGCCTGCGCATGTTCATTGCCGGGGACGGGGCCGTGCACAGGTACGGCCTGACCGCCCCGTACAACATAGGCCAGCCGGAGCATCACAGCTCGTCCGATACGGCCCCGGAGGACGGCCCTACAGGGGTGGCGTTCTCTGCCAGCGGGCAGAGGTACTTTGTGTCCGGGCCGGGCGGTGTCCACCAGTACGCCCTGAACGAGCTTGACCTGGCCGTGCACATAGGGGCGGGCCGCGTCGCGGCCGACGGGCTCCCGCTGTCGGATGGCGCCGTGCTCTCAGTAGCCCGGGTTCTGACAGGTTCTGACACTATAGCGCCGGTGGATCTCCCCGCAGTGCGGACGGGAGCAGCTGCGCCAATGCCCATGGATATCCCCGTCGTCCGGGATTCTGTGCGCATCGGGGCATCAGTATCCGCGGTGGACGAGATAATGCAGGCCAGCTTGGACTCGGCTGACGTCATGGCAATGCTGACATTGGATCTGCATGACAGCCTGAGGCCGGTCGAATCACTCAACAGCACCGGGTCCGCCGTGCGGCACATGCTTGACGGCCTCGACGCGCCGGTTCCGGTAACGATGGGCGCGGCAAATCTAATTGATGCGCCGAATATGACCAAGCTCAATGCCACTGATATACTGGTGCTGAATAGCACGGGCGACAGGAATTTCACAAAGGCTATGCAGGTGCACATGCTGAATGGCTCCGATGCGCCGGTGCCTGCAATCATGGGCGCGGCAAATCTCACTGCGGGGCCGCAGATGCTCGCGGCGGATGGAGCCGATGCGCCGGTATTGACGAGCAGCGGCGCGGCGGATCATACCCGCGTGCCGCAGATCCACACGGTCAACGTCTCCGATGATCCCGTGCCGGCAACCATGGGCAATACAAACGTCACAGGGCGGCAGCAGCACATGGCGCCTGGACTTGATAAGCCCCTGTTGACGAGCAGCGGTGCGGCGGATCACACCCGCGTGCCGCAGATCCACACGGTCAACGTCTCCGATGATCCCGTGCCGGCAACCATGGGCAATACAAACGTCACAGGGCGGCAGCAGCACATGGCGCCTGGAGTTGATACGCCCCTGTTGACGAGCAGCGGCGCGGCAGATCATACCCGCGTGCCGCAGATCCACACGGTCAACGTCTCCGATGCGCCGGTTCCTGAAACCATGGGCACGGCAAATATCGCAGGGATGCCGCGGGTGCACATGATAGGCGGTCTTGATAAGCTGATACTGGGATCCGCGGGCACCACAAATGCCACCATGGTACACGTGGTAAACGGCCAGAGCACGCCTGCCGCCAGCGATCTTGCCGGGCGCATTCACTCTGTGGAGAGGACGGAGACCCCGACGGCCCCGGTGGCCAGGCCCCGCGGTGGCGGTGGCGGCGGGGGCGGCGGCGGAGGAGGAGTGCTCAGCCCATCATCATTTGGGCCGTCAGGGCCCAATGTGGGCTTTGAGTTCTCTGCAGGAAGCGGCGATCCGCTGCGAGGCCATGCTCTGCGCCTATCCCCCGGCACGCCGCTGACGATATACCCCCAACTAACATCGGCAGAGTCTCCGAGCATCTTTGACATGGAGATACTGCTCACCGGTCCCGACGGCAAGGTGGCAGATGTGTACTACAGCAGGATAGGAGCCCTGTTTGGCAGAACGTGCGACGGCCTTCCGTCAGTATCCGAGTTCGTATACACGTGTGACGAAACGTCAATCATGTCCGGGACGGGGGCAGCCGCATCCGTGAACGGCGGATCCCTCGAGAGCATCACCATGCCCCTGCAAGGCGAGTTCTCTGGAACCATGAGCATAATGATGCGCGACAGCCAGGGGCTGATCCTTGCCACTCACAACACTGACAGGTACGCCGTCAGCATAGCCGATTTGATAGAACCGGCAGCCGCAGAGCCGGAGGCGGCAGAGTCCCTGCCGGAGGCAGAGACCGTGGATGATTCCGTCATGGAGGCAGAGCCCGCGCTGGACGCAGAGCCCGCGGAGGATTCCGTAATGGAGGCAGAGCCCCCGCGGGACGCAGAGCCCGCGGAGGATCCCGCAGAGTCGGCAGAGGCTGAAGATGCAGAGATGTCGGATGCAGAAGCCGTCGCGGATTCCGAATCAGATAGTTTCATTGACACGATAATAGGATTCTTTAGATCGCTATTCGGATTCTGACCCCCCATTTCTGAGTGTGCCGCCCAAGCGGCCATTACAAATCGGCTATTCCAAAGCAGTCATTACAAAACAGCAAACCAGAGTGCCGCCACAAGCCGCGCGGATCCCCCAGGCCAAACCATCCCACACAGCTGTCAAACGCAGGCGCCTTTGTCCAGGCATATGATGAATGTACAAAGGATGCGCGGCGCGCTACTTTAGGTCGTACTCGGGCTTCCAGATCTTGACGTTTGCGGGCGCCACGATTATCCTCTCCTCGCCGAGCCGGGCTATCTCGGCGCCGGATTCCCTTGCCATCGTATAGAGCTCCTCGACGACCCCCCTCAGCTGGCCCACGTCCCTTTGCGCCAGCGGCGTGACCCGCAGTATGAGTATGAGGCCCTTTTTTATGTCGGATTTTATCGCATTGACATCGCTGGGGTCCCTTATCGTTATCGCCTTGAGGTACGTCGTGACGTGCTTCTGCATACCGCTTTTTGGTTGTTCACTCATTCAAAAACTCTTCCTTGAAAGGCGCCGCATCCCGTGCCTAGATTCTCAGCGGGAGGTAGTCGGACTCGGTGGCACACTCTGCGGACACATCGCCGGGATCCCCGTCTGCCGTCACTATAACCGCGTGGCCCCCGCCGGCCGGCGCGTCAGAGTACCGCAGGGTAACAGCCGCGGCAAATCCAGTATGGCGCGCCGCGCTGCTTCCCCGTATCATGGATATCGGGCCCGTGTGGTCCTTTGCCTCCAGCAGGACATCCCCCGGCAGCGCGAGCGCCTTTATCACCTCGTTCTCGTCGTGGTTCCTCCCCACTATCAGCTTTGATTCCTCGTCTAGCCTAAAGTGCCTGCCAACCTTTAGCAGGTCTATGTCGTTGGTGGTGGGCGTCTCCGTATGGGAGAATAGATCCTTTGCCCTCTTGCCAAATGCCGGGTCCGTAAGCAGGCACCCGCCGCCCGCGTTTGGCGGATCCCGTATGCCGTACTCTTCCGCCATGGCCAGCTGCGGCTTTCTTGATCTGCCGCGGACCTTGCCCTGGTCGTCGCGCTGTATCAGGCCGTCCTTTTCCGGGTCCGTCGACGGCAGCAGCCCCGCAGACAGGGGGCGCACTATCTTGCCCTCAAGCCCCGATTCCTTTTCTATCGTCCTCAGTGCGGGCCTGTGCTGGCTCATCGGCCTCTGTCCCACGACCTCTCCCGATATGATAAACTCGGCGCCGATCTCATCCATGTGCTTTTTTGCCGCCTCGAACATCATGGCGCGGCAGTCTATGCACGGGTTCATCCCGGCGCCAAAGCCGTGCTTGGGCTTTTTGAGCATCTCGATGTATTCATCCCCAAGGTATACCGTCTTGAGGTTGACGCCAAGGTCGTCGGCCCTCTTGTGGATTTCAAAGCCGCATCCCCTGCCGCAGTCAAAGTCGCAAAACGGGGTCTTTATGGCAACGGCCGAGACCTCAAAGCCCTGCTTCTGCATCATCTTGACTGCCAGCTGGCTGTCGAGCCCGCCTGAGAGCAGCGCGACTACCTTCTTTTTCTTTGGCTCGGCCATGTTCCGGCACGGCATCCGGGATATACAAACCTTGCATCATACATAAATTGGCGGGACAGGATCCGCCCTTTATGAAGGCCAGGCGCGGCCGGCTGCTCAGGCATGCGGCGGGGATCGGCTGCGACAGCATGGTGGCGTTTGAGCCGGAGAATCTTCACTATATCACGGGGTTCTGGGGGGAGGCTGCCTGCATCCTAAAGGGGGGCCGGGCCGTCATAATCGCCCCCGAGCTTGAAGCGGGCAGGGCGCTCGACGAATCAGTTGATACAGAAGTGGTGGTGTCGGGCCGCGGCTCGGGGCTGCTCGGAGCGGTGGCGGAGAGGCTCAAGGGCTCACGGCCCTGCACCGACTGCCGGGACCACTCTACAATGGAGTCGCTCCGGGGCCGGGTCCGGGGTTTAAAGCACGAACCGGGGCCGTTTGAGAAGGCACGCATGGTAAAGGACGCAGGCGAGATCACCATTCTAAGGAGGGCATCGAAGATAATAGACGGCATGTTCGAGCTGTGCGCCCGGGAGATGAAAAAAGGCCAGAGGGAATCGGAGCTCCAGGCCGCTCTCATGGGGCATGCGGCCGAGCGCGGCATGTTCGATACGGGATATAGATCGACGCTCAACCCCCTGATAGTGGCGGGCGGGCCCAACGGGGCGCTCCCCCATGCGCAGGTGACCGGCAGAAAGTTCAGGGAGGGCGACCTCGTGGTCGTGGACCTGACGCTGCGGTACAAGGGGTACGTCTCGGACGCGACCAGGACGTTTGCCGTCGGCCCGATATCCCCCAAGGCGCGCAAAATATACGAGACGGTAAAAGAATCCCAGAAGGCTGGCCTGCGGGCCGTAAAGCCGGGTGTATCGTGCAAGGAAATAGACGGGGCCTGCAGAAAGGTGATAGACAAGGCAGGCTACGGGGCGCGCTTTATACATTCGACGGGGCACGGCATAGGCCTCGAGGTCCACGAGGGCCCCGCAGTATCACCGGGCAGCACTACAAAGCTGGCGCGGGGAATGGCGATAACCGTCGAGCCCGGAATATACATTCCGGGCAGCCTCGGCGTCAGGATCGAGGATTCGCTGATAGTCGGCAGCAGGGCCTCCGTGATGCACCGCTTTACAAAGGAGCTTGTAACGGTATAGCCTAGTCAGTCGCGGCCAAGAGTATGACCTCCCAGGGGAAGGTTATCGTGTTCCCGTCCTCGTAGGGCTCCACGTTTTTTCTCACATGTTCCTCCAGAGCGGCAAGCTCTGCCGCGGGCAGGCCCAGGATCCTCGACCTGGATTCTTCTGCCACATACGACAGGTGGCCCGCCCAGTACTCGTCAAAGCTGCCCGGGCTGTACAGGAATGTGAGCACCTCCGTCCTTATCCCGCCAAAGCCCGCCTCCTCTGCTGCTGCAGCCAGCGCCCCGCGGTCGCCGAACCTGTCAAGATCCGGCGAGTCCTGCGGAAAATAATCAGGTATGGAATCCCTCATCGCGTCTAGTATGCACGTAAAGAATGGCGCGTTGTGGCCGTGCACGGAGGCGGCCAGCGTGCCGCCGATGCGGAGCAGGCGCCGCGCACTGCGCAGAACTGCTGCAGCATCCGGAAAGTAGAACAGGGCGTACTGGCATGTAACGGCGTCAAACGGGCCCCTCAAAAACGCCCCTTCGGCGTCCCCGCGGACTAGGTCCACGTTTTCCCCCACCCGGCCCCTCGCTATCGAGAGGGCGCCCGATGATATGTCAACCCCCACCACCGACCCTTGGGGGCCCGCTGCAGCAGCCGCCCGCCCGGCCACGATGCCGGTCCCGCAGGCTATATCCAGGATGCGGTCGCCCTCCCTGATGCCGGCAAGCTCGACCAGCCTGCCCGTGGCTCCAAAGGGCCCCCTGGCGGGGCCGGCCCAGCGCCCGTGGTACCGGGGCGCCACCTCGTCCCAGAGCTTCATGGTCCTCATCTTGTACTCTTGTGGATCCATGGCCCGGCCGTGCCTGCCGCCCTTATGTTTGATCCGGGGCGGGCCCTGGCAGGGCCTGGCGCCCGTCCCGCTTTGTGTAGGCCTTTCCTATCTCGCGTATTATCATCGCGGCGATCCTCTCCTTGCCGGTCCGGCGGGACCACCTCTTTCCGCCCTGGGAGAGCACAAGCACCCTGTTCCTGTCCGGGTCCCGCAGGTAGGCGGCGCCCACGTCGTTTGCTATCATCATGTCCGAGCCTGACTCGCGCATCTTTCTTGCGGCCGCCGCCTCGAGTTCTCCGTCGGAGACGTCGGCCTCAGCCTTGAACCCCACCAGGAAGACGCCGGGCCGGATCCCCTTTATCCGGTCTATGATCTTTGGCGTGCCCGAGAGCTTTAGCGTGATCTCCCCTTTGCCGCTCTTGATCTTTTTCTTTGATGGCTTGCGCACGGTATAATCAGAGACTGAAGCTGCCATCACCACTATCTCGGCGCCTTTTTTTACCTCCCTGTATACGGCATCCGCCATCTCGGCGTGCGTTGTCACGGGGACGTGCCTTGCACCCGCCGGCGGCTGCTCCCTGCCCGGCCCGTACACAAGGGTCACACGGGCCCCCGCGGATACCATCCCCGCGGCCAGCAGCACCCCCGTTCTCCCGGTGCTCCCGCTGGTGATAACCCTGACGGGGTCTATCTTCTCTATAGTTGGCCCCGCAGCAATAATCACCCTGGCGCCGGCGAGCGCAGAAGACCGGCCGAACCTGTCCAGCACGCGCCCCAGCACGTCTGCAGGCTCGGGCGCCTTTGCCTTGCCCTCTGTTATCAGCGGCTCCACAAACTCGACCTTTCCGCCGAGAAACCCGATGTTTCTCCGGACAGCCGCATTATCATACATTGATTCGTGCATTGCAAGGCATATCATTATCGGAATTCCAGCGCCAAGGGCCACTGTCAGTACAGTCGAGACCGGCGTGTCGTCTATCCCGTTTGCCAGCTTGCCCAGCGTGTTCGCAGTTGCCGGGTACACTATTATCATGTCCGAGCCGCCGCGGTCGGCCAGCCGGATATGCTCGAGCCCCCCCGTCAGCTTTGTTATCACATTGTTTCCTGTAGCCCATTTGAGATAGTCCGGCCGTATCAGCTTCATTGCCGCGCCGCTTGCAACGCATGTAACATCGGCGCCGTGTCTCATCAGCATCCTTGCAAGCTCTATTGCCTTGTATGCCGCCACGCTTCCCGATACACACAGAACAATCCGCCTGCCGGCGAGCCCCGTCCCGTCTGATCCCGTTATGTCACGCGACGGGTGAGCGCTACCTGTCAAGCCCGTCCGCCTCGCCTGCGTCCATGTAAAACGAGTTCTCAGGGCGCGGAAACTGTGAAGATTCCACCTCCGCCTTGAACCCGGCCACCGCCCCGGCCACCTCACCGGAGAGATCCGCGTACACCTTGGCGAACTTTGGCCTGAACCTGCCGTACAGGCCCAGCATATCGTGCAATACCAGCACCTGGCCGTCGCAGCCCGCGCCGGAGCCTATCCCGATGGTGGGAACACCCACCGATTTTGTCACCATGCGGGCCGCCTCCTCTGCTACCATCTCGAGCACTATCGCAAAGGCGCCCGCCTCCTCGAGGGCCTTGGCGTCTTCGGCGAGCCGCAGCGCCGACTCCCTGGTCCTGCCCTGCACCCTGTACCCGCCGGATAGCGCCGCCGTCTGGGGCAGCAGCCCTATGTGGCCCATCACGGGGATGCCCGCCCCGGTTACGCCGCGCACTGCATCCGCTACAGCGGCCCCGCCCTCGAGCTTTACCGCGTCGGCCCCGGCCCTCACCAGCCTGCCCGAGTTCCTTATCGCATCTGCCGTGCACGCCTGGTACGACATGAACGGCAGGTCTCCGACCACCATTGAATCCTTCCGGCCCCGGGATACAGCACCCGTAAACAGGCACATCTCGTCCATTGTCACCCTGGTGGTGCTGTCATACCCGAGCACGACCATGCCGGCGCTATCGCCGACTAGCAGCATGTCCGCCCCGTCGCACAGTGCAGCCATCGAATAGTCATAGCAGGCGACCACCGTGATTTTCTCCGACCCCTTCATGCGGGATATCGCATCCGCTGACCTAGGCAATCCACTGCCTCCGCAGCCCCGCGGTCATCTCCCGTATGCATGCTGCCAGGTTGGCCCCGTTGTCAAAGTTGCGCACAATCCTAGATAGCGCGGGCGCCCCCCTGGCGGAATACTCCCTGCACAGCCGGGCCAGCTCATCCATCCCCCTCGTTATATTGTCCACTATTGTAATATCGGCCGTGCGCGCGGTCCTGGAAAGAGGGTTGAGATCAAACGTTATCACCTGCTTGCCTGCCGCCTTGAGTGCACTAGTCCTGTCGCCATCCTCCAGCGGCACCACGACAACATCCGCCGCAAGTATCCCTTCTTTGTCTGCGGCACCGCGCGAGCGGCTCGTCCCTGCCAGGCGCCCCCGCGATTCAGGGTTGGCGCCAAGCACCCCCCGCGCCCCGCGCCTCTCCAGCTCGGCAGCTATCCTGGCCCTGCGGCCCCCGTCCCCGTAAAACGTGTTCACCTCCATCCTGGCTCTGGCGGCGCGCGCCAGCCGGACCGCCTCTGCCGCGCACAGTGCGGCAACGTTTCCGTTTACAGATATTATCGGCCGCTCCGCCAGCAGCAGAACAGCTGCAGCAGCCCGCAGTGCCTTTCTGGCGTGGCGCCCCGTCGCCTCCCCCAAAAGATAGTCAAACGCCTCGCCCCTGCCGTGCGCCATGAGCCCCTCCCTTGCGACAAGGCCTCGCTCGAGCCCCCGTACGAGCTTCTCCCTAACTAGCAGCGACTCGCGCCGCGGATGCGACCTTGGCACGGCCATGCAGTCCTACCTCGCGCCGCGTCCGTCTATCCGGGAGGTAATCACGGCGGCCTGCGGCAAATCCGGCAGCGCCTCCCGGACTAGGTGATCCTTGCCGCGCGGCACCAGCGCAAAGACGGTCTCGCCGAACAGCGCCACGCCGCACCCGTATCCCGCCCCGACCAAGGCGCCTATCACGTCATCCATCCGCCGAGTCACCACCCCCGCGTGCCTTGCAAACTCAAGCGACATGTCCTGAAACTCTTCAGGGTCGCCGCTGCCAGCTAACTTCTCGGCCATCCTCCCCCCGAGCCCGTTTACCGTATCCATCTTTTCATCAATGAACCTGCGCGTCGACACAGGTGCAAGGCAGACTATCACGGCAGTCGCATCCGTCTCCATCTTCTCGACGGCGCCCACCCCGGGAGCGCCGGGCGCCGTCCTGAGCTCAAAGCCCCCGTGGTATGCGGCAAGCACGTCCCCAAGTCCGGTCCTGCAGCGCACTTCTGCCTCGTGGGCTATCCGGCCGGCCCCCTCTGGGCCCAGCCCTGTGTCTAGCGCCCGGTCCAGGGCCATAGACAGAGAGAGCGCCACGGCCCCGCTTGCACCAAGCCCGTACCCCACCGGGATGCCTATATCGTGGATAACCTCCAGCGGCGGCAGGCCGCCTGTCAGCTCGTCAAACCTCTCCAGTATATGCTCAGATACGCGCGTATCATCCGCAGGATGTCCCCTCGTGGTTATGGCACGCCCGCCCTGGGCCTCTTGGACCGTGCTCTTGACACCGTCCTCTATCGAGAAACCGGCCCCTATCGTTCCCTGTGCCGCCAAACCGGGCCCGCCCTTCTCCACCTTGAAGAAACCCGTTACATGTGCGGGACAGAAAGCCTCCCCCTTCATCTGTCTAGTTTAAACCGGACAGAAAATATAAGAATATGGCTTAAACAGTATAAACCGGTATAAATTGGCTAAATTCATCAGAAAACTGCAGAGGATAGGGAGCAGCACGCTGGTATCGCTCCCAAAGGAATGGGTGGAGGCCAACGGGCTATCCAAGAATGTCGAGGTAGAGGTGGAGACGGTCCGGGACGCAGTAGTCATAACTGCCGGCAGAAAGGGCCGGCCGTCAAGGGAGATCACCATACCATACCCGCTGCCTCCGGGCGAGAACATCGCGGCCGATCTTACCGGGGCGTACCTGCTGGGATACGACGGCATCACGGTCAGGGGGGCGCACTCGATACACGCCGACGACAGGGAGAGGATAAGAAACTCGACGAGGCGCCTTGCCGGGATGGAGATAGTCGAGGAGAACGCCGCTACTGTAGAGATGCGCTTTCAGCTCGACCCCGGCACGCTGGACCCCCGGAGGATACTCCGCAGGATGAGCAGCATGGTGCTCGGCATGTACAATGATACGATCTCCGGGCTTGCCGGCGGGGACCGGTCTGATCTTGGCGCCATGCCGAGCAGGGACGACGAGGTGGACCGCCAGTACTTTTTGCTGGTCCGGCTGATAAGAAGCACGATGGTCGACAGGCGGCCCGCGGGCGGGTTCGACCTAGAAGACACGGACATACTGGATTACAGGATGGCGGCAAACCTGCTCGAGGGGGCGGGCGACGCGGTAGTCGAGATTGCCGCCGCTGTGGCCACCACCTCCCTCCCGCAGGAATACCTCGGGAGGATATACGATGCTGTAAAAAGACTCGAGCTCATCGAGCCAAAGGTGATAGACGCGTTTGTCAACAACGACCGCGGGCTGGCGATAGAGGCGATAACCATGCACCGTTCCTTCGAGGAGGCAATCCAGTCGATAAAATCGCCCGTCGGCAGGCGGCAGATCCCCATAGACTACCTGGATCTTGTCTACATGTTCGAGCGCGCCGAGCGCTGCTGGGCCGACATAGCGGATCTTGTAAAGCCCGTCTATCCCGGCTGAGCGGGCACGCGGGCGATCCTGTTCGACAAACGCAGCGTCGGCGACCTGCCGGCATCCTCTATTACCGAGCGGATCCACCCCGGGGGGAACAGTATGCTTTTTGGTATGAATAGATCAGCCGAGCCCACGCCGGGCACGTCCCTTGCCCGCTGCGTCAGGTCGTCGAGCTGGAACACATCCCCCCCGTACATGAAGAGCACAACATGGTTCTTTGCGATAAACGGGGCCTGCAAAAAGTGATCAGAGAATACAGCCTCAAGGCCCGGGAGCGCGGCGCGCGCGTCTTGCGCCCATGCCATTACAGCAAACGGTATGAAGGCGCCCATCTTAGTCGGATCGTACACCAGCGTAAAGTATACAGAGTCGCTGCGGTGCAACTTCTCTATCGAGCGCGCGACAGTCTTTGTCGAGAGCCCTGCGGCCCTTGCAACATCCTCTATCTTGCGCCGCGGATCTTCCACCAGCTCGCCCATGATAGCAAGGTCGGTCCTCGTCAGGCCCGGGTCTATCTCCGGGCCGCCCGCCTCAAAGATGCTCAGCACCCGAACATCCCTCATCAAATTTTTAGCAAGCTCTATTCTCTCCTGCACATCATCTTCTGCAACAATCCCGCATACGGTGACTCCCCCCACACACGGCGCCACCAAATACGGCTCGCCTACAAACCTCGCCTGCCGAAGTATCTCGTCGGGGTCGCGGCCGGTGACTACAATATAGAACAGGCCGCGGCCGAGCATCGGGGGCTCCACCCTTAGCGCAAAGCGCTCTATGACACCTGCTTCTTGCATCTTTTTTACCCTCGACCTTACCGCCCCGCCGGATATCCCAAGCTCGCGGCCCACCTGCCTGTCGGATTCCCTGCAGTTGTTGAGGAGCCTGCCGAGTACCTGCATATCTAGTTCATCCAATATTTCACCAACCGTCCTGTACATCAGAGGCCGGGACATCGTATATAAAAATGTCCTATATGCAATGTAAATTCAAGACATGATGATACATCATACTTTTCATATTGTAAAATGTCCTGTTTATTGGCACTAGCGATCAAATGCATTAAATATCAGACGGATCCCCAGAATATGTGGAATACCGGCTGAACCTGGCAAAGCGCATGCTGTTCAACAAGAGGGGCAGCCTCATGGGCGCGGTGCTCGCGGTGACCATCGGCATACTTGTCATACACGTCAACTTTGTGATCTTTCAGGGTCTGTTCGATGCGATAGTCAGGGACCTTGAGGATTACAGGTTCGGCAATATCGCCGTAACCGACGATGAAGGGTACATAGACAAGTCGGATCTTGCGCTGGTCAGCTGGTTTGAGAGGATACCGCAGGTAGAGGCGGCCACCTCGAGACTCTCGGCTGTTGCCGCAGTAAATGTCACAAAGAACGGCATGCGAATAGAAGAGACCCGCATTCCAGTGGTGGGAGTAGACCCGCTCAGGGACGTCAGGGCATCAACGGTCCACAAGACTGTAACGGAGGGGCAGTTTGTATTTTCGAGAAACTCTATCGTGGTGGGCTCCAGCGTGGCGCGCGACCTGGGAAATGTTACCGTGGGTGACAACCTGGCAGTCAAGATTGTGGACAGGCTTGGGGACACCCAGATAAGGAGGTTCATAGTGACGGGCGTGGCCAACTCGCCAGGCGGCCAGGGGTTTGACTACAGCATTGTAATGCACATAGACACCCTCCGCGACATGATGGCGAGACCCGGGCAGACAGGGCAGATAATGGTGCGCCTCAACGACCCCGACATGGCAGTCGAGATAAAGAACCACTTTCTTGCATCGTTCCCCAACGACGACTTTGAGGCGGAGACCATAGAGGAGGCCGCCGAGTCGCAGCTGGCGGGCTTTAGGTCCGGGATTGCAATGATAAACATGATCGGGTACTTTGGGATGATGTCGTCGGCGTTTGCGATAGTGACAATACAGATGATGCTCGTCAACGGAAAGACCCGAGAGATAGGGGTGATGCGGGCGATAGGCGCAAGGCGGCGCGACATAATGATAATCTTCCTCTTCCAGGGGATGATAATAGGCGCCATAGGCGCCGGGGCGGGGACCGCGGCGGGGCTCACCTATACATTTTATGCAAAAGAGACCAAGATGTCGTTCAACAACAGCCTGCCGCTCGAGGTGAGCTACGACTGGGCCAAGGTGGCACAGACCGCCATGACGTCCTTTGCACTGGCGATACTCGCGTCATTGTACCCGTCGTACAGGGCGACGAAGCTGCTGCCCGTGGAGGCGATGCGCGTTGGGTAAGGTGCTCGAGGTGATCGGCCTCGACAAGACCTACGGCAGCGACGACACGCAGGTGCACGCGCTCCGCGGGGTGGACTTTGCCGTCGAAAAGGGCGAGTTCGTCCTGGTCGTGGGCAGCTCAGGCTCGGGCAAGTCGACCCTGCTCAACATGATAGGCCTGCTCGACAGGCCCACAGCCGGGAAGGTGGTGATAGACGGCACTGACACGGCGGAGCTCGGGGACGGGGAGATCTCCACATTCCGGAACAGGAAGCTCGGCTTTATCTTCCAGTTCTCCAACCTTCTCACCGACCTTACGGTATACGAGAACATCATGCTTCCAAAGCAGATACTCGGCAGCAGCGTCCCCAAGGGGGAGCGGGTCGAGGATCTGATCAGGGCCGTCGGATTGTCGGACCAGTCGCACAGGCGTGCAAACAGGATCTCCGGCGGCCAGGCCCAGAGGGCCGCCATAGCGCGCGGGCTGGTAAACGACCCCGCGGTGGTGCTGGCCGACGAGCCCACGGGCAACCTCGATTCTGTCACCGCAGGCACAATAGTGGACCTGATGAAGTCGATGGCCAAGAAGATGGGGCTGACATTCATCATAGTGACACACGACAGGCACCAGTTCGGGGATGTCGACAGGGTGATAACTATCAAGGACGGCAGGGCCTTTGACGAGGCCAGGGTGCCGGCATGAAGCGGGCATTGGCGGTGCCGCTTGCGGCCCTGCTGGCGGCTGCCATGATACCTGCGGCCTCTGCGCAGCTCGGCACGGGCGACTCGCCCTTTGAGCGCAAGTTCGGCGACGTCAAGTTTCTTGACGCGTACTTTGGGACCTCAGACGAGAAGCTCGAGGTGACCCCCGGGGACCAGAACGTGCCGTTTACTGTTGTGCTCGCCAACGTGGGCACCCAGGACATAACGGGGATCAAGGGCCAGCTGTCTCTTCCGTTTGGCTTTTCGTCATCCGCGGGCCCCGGCATGGTGATAGAGGCCGACAGCGATACAAACTCGCTGGCGGGCGAGAACTTTGTGCTCACGTTCTTTGTGAACGTCGAGGAGCAGGCGGACATAGGCAACTATCCCGCATCGGTCCGTGTCGAGTACTCGCGGCTGCGCGAGTCGGGGCTGCGCAACACGTTCTTTGACTTTGACTTCAAGGTGACCGGCGACAGCGTGATAAACCTCCGTGCGCTCGACCCGTTTCTGACGTCCCTCCGGCACAACCACGTGGTCATAGAGATCTCCAACGACGGGACGGCGCCGGCATCCGGCATCGACATGGAGCTGCAGAACACCGAGGTGAGCGCGACGATGTCCCAGTCGATGACCAATACTGAAAACGTGGTCATAATGGAGAGCAACTGGGATCTCGGGCACCTGGGCCCCGGGGAGTCCAAGGTCGTCGAGTTCGACCTGTATGTGCCCGGCTCGCTGCGGGGCGAGACGCTGCGCACTCCCATGGATATAACCTACTTTAACTCGCACGGCGACAGGCAGTCGGTCTCGAGGATAGCCGACTTTTACGTCAGGGGTTTAGTCGAGGCGTCAGTGTACAATGTGGGGGTTATCGAGCTCTCAGGGAAGCAGACGATAATAGGCGAGATAATAAACGAGGGCAACCAGGATGCGCTGTTCGCATTCGTTACGGTAGAGCCGCTCAACGGCTCGTCCATAAGGCCCACCACCCAGTTCATAGACGAGATAGAAGTGGACTCGCCCGTGCCTTTCAACGTGCCCGTCGAGTTTGACGGCGCGCCCACGTACGGCGAGAACGACGTCAAGATCAGCGTCAGGTACAAGGACGACGTCAGGGAGGAGACGATAATCGTGTACGATACGACCGTGATGATCGAGTCCTTCGAGGCAGAGGAGGAGGGCTTTGACATGCTGCAGCTGATGGTGCTGCCCCTTGCAGCCGGCGTGGGCATCTTTGTGTTCCGCAGGTACAAAAAGCGCAAATAGCAGGCACGGCCCCGCGGAAAATTATTTATGCCCGACGGCAGGCCATGGATCATGCCGTATGGGGATGCAGGGTTGGATGGCGAGGGCGCCGGTGTTGGCCAGCACACTGCCGACTATGGTACAATCTCCGATGAGGAGCTGACGTACCAGCTGCAAAAAGAGCTGGGGGACCAGTCTTCTGGCACGGCCAAGATAACCATCCCCAAGGGGATTAGACAGCACATGCCGCCGTGGTTCGAGGAGACACGCCTCGGATACCCCATGGGGTCCACAAGGCAGTACCGGTTCGGCAGGCTGCACGTGCATGAATATGAGGACAGGTACGTGGCCCACATGGACAATGCGAACCCGCGCTATGACCCGCTGGGCCACCTGGTAAAGGACGCGCCCGAGGTGCTCATAGGCCTGGGAGGCGCCGCGTTCGGCGGCAAGATAGTGGCGGACATATTACGGAGTGACATGCCCCGCGGATACAAGATAGCGGCGGTCATAGCATCGTCGATCGCCGGGATAGCCGCCACCTACATGCTCTCAAAAAAGTTCAAGGAGCCCTCGGGGTGAGGGCACTCTGTCCACGATGAGGACCGTCCGGGTCCTGTACAAGCTGCTTCCGTCAGTGCTCGCGCTGAGAAAGGACAGGAGGCAGTGGGTAAAGCAGGAGGGGAGGAACGTCCAGGTCGAGAGGTACCGCAAGAACGCCCGGAGGGCGCTTGAGGCGTTCATCTCGCTGGGCCCAGTCTACATCAAGCTAGGACAGTGGCTCTCGTCTAGGGCCGACATACTTCCCCAGCCGTACATGGAGGAGCTCTCGAAACTGCAGGACAGCGTCCCGCCAGCACCCTTTGAAGAGGTGAGGCCCGTCATAGAGGGGGATCTTGGGCCCCTGGACCGGGCGTTTGACGGAATGGAAAAAGAGGCCTTCTCGGGCGCATCCCTCGGCCAGGTGTACAAGGCCACGCTCGGGGGGCAGAGCGTGGTGGTAAAGGTCAAGAGGCCCGGCATCGAGAGGGTGGTAGAGGAGGACCTGAGGGTGCTCAAAAAGATCCTGCCGCTGGCCATGAGGTTTGTGGACCCGAACCTGCAGCTCTCCGCCAGGGCCATGCTGGCTCAGTTCACCGAGACCATACGGGAGGAGATGGATTATACCCGCGAATCGGCCAACCTCAAGAAGATAAAGGAGAACATGCAGAGGCATCCTGGCGTGGTGATACCGGATGTATACGATGACAGGACTACCCGGAACGTGCTCACCATGCAGTACCTGCCGGGCACCAAGGTGACCGACATAGAGGCGCTTGACCGCATGGGGATAGACCGGCGGCAGCTCGTCATTGATGTACACAAGATCTTCTTTAGCATGCTGCTCCACGATGCGATATTCCACGCAGACCCCCACCCCGGGAACATATCCGTTACAAAGGACGGCAAGCTCATCCTGTACGATTATGGCATGGTGGGCAGGCTGGACAACGAGACGAGGCTGCAGCTAGTCAGGCTGTACCTTGCGCTAGTAGAAAAGGACCCGTCAAGGACGGTAGATGCGATGAGCGCCCTTGGCATGATAACGCCCGACTTTAACCGGACCGTGATAGAAAAGGCGATAGAGCTGACAGTGCGGGCAATGCACGGCAGGAAGCCCGAAGAGATGGAGATCCAGGGGCTCATGGAGATAGCCAACAAGACGATGTCGCGCTTTCCGTTCATGCTGCCAAAGCACCTGGCCCTGTACATGCGGATGGCCTCGATAATAGAGGGCATATACAAGACGCACAAGGTGGATTTCAAGTTCGTCAAGGTGCTCAAGGAGATACTTGCAGAGGAAGACCTCATCAAGGAGGCGTATGTGGAGGAGATAAAGCACTCGCTGGGGAAGTTTGCAAAGTCGGCAGAGGCGGCTATCCTGCTGGCGCCCGAGATCAGGAGGTTCATCGACGACAGCCGCTCGATGAGCATGAGGCGCGGGGGCGGTACAGGCCACATACTGCCGGGCAGCATACTCTCTGCCGCCGTCTTTCTAGGCTCGGCGATAATGTATACCTCGGATGCGGCGCTCGGCACGGCAGGCATGGCGGGGGCTCTGCTGATAATGGCCGCATTTGCAGTGCTCGGGCGGCGCCGGTAGGGGCCGCGGCCCCCCTGATTCTGCAAGGTAATCCTGTATGCAGGGCTATTCTATGGAGATGCTCTTGCCCCTGCCTGTCACGGGGAATATCAGTGTGAGGACGCCGTCTTCATACTTTGCGGGGGCCACAGGTTCCTCGTCGCGCTTTACGTAGATAGGGAGGCGGATGCTCTTGTCTATCAGTTTGGGCCGCTGGGCGCAGACCGCCCTTCCGTGGCATGCGCGCCTCTCTGCGCTAATGTGCAGTATGTTCCTGCTTATCGACAGCCGGATCTCGTCTTTCTTGAAGCCGGGTATATCGATCAAGACCTTGAGTTCGGACGGGCCCATGTAGATGTCTACTGGCGGGAGCACAAACTCGTAGAACTCCCTTGACTTGCTGCCAAACTCCCTTGCCATCTCCCTGGCCATCGACTTTATCAGACCCATCGGGATTGAAAGGGCCGGTTTATGTTATAAACGTTATACGCTGAGGCTCTGCACAACGGTGATGAGAAAATCTCCCAATCCATGAAATTTTGTGTGATGGCACAAAGTTCTCACTCGTAGCTGAAAACCCAGCACCCTGCCCAAAATCTATACCAAACCCCCTTTCCAGGGAGTGGCTGCCGGCCTGCATGAACCCTCTGGGACGCTTCAAATGCCCTGCCAAAAATCCATGGAAACTGCCCCCTGGGAGAACAGGCACCTGGCACCCAAACACTTCATTATTGGAGGCACAAAAATGCCCCTGCCAAAAATCCATGGCAAATCAGTCATAGCCGAATACCACCAGCGGCTCCTTGATGGTACAGCCCTTGGACCTGCATATCAAGCAGGATTCCACCCCGTCATGTCTGTCCTCCATCATCTCACTGACGGCCTGTATTGTACATCCTATCCTCCAGCACCCCCTGCATGAGACAAGAAACCTGTTGCGATGATATGGCCGGTCCAGGTTGTGCCTGGCAAGCCACATGTGCGGCAGCGACTGAACCTCGAACCTCCACCAGTCGTCATCACTGACCCTGCCGGAAAACCGGAAAGAGTTGGAGGTCTTTAGCTTGCGGTCAAGCTCATTCAAATCACTTCTCTGCACGCCCGGGACGGTTCGGAAATCCACATTGTGGGTAAAATCACTGACATATGCCAGCCCCTTGTGACTGTCTTCAAGTGAAAAGATGAACGATTTGTCATAATTGCGTGCCGCCCTGAGCATGGGACCGAACCCGTTGTACCATATCGGGTGACCGCCTGCCATGGCCGGCGTCTTGTTCATCTTATGCTCAATCTCCTCCGAGCGTGCAGTTACCTGTTTCTTATGCACGCTATGGCCCTTGATGAAATTGTGCTGTATTATGGCAGCATGCATGACCTCCTTGAAGCCCTCGCCATACTCCTTGAGGAGTTTCTTCCGCTTGAGCCTGTTCCACAAGGCCTCTATGTGGCCGTTGTGGCCGGTCTTTGACCTTCGCTGCATCAACTCGGTGTTCTGCGGTATTATGTCGTCTTCTTTCAGCCGGTCATACGCCGTCTCATATGCCTTGTAACAATCGGTGCGTATCTTTTTGGGAAATCCTGCCATTAATACACATGTCCGTATCAATCGGTACATTCCCTCATTATTGGGCTTCTCCTTTGTTATGATGTACCGCATGAGTATGCGGGTCTTTAGGTCTATGACACCTGTAACATACCACAATATGCTGTTCGCGCTGGTGTTCCCCTTGGACCTCTGCACATTCCTGTTTGCGTTGCGCTTGGCGTTTTCCTTTCTTTTTATTTTCCAATCTTCCTTGTTCTCCTCCTGGGCATTCTTGTATGCCGCCGTTGCATTCTCCGCCAGCATGACCTTTTCGGGGTCCCCCTCGCCCGACTTGCCGCGCAGTGTTATCACGGTCTCGTCCATCCCCCAGTCTTTGCCGTATTCCAGGCAGGACAGTATGTCGTCTGTATACATCCTGATAATTGGAATGTATTTTTTCGTCCAGTTGGACACGGTCTGTGCCGATATGTCCAGACTGGCATATCTCAGGACGTTCTCCTTTACGTCCTTGATGTCATAGCCCTTTGCCCTGCCGTCCAGGATTATGCCCACCGCGTCCAGGTTGTCCCACAGCCTGGGCGTGTCATATATGGTGTAAATCCGCTTGCACTTGCAGGTGTACCTTGTAAACTGTTTCTCCTCGTCGTGGAATTTGTAAAACTCGTGGGAATCACAGGTGCCGCATGTCCTGGGCCTCAGTTCCCGCTCGTCCATGCGTGGCACATACGGCAGGTGCTTGCGTTTCATCTGTCGCTGGTTGCAAAGTATGTATAAAAGCGCGTGTGATTTTATGCCCTGGAACATGGGTGCATTGTGGGAGTCTAGGCCAAGGGCTTTTCAGGTCTCTTGACCTTGCCGTTGGCGGGCTTCTTTTCCCCGGATATGAACATGGCACCTATGAGTTTTAGTTTGGCCTTGCCCTTCGGGACATTTTCCTCCTCTACAACAACGGACACGCCTGCATCTAATATGCCATCTATCATCTTTTTGTAGTCCCCGTCCTTGGTATATTCACTCAACACCTTTGAGAGCGCTTTTTCACGTGCCAGCATCCTGTCCGACTGGAGCAAGGCATACGCCTCATCCTGTTTATCCGCTGAAACGGGTTCGTTATTTGACCTGTCGATTATCCTGCGGAGGTCGGACATGGTTTTGCCACTCTTGGCCGACTTTTCATGTAATGCCCTGTTCGTGCGTGCCGCGCCCACATTGAGACCGTGTATGGCCTCCACCGCCTCCTTGTCAAGTTCTACCAGTTTGTGGAATGATTTCCTGACATCCCCCAAAGGCATACTTGGTTCGTTCGGCTCACACTTCATGTAAGATAACATCTCCGACCGGTTAGTGGCAACCCTCGCTTTCTTGCCCGGCAGGAATTCGACCAGGTGGACGTTGCGGTCAATCTTCTCCTCATTATTTTTCTTGATGGTTCTCTCTGCCAGATATGCCAGGATTGTACGCTCTTCTCCTTTCTTGCCCGAGCGCCTGCCCATTGTCAGTTTGTCCATGTATTCAATGCTGATGTTGTTCATCAACTGCCTTAGCTCGTTGAAGGGGGACATGGTTGGCATGGCATCAGAATCGCGCTGTATGGCCTCCATTGCCTCCTTGCCTTTCTCGTCGCTACTACTGAGGGCCTTTATCCTGCCCTGGACGACCCCATACTGCTTTTCATTTGGCATCTCGCCCAAAAGTTCCATGTCCAGGCCTACCACCTTGTTTGCCGTGTCTATCTTGCCTGCTATCTTGGAGGTAAATTTGAGTATGTCATCAAGACCCTTGCTGGGGAAACACGCCCTGGCGTCCACGTATTCATACGTGCTGTTCAACCTGTTTACCCGGCCGTCCCGCTGGACTATTCTCATCGGGTTCCACGGCAAGTCATAGTTTAGAACATAGTTGCAGTCCTGCATGTTCTGCCCCTCGGAGAGTATCTCTGTCGATACGAGTATGTCCACCGGATTCTCCTCTACGTGATTTCTGTTGCTTGCAGACGGCGGGTTTGCATCAGGCGCAAACCGCTGTATTACGTCCTTTCTAGTCTTGTCATCATTCTTGCCGCTTATGACCTCCACCCTGCCCAGCTTGTCGAGCTTGCCACCGATATATTCTGCCGTGTCTGTAAATTCGGTAAATATTAGCGCCTTTCTCTTGCCAATGCCGTCACTCTTGAGGGCTTTTATGATGGCATCGAGTTTGTTGTCCTTTTCCAGCCGGTTTATCATGCTCTGCATCTCGTATAACGTCTTTATGTCGGCCTCCAGGTCGGTTTCCATCTGCTCTTGTTTGTACTTGTTTTTGTCCAATGGAATAGACAGGTTGTCAAGTTCACGTTTTATGTATTCCAACTGGTTCTTCTCGGTTGCAGGCTTTACCTGCTTGGCAGCCCGCAACACATCATTTATCTCCGTTGCAGGTACAATCCTGTCCTTTTTGACCAGTGCCAGAAAGTGCTCGTACATTGATATGCGCCGTTCCAGGCTCTTTGTGGCCGCTACAATGCTGGACTCGAACCTCTTGAACAGGGAATATTTCTGAAGTCCGCCCAGATTCCTTTGTGCCTCCTGCTCCTTGGGGCTCAGGAGATTGTTATAATATTCCACACTGTATGGAGCCATGGTAAGGCCCTGGGTTTTTTCTGCCAAATCCTTGAAAAAGTCGTGTGGCATTGCATATTCTATCTTTTTGTATTTCTGCTCCGGGAACTTGATTGGCCTGCCGTCTATCTCGTCCCCGCCGTCCACGGTCATTATATGGGAGCGTGTACGCCTGACCATTATCGTATGTAGTAGGTCTTCTATCTTGCCCAGGCCTACCTTTAACCCATCCACTTTTGCAGAAGATGTGAAATGCTTGTGCAGGTTGTGGATATACACGCTGTCGGCAAACTTTGTATCATCCCCGCCGGTAATCAGCGATATCTGATAATACAGGTCCATTATCGTATTGTTTACCGGGGTCGCAGACAGCAAAAGCACCTGTTTTTTCTTGCCTGTCGATATTATCTTCATTAGATTGTCCCTGCGTCCCGTCTCCTTTGAACGGAACCGCTGGCTCTCATCCACTATGATAAAGTCCGTATCTGCAAATTCATCAAACCTGTCAAAGTCCGCCCTGCCGAGCTCCTCCGTGCCTACCGTGTCTATTCTAAAACGCAGCTTGGCCAGCTCGATATCCCACATTGTATCAAGTATCTGCCGCGGCGCCACAAGCAGAGCCCTGCCACCTTTGAGCATCTTTTGTATGGTCACTTCGAGGCCCGTGTTAGTCTTGCCAAGTCCGGTGGAGTCGGCCAGTATTGCACCGCCCATCTGGTCTATTATGGCCAGGCATGTCCCCACCGCCTTGCGCTGGAATTTGGCCAGTTTGACATTGTTCTGAAAGTTGATGTTCTCCGCTTCAAGGCGGGGACGGTGCATTTCATATAACACCTTCAAGTAGACATCGAACGGCTCTCCCGGTTCTCCATACTTTGATTCCCTGAGCATCTTGACGAGCTCGTCCTTCCAGTTATTGGAGCCATCCCATGCCTTTTCAAACCATTTTTCAGTAGACTCCACGCCGTTTTTCCCATACAGACCTGCATTGAGCTCCATGTTCTTGTGCAGGCCGCCGTAGGTAAGGTTGCTCGAACCGACAAACGCAGCCCCCCCTTTGTCGGTACTGACAATATAGCACTTGGAATGGTTGAACCGGCCGTCTCCCATGCGGACCTCCACATTGTTGTTCCGAACCAGGTTCATAAGGCTGGCAACATTGTCCATTTTGGTCACGTCCAATTTTCCATCAAGGTCTGCGCTCATGGAAACATCGTTTGAAGCGTCATCATCCAGCTTGCCGTTGTTTGTGAGTTTTTTCTTGTATGTCTCAAATGACCTTTGTCCGGGTCTTAATGCATCTGTTCCAAGAAGCAGCCGCAGGGGGTGGCCCGACTTTATGTATGGTTCCAGAGTCTTCCGTATCTGGGCATATCCCTCCACGTTAAAGTATCCTGTGGATATGTCTATCTTGGATACCTCCGGTATGTACGCGTTAAGCATGTAATCCATGTGGGTGTCGACGTTGTCTATTATGTCGATGTTTGGCGGGAGTGTCATTGTTTTTTGGACCCCCTCTCCTTCTTGAGTTGTATGGCCTTGAATATCTGCATGGAACGGGCGGCCATCTCTCCATAAAACTCCTTGATGTTATTATTATCCCATTTTATAGAATCAGTCTGGACAAGGTTCTTATTTCTCTTGAAAGCCGGGAATGAATCTATAACTGTCTGGTACTCCTTCTCGGTCAGACCGTAGGCATCTGCTACTAGAGCATTTATCTTGGCGTCATATTCTATGCGCTGCTTTGTAGTAACTTTTTTGTTGTCTATTTTCATGGATCGTGCCAATTTTGCAAATTGAGGAATGCCTACGACGAGTTTGCCCGCTAGTCTAGTTATTTCGATTTTATGAGATGGAGGAGGAATTGGAGTGGATTTGATGATGGTAGGTAGGTTGGTTTGCATTTTAGAACGGATAACAAAATCGAACACTAGCGAATTAAATAATCCGCACATATACAATGACTGATTGGTATAATTTTCATCAAGTGGAATTTTGTCGTTATAACAAGGTATAACGGTTTCCAGCGAATCGGTATAGAATGTATTGGGTGGAATCATTGTCGCAATGCATGCCCTCATGTTAGTTGATGATGCAACCTTACGATAAACAAGTCTGGGTAGTTTATGTATCTGATTATACTGTTTATTAAAACATCTCTTGTTCTTCATCATTTCTAATCCACCATCAACTTCAATAGACCGTTTTACAGTGCTCGTGCTCTCCCAGTCATCCATATACTGATGTATATTAGCACCGTAATACAACACACATCCATTTTTATCAGTTGTAAAAGGAATTGAATCATCAGAACCTTCAATTCCTCTACATGTATTTACCGACCAACCATCATTCCATCCATCATTTAGTGTGTTATGTGATTCCAATATTCTCAATGCTGATAGCTTGTTACCTACGGTTTCTGGTATAATATAATCTTCGGATTTAAGAATTGTTTTCTTTGACATACATCCAAATTTCTCTTTTTCCGAATTATCATTAGTCAAGGATTCTAAATAATGCAGGTAAAACCCCACAGGGAAATTATCATCTCCATTACCATTGCGTACTGTCAAAAGAACAAATCTGTAACTGGAATGGATTGAAAATATCTTTTTACGATTCTCAAATACGTACATTGACCTGATATCTCTTTTAAGAATGGCTTTACGTAGGTTTGATACACCTTTGGCGGAAAGAATTGACGATGGTATTACTATTGATAGAACACCGTTTTTTGTAAGCATGTTCATGGATTTCACTAACATAAGCTTCCAAAGATCCCTATCTCCCGAAGTTGGCATTAAATCAGTATTTCCTTTATTTCCCATCTGTGTGTAAAATCGATTTTTTTCGTTGATTGTTTCCTCATATGTATCCCATGCTGTTTTTATTTTCTTATCGCACAAAAGCTCGGCTTTTCTTTCACTCTTTTCTTTTGGCGGCAGTTTTCTGAAACCAATATCATATTTACTGAAAAATTCGTTATTTGATGGTTTGAGTACTTCCCAGGGTGGATTTCCCACTATCAAATCGAATCCCTTTCTGGCATCAGTAAATGCATCCCCGAACTCGTGTTCCCAGTGGAAAAAGGTATGACGTTCTTTCAACTCTGCCGCCCTTGATGCCTTTGCAGCATTTCCTTCATTCTTTGCGATTACTTCAATGTATGCTTTCTTCCCGGCCTCAGGCGTCTTCTTAGAAAAGAAATCCTTGTCAATTCTAGATGCTGTGAGCGCATCCAATGCCCTCCTTTTTTCTTCTGTGAGTTTTGTGTATTTTTCAAAAGCTTTTTCACTATCCCGAGCCTGTGATACTGTAATGTCGGCACTGTCCGTTATTTCCCCCATTGCTTCTATTGACTTTGGTGCTGGGGTTATCATTAGATGTCCACTGCCTTCCATTTTCTGGAAATCCTCATTGAACAAACCCATAGTTGAATCCCCGCACCGCAGGTGGTGACCCATATACGTGAGTGGCATGCCCATGGCAAACGAATCGAGCCACAGTGACAGCCGGGCCAGCTCGACCGCCATGGGCTGTATGTCAACTCCGAATATACATCGCTTCATTATGTGCCTCTTGAGCAGAACGTCTTGCGTCAGGAGGGCCTCAGCTATCTTAACTCCCTTCTTTTTTTGCTCGTCTATGACCTCGGTCCGATCGCTTCTTATGATCTCCATCATCGGGTGTTCCGGATATTTGTTGAGCATATTGTTACACCAGTCGGTCATTCTATTTAGCGCCTCGACCAGAAAGTGGCCGGACCCCATTGATGGGTCGAGTATCTGTATATCCGTGAGTCTATCTATACAGATACGCTTGTTTTCTTCGGTTTTATGCTCAACATATCGGCGGACATCTGTGCCGAGTTTGACTTCTCTTTTCTTGAGTATGGGTTCCAGCCCTCTCCACACCAAGAACTTGACCATATCCTCATTGGTGTAATAACTAGCAGACATCTTCCTTGATACAATGCCGCCCTTTGCAGCCAGATACAATTCATATTTGTTGAATGAGAGAGCGCCTTCTATCTTGCTCTTTACTTCCTTGAATACACCTTTCTCCTCGACCAAGTTGATATTCTCCCGCGCCTGCTTGACCGAGAATGACATCAGATTCTCAAACACGTTGCCCAGATGCCTCACACCAAAATCTGCATAATCGATTGCCTCGCCGTCCTTCTCTAGCAAACCACGCAGTGCTTGAACTATGTACTTGTTTGATATGAATATGCCGTCTATCTCTTTCTTGTACGCGAACAGATCCCCATTGTACTGGGGGAGATTGTGTTTGGGGCTCCCCTCACTGATCAGATTGAATAGTTTTAAGAGGTCATCCCAACATTTATTGCCAGAATTTTCATAGGTGTCAAGCTTGCGCCGAATCCTTTGAAGTGATATGGGTTCGTATTTCTTGTCATCAATCGGCAGTAGGTCTCTAGATTCTGCATATGCCACAAACCATATCCGATACATTATTTTCATGGCAGTATCACGGGCTTCCTCTAGAATAATATCTTCATACATATTTTTGCCTGGATTGACCACACCTTTGACGATATCCAGGAATATGCCCTTTGGTTCGACCAGTTCCCGGGTAAGGTCATCCCTGGCCTTTGTAGCCTTTGCCAGGCTCTCATCAAATATTTTTTGTATGAGGGGATACTTTGCCGTATATGATGCACGGCCAAACAGGACTGCCAGATATTTTACAGACGTCTGTTTGTCCAACACAATCTCCAGATAATTCATAGAGGTGGCTGATACATTGTCCGAATAAAGGCGCCATCTCTTTCCGTTGGTCAGTATGCACCATTTGCTTGTCTTGATTGCGGCATCAGCCATCATGCCGGGCGAAACCTCGCCCTTCTCCGCGATGCCAAAGTTTCTCTGGTTTGTTGTTATAACAGATACAGTCTTATCCTTGAACCCGCCGTCTTTGAGCTTCCATCCGAGCACCTCTAGCATCTTTTCCACACCGCCGCCTGGCAGCCTGTTCACGATACCGGCATCAGGGTTGTACTTGTCGAGCAGGTGCCTCTTGAGATAGTATGATGAGAACAGCCCCCTGTTGTCAAAATCGTCTGCCTCGTTCTGCATCTTGAGCAGTATCTGGTATAATCTCTGCCGGTAGTGGCGTTCTGACTTGGCCTGCAGCAGCTCCTCGCCCTTGATTATGTCGGCCACCGTGTCGGCCCCGCCGTTGTTCATCTCAGTAGCATGGTGCTCGTCATGGTTCTTGACAAAGAACACTCCCAGGGGGTCGCAGACTATCATGCAGTCCTCCAGTCTCTTGACTGATTTCCGGAGCTCGCCGAGGTTCTTGGGGCCGGACTTTACATGGATTATTTGGACATCAAAATTGTTGTCCTGTACAAGCTGGTACGCCTTCCAGCCCACTGCAAGGTTTAGCTCATCTTTCTTTTTTGGGTCAACCCCCAGGGCATCGAATATCTGCTTCATGTCAGTACCCCTGGGCACGTTTCCGGGATACGTTTCTCGGATTCGGTTTGTGTCTCAAACAAGCTCTATCCACTTCCTGCTTTGTATGCTGATAATCAATATTTCCGAGGTAATGTACCTATATTTAACATAATCCCTGACCGTTATCAAATCTATTCATACTTGAATGCAGGTGTATTTAGCTATTTTCAAGGGCTCCCGAAGGTTCTAGAACACCTATCATGAGGTGGTATTTGGGAGAAGATTATGTTTTATGAAGAACGGTATTCTCTCTAAGTATCAGGCGTTGCCACGTTGAACGTATAAGTGTCATCCAGCACTCCGCCGTCATCCAAGTCCACACCTTCCAGTGGGTTCTGATGTCAAAAGTATACTCCATGCCCACCGTGTCATTGGTATCTACGGTTATCGACGGCGTCCCAACGCCTGCGAACGACTGGCCGGCAAAAGAACAGCTTTGCCCGAGTGAACCACTAGCTACTATATTGCAGACTATAACGGAGTTGATTGTCTGGTTCGCCACCATGTTGGTGCCGCCCACGAACGTGGCATTCATGGCTGATATGCTAGGTATGCTGGTGTCGATTTCCGCTGTTACACAGGTATTCATACCGCCGCCAAACGGGAAACTGGGGTCAAGCCCAATGGCGCTAAATTCAGTTAGAATTGTACCAGTTTCAACATTGGAGATGCACAACAGTGAGGGCATTTCATCTGCAGCAAGGGGCGTCCCAAAGGTTCCCTTGATTAGAATCGCCTCGCCGGCATCCACCAGCCTGTTGTGGACTGTATGTGATGATACAAGCTCGCCGCCGGCATCCCTGTGGACAACCTCCGCCATTGCATACCCCCTATACGTGGTTGTTTACCAGGTGGGCAAGGTACTGAAGCAGGTCTCATAACACCCCGCCGGTCGTGGAACGTGCATGACCGGGATAATAACGAAAAGAGGGGGACGCCCCTATTCTTATTTTGAATATCACGAGAATAACAAGACTGTCCAGGTGTACTGCGGGCCCGAGGGGAGTGTACAGGCCAGGAGAAAGGCCATTGAACTGGAGATTAGTTTGTTGGAGAAGCGTGTAAATGCGGATAGGGACAGGCTAGAACAGCTCAGAAAAGAGCTCGACAAACTGCCCAAGAAATAGGCCGGTCCTCCCGCCCGGCAGTACTTGGACTTGTATCATATGGCCACGTTCACGGGGGTCAGTTAAGCCCGAACAGCGACCTGAAAAAGTCGCCTATCGCCTCAAAGAAGCCCTTTTCAGAATCCCCTGCGGGTTCTGCCGCCGGCTCTGAATCCTGCCTGTCTTCCGGGGCATCCCTGTCCTGTTGAGGCTCTGCACGGGGCTCGTCCGCGGGCACTGCCGCCGGTTCCTCCGGGGCCTCCCTGTCCTGGATGGGTTCTGGCTCGTCGCGCGGCACAGGCTCCGTGCGGGGCTCTTCTACATCCGGACCCGTACCGGGGGCAGCCGTACCGGGCACTGCCGCCCCGCCGGCATTCAGGGCAAACCTGTCCCTGTCATGCGTGGCAAGCGTCAGCCCCTGGTTGTCGCGGAGCATGATGCTTACTGACCCCGCAAACTCGTCCTCGAGGGGTATGGAGACGCTCTCAAGCGAGCCTCCCACGACCACGGGCGTTGCCGCCCCCGATATTATCGACGATTCATCGCAGGTACGCATCATCCCGGACTCTGTTGCTTCGCCGACGCACTCGAGGCCAAAGAAGGCGCCCAGCCTGTTATAGTATATGCTGGCGCTCTCGCCGCCCGCCCCTGTCAGGAATATTTCCATGTCAAATATGGTAAGGAGGCCCGCAGGTGTGAGCAGGGGCTGTACGACCAGTATGTTTCCGGGTGCAATGCGTATGGAGGAGCCGCTTAGCACGCCCTCGCCCTCCGAGCTAAAGTCGAATCTTACGTCATATCCCAAGCTCGCGCCGCCGACGATGGAGCCGCCGCCCCCTCCTCCTCCGCCGCCACCGCCGCGAGGCTGTGGCGTCAAAATAGGTCCGGGACCATTCTGGGGAGCCGGGGGCATGGGGCGCAGTTCCTCCACGTCTTCCGAAAATGCCGGCTTATCCATTGGCTCTATCAGTATCGGTATCCCCTGGATTCTCTCCATCCAGAAATGCCCGTCTTCCCCCATGATTACAACCCTGCATCCCGGCGAGCACGTCCGGCTGCCCGTATCGGATATTCCAGGCATGTCGAGGCCGCCTGCCTTGGCAGCCGAGCTGGCGGATGTCATCATGTCGTCGCTGACCACGGGGGCGTCGGTGGGTGTTGGCGTGAAGGTTGCCGGCGGGCGTTCCAACCCCGGGACACCGTCCACAATCTGTACACTTTCAGAGACCGTTATTTCGTGTATAATTCCAGCCGGACTGTCCAACTTCGTAATACTGTCCACGATTGGTATAGGTTCAGAGGATGCAACCCTGTGTATCCTCCCCGTCAGGCCATCTGGCCTCTCCCCGGCATCATCTACAACCAGTACAGGCTCATCGAATGCAACCCTGTGTATCCTCCCCGTCAGGCCATCTGGCCTCTCCCCGGCATCATCTGCAACCGGTACGGGCTCATCGAATGCAATCTCGTGCCCCGTCCCAGTCAGCCCTGCCGGCCCCAACCTCCTGGCATCATCTGCAACCGGTACGGGCTCATCGAATGCAATCTCGTGCCCCGTCCCAGTCAGCCCTGCCGGTCTCTCCGTTGCACTGTCCACTATCGGTACAGACTCATCGAATGCAATCCCGAGCCCCATCCCCGTCAGACCGTTTATCCCCCTCGTGCCGTCATCTACAACCGGTACAGACTCATCGAATGCAATCTCGTGCCCCATTCCAGTCAACCCTGCCGGCCTCCTCGTGCCGTCATCTACAATCGATATGGGTTCAGAGAACGTGATATCGTGCATCGTTCCATTCAGTCCTGCCGGCCCCCCCTCCCTGGCGCGGTCTGCAAACGTTGCACCTTCAGAGAATTCAATCTCATGCATCACCGGTGATGTCTGGGCGTGGGCGGACATCAGGGTAAATGTAACCGCCACGAAGAGCGCCGCAAACAGCGCGGCTCCGTGCACGACACTTGTACGATTCGTGGTTGTTTTACACGGTGTCCCGTCCATCTGCCTATACCCACAAGGCGTCTTTTAAATACTATTTTATGCGTGTTTACCCGCACTATCAGCCCTCGTCCGGGGGAACGGCCGGAAGGGACGGGGGCCGTATGGGCATGGATGCGGTGCGCTGCCGTACAAGTGCGACAAGGCGCTCATGCCCCTGCTGAAGAGGTGGCACCGGGCCATATCCGACATGGGGTGTGTTCATAATTGCGCCAGAGCCTGTCAACTATTTTGTAAAGGGGATGGATATGATGCCGAGTACAGGGGGCGTTGCCAACATTGGCAGGATTTCCAAGAAACAGACCCCGTCCGCACTAGTATGTATCGCTTGTGAGGTCAAAGACGTATGCTATGTCTACCGTATCGCCGGTCATTATGGTTTCCGGCGGTATTTCAACACTCGCGAATATCGAACCGGCAGTAGCGCAGGTTTGCAGGGTGGTACTAGGGTGGGAGGTATCGCAGACTAAAACTGAGTTGATTGTCTGGCCCGTCAAGAGGTTGGTGCCGCCCGCAAACGTGGCATTCATTATGGCCACGCCGCTTGTGTTGGTGTCAATATCCGCCATTATGCAGGTATTCAGAGCGGGGGCAAACGTGCTAAAGGGACTAAACCGGGCGGTTAAGGCACTCTCAATATCCCCGACAATACTACTGTGAAGTCTGTCGGAGATGCACAGGAGTGTGGGCTTGTCGTCTGCAGCAAGAGGTGCCACAAAAGTTCCCCTAATTATGGCCGACTCGCCCCCATCCACCAGTCTGTTGTGGACTGTATGTGATGATACAAGCTCGCCGCCGACATCCCTGTGTACGACCTCCGCCATGGCATAGCCCGCCGGGCCGCCGCCCTCATTCGGGACGAACGACGCGCCTGCGGGGGTCAGCGCCAGCAGCGCAAATACCGCGGCAAAGCCCGTCAGTGCAATTCCAAGCCGTGTATTCATGGTCTACCCCGGTATAATCCGCTTATAAAGATTATCCCATGCCTCAACATCCGGCTGCACGTTATATCCGGGCAAAAAGCACGTCCAAAGCCCGACATACTAGCTGTTGGGAGATGTGAGGTTAAAGCTGTACGTGACCACTACCCAGTCGGTTGCGGGTATCGTAATGTCGTCTACGTTGACGGCAACAAACACATTGCCGGCAGCACCGCAGTTTGTAAGGGTAGTGCTGACGTTTTGATTGCATATAACCAGATGTGTAATCGTCTCGTCGGGCCCTATATGCGGGGCGGTGGTGGCGTTCGCACCAAGAAAGGTGGCAGTCATGGTGGCAATGCTTGTATCAGTTGTAGTATCAATGTCCGCTTCTATGCAGGTATCAAACGTGGGGGCAAAATCCGTAGACGGATCAAAGTCGGCGGCCACAAGTTCCTCTTCTGTGGGAGCATCTGTACCCACCGTGATGGATGAGATCGGCCTGTCGCTGATGCATATGAGCCGGGGAACCTCGCTTGCACTGATGTTGCCAAAGACACTTCTGATTAGGATATCCTCGCCCGTATTCAGCACCCTGTTATGGATTATCTGTGATGAGACTATCTCCCCGTCCCCGCCCATGTGGACAAGCTCGGCCATTCCGTAGAACATGTGGCTGTCGGCCTTATCCGCAGGCAGGAATGAGGCACTAGCAGGGGTCAGCGCCAGCAGTGCAAATATAGCGGCAAAGCCCGTCAGTGCGATTCCAGATACCCTCATGTTCATACCCTGCCCGGGGCTATGGCATTTATAAACATTTTTCATGGTTCGATCGTAATACGTGCTGAGTGGTTTCCTCTCTTCTGACTGCACATGATGTGCCGACTCCATATGCTATGGGTACTCATTAGACAGGTGTAGTCTGTACTCTTGAATACGTGTGGGCCGGCTGGTGCTGCTTGAACACCTTGCCCGCCATACTTGACAATAGTGAAGGAGATGCGGCGGGAACTGTATTAAGCGGGAAACAAGCACCGGGCCTAGTCTCTAGGGGACGTAAGGTCAAAGATATACTCTATGCTTAACGTGTCGTTGGCTCCAACCGTGGTGAGCGGTATGCTGATGATGGAGAATAAGTCGCCGGAGGCAAGGCAGTGAGTCCTAGAAGTGGCGCTATTCACGGTATTACATATAACTATGGTTCCTATTTCCGCGCCTGCATCAAGGTTGGTGGTACCTTCAAACGTAGCATACAAGGCGGCCAGACTTGAGTCGGTAGTGATGTCAATATTGGCATCTACACAGGTAGGCTGACCAGCATTGGCAAATAAGGAGTTTGCAGTCGAAAGGAGAGTAGCCGTAAACGTATCTGCCGTTCTGGTATTGAGTACATCGCTTGCTGCTAACGCATGGACGCACATAACCGTGGGCTTTTCATTATCAGCAATAGTGCCAAAGGTTCCCTGAATCATCAGTGCTTCGCCGGTATCCACCAGCCTGTTGTGGACTGTATGTGATGATACAAGCTCGCCGCCGACATCCCTGTGTACGACCTCCGCCATGGCATAGCCCGCCGGGCCGCCGCCCTCATTCGGGACGAACGACGCGCCTGCGGGGGTCAGCGCCAGCAGCGCAAATACCGCGGCAAAGCCCGTCAGTGCAATTCCCGGTACTCTGTTCATGCCCCGTTCAGGCATAATTCGTTTATAAAGATTATCGCCTGTCCGGTTAATCATCGTGTAAAGGCATGTTCCAGACACCAGTGCTAGGTGTCAGGGCTAGTAAGGTCATAGGTGTACGTTACGAGCACCGAATCATCGGAGGCAACCGTGGTGATGCCTACGTTGATGGCGGCAAACGCGTCGCCGGCGGCACTGCATCTTGTAAACGCCGAACTGTCTGTATCTTGGTTGCAGATGACCAGGTGCGTGATTTCCTGACCCGCCAGGATATTGGGAGTCGAGCTGGCCGAGCCGTTGAATGTGGCCGTCATGACAGCCATGCTCTCATCAGTGGAGGTGTCAATGTCTGCCATCTTGCAGGTGGATATTGTACTGTTGGCAAAACCACTCCCCGGGTCAAAGTCGGCAGATAAAAGCGTCTCTTCATCAGGGGTGTCTGTATTATTAGTAATGAGTATTCCCGGGTCATCTGTGATACAAATGAGCCTTGGCGCCTCGCCCGTATCGAGGGTGCCAAATATACCCTTGATTAGAATCCCCTCGCCGGTATCCAGCAGCCTGTTATGGACTGTCTGCGATGAGACTATCCCGCCGTCCCCGTCGATATGTACAAGCTCGGCCATTCCGTAGAATAATGGACTAGCCGCCTGGCCTGCCGGCAGGAACGAGGCGCCCGCAGGGGTCAGTGCCAGCGTGAATAGCACGGCCGCCAGGCCGCCTGTCATGTAGATGCCCTTGTTCATTGTACAGCTGGGCAAAAACTGTCTTTTAACTCTATTCTACACCCTCGAACAGTCCTGGCGGGCGCCGGTTCAAGGGTTGAGAGAAGACCCGAATCCACGGGTTTAGACCCGTCTAGTGGGAACCCTCAGTGTACGGAGCCGGCCCGTCTGTACCTTGTGGCTTGGTAGATTCCGGCCATATCACAAGCGAGCTTTGGTTGATGCCTGTCTGGTATCCATATCACAATCACGCACCGAGTTTTTGCCTATATCACCGGTAGGCACCAGAGCCAATCCACATGTCTCAATCTCCCCCAGACTTTAGATTCTTCCGCCCCACCTTGTTAGCTTTAATCCTCTCATCAAGCTCGCTCTTTTTCCTGTCCAAATACTCCTTTTCCAGCTCCAGGAACCTCGCTCTGGCCCTGTCCGAGCCCGCCGGCCCGCAGTATTCTTGGACGTGCTTGCCGCCCTCTGTATACTCAAAGTAATGGTATTCCTTCCCCTTGACGGTCTTTGTTCTTAGGGACATTATACTGGCATCCTCTTGCGCACGGCCACCGGCATGGCCTCTATATCCGGGGCGTCCTTGAACAGTATCCAGCCCCTCATTATCGTAGTGAACAGCCACCTGAATCCCATGCCCCTCAATATGTGGTTTATCTCGTTCCAGGCGCCGTTCTCCACCCACTCCTTTGGCGTTACAACAATGTCCCCCCTGTTTACCACCTCGACATGGTCGGAATACCTGCCGAGCTTTGATGCTATCCCCGTGGCCGCGCTCGCACGTATCAGGGCGCCATACTTTGCACCCCTTACTTCAGGGACGGCAACGCCGCTCTCCTCCGCCGGAGTTCTCCCGTCGAGGCCCATGTGCGGCCTAACAAAGTTGTGGTGTATTCTCAACAAGTCCATGAATATCTGGGCCGAGTCCGCCGAGTGCAGGCCCCTGCATGACTTTAACTTCTCCCTAATCTCGTTGTGGTATCTCTCTATGGCCATGTTGGTAAAGCCGTCCCTTATCGCCTTGGTCTTGATGTGTGCCGTTCTGGGAAGACACTTGGCCGCGGCAGTCGCGTATGACCTCAGCGAGTCGGTAATCATATAGTCGGGCTCCTCTGACATCTTTCTGGCCTCCCGTATCACGGATTCGGCATCAGGCAGTGTCCTGCTCCCCTCGGCTATCCTTGTGCATAACAAGTATCTCGTCCGTGGGTCTATGGCCGACCACAGCCAGTTGCCATGCCCCTTGTTCTCCAATACGGGCGACCTCTTTACGTTGACATACGCCTCGTCGACCGACCAAACGGGGCCTGTCAGGGGAAGTATGGCGTCCACATGCGCCTTGATTATCTGGGTGTATTTTCTGGTCCAGAACATTATCGTATTTGGGGACAGGTCTCTGCCATGTGCCGTGTTTACCTCCTCGGCGGTCTTTCTATATGACATGCCAGACATGACCTTGTTGAGGGCGGCCGATATTATGTCCTGGGAATACCGCGTCTTTCTGGCGCCAGGGCCGCGGGATACATACCTTGTCCTGCACTGTTTGCATTGGAACATCTGCCTGCCGCCGTTACGGCCTGCCTTTACACGCACGGTGGACGAGCACTTGGGGCACTCTGGCACAATTCCAGGGTCGGACAGCGGTATGGAGGGTTTTCTTGCAGTGCGCACCGGCGCCGTCTCCCCGCTGAACTGCATGCTGCATCTACAGCAGACATACCTTGGGACCGTCCCTTCCGCTCTCCTTACTGTGCCCTTGTTTCTTACAGTTTTGTTTCCACATGGGCAGACTACACCCGGTATCTCGTGGCCGCCTTCAATTAGCAGGCTGTCCATGCATTGTGTGATGTGCTCACATTCCATTCCCTCTCCCCTGCGTATGCCGTCGAAAAAGACCCTGCACCCGCACGTCCAGACATACGGCCTGCCCTGGCCACCACCGTATATTCCGAGTCATCATCGGTAACTTGGAATGCCCTGTGGCGGGTGTTAAGGTCTGGTATTGGGTGTATTTCCATGACATGGTTACGTGGCTTGCACATATAAGTTATACGTGTCTGACTATAACCACAGATGGTTTTACCACGGATTTTGGGCAGGGCATTTTTTGCTCCTTGATGACAGCGGGGTTTATGAGGCGGACGTCCTCCCTTCAAGGTGTGGTTTGCCATGGATTTTGGGCAGGACACCCGGAACGTCCCAGAGAGACCATGCAGGCCGGCAGCCGCCCCCTGGAGGAGGTGTTTGGTATAGATTTTGGGCAGGGTGCTGGGTTTTCAGCTACGAGTGAGAACTTTGTGCCATCACACAAAATTTCATGGATTGGGAGATTTTCTCATCACCGTTGTGCAGAGCCTACGCTGAGGCTCTGCACAGCCATGATGACAAATCTCCCAATTCCGCCAAGTTTTGTGTGACAGCCCCAAGTTCACGGCCATGACCAAAAAACCGGCGCCCTGCCTAAAACCCATACCAGCCCCCCTCCAGGGGGCATGATGATGTTCGGCGTGCTTGTGACGTGCCTGCTCACTAGGAAACGGCAGGAATATAGATCCGGGGGGGATATTAGCCCAGATCCGAGCCTAAACTCTCACCCTCCGGCCACGCCCGGATGCATGCAGCTACCAGCGGGGGCAGGGCACCGCGTCGTGCAGAGGCGGCATTGCCGGCGTAAGAAATAGATATATTATACACCGTAATAGTACAATATATGACACAGTCCGTTTTGCATGGAGAGGAATCAGGTGGTCGTGAAAGTAAGAACCAAATCAACAGTGCTGCATTAGTCAAATTACAATCAATAAATCCGGAAAAAATAGATTATTTGAAGCTAGTAGTATATGATGATGTAAAAATACCTCTCGAAGATATAATATTTGAAAAAAGGGTTCTTAGTAACAAACATGTCAAACATGCACAATATGATGTAAAACCGAATTATATCACACATTTAATTTTAGATGCAACGGGAAAAATTGATAATGATACTAAAAGCAAGATAATACATTCTTCTATAAAATATATAGAATATAAAATCAAAAATGATGACATTCCAAAAACAATTACATTTAATTATAATAATCCTGCGCGTATAGTTTCAAATATTTATCATAATCATAGTATTGAATTTGAAAATTTTATTCATGAATTTTAGATATAGGAGAAATAAATCATGTATGTGAAGTAATGTTCTAATTTGTTGTGATGCAGAGAAACATGTCTGGGTCAGATCAATGATCAGATGGCGCCGCTCTCCCAGTTCCGGCCAGCCTGATGAGTCTGGGATGGGCAGGCCAAGGCTGTATCTGCCAAATCTTCTAGTATGGGGTTTTGACTGTTGTATGCTCTACGGCGTGCCAGGTCTGGCTCACTGGACTGGCCAGAACCGGCGGAAGATTACGCTGGCAGGCCAGAGTCCCCGACGATGATCGCGGCATGTTTTGCCAGATATGATTTCAAAAACCCCCCTACTCCAAATACAGGCTTTAAGCACCGGCTCTGCTAGCATCTCTTTTTGACTGATATTTCACTTCAGCACTCTGCAGGGAGCGGCTCAAGTCGGCCGGGGAGATGCTCATGCAAGACGTGTTTGTGACATGCCTGTCCACGTGGAAGCAGAATGCATCGGCCAGGGAGGAGATATTAGCACAGATCAGAGCCTAAACCCCCACCCTCCGGTCACACCCGGATCCATGCGGCGCCCCGGGCGGCGCGGCAGCCGCATGCGGCTCCCCGCGGGGGCAGAGCACTGCGTTGTGCAGAGGCGGCATTGCCGGCGTAAGAAATAGATATATTCTACTCCGTAATAATACAATATATGACACAGTCCGTTTTACATGGAGAAGAATCAGGTGGTCGTATAAGTAACAACCAAATCAACAGTGCTGCATTAGTTAAATTACAATCAATAAATCCGGAAAAAATAGATTATTTGAATCTAGTACTATATGATGATGTAAAAGTATCTCTCGAAGATATAGTAATTCAAAAAAATGTTTATAGTAACAAACATGTCAAACATACACGACATAATTTAAAACCAAATTATATTACACATCTAATTTTAGAAGCATCGGGAAAAATTGATAATGAAACTATAAGCATGATAAAACATTGTTGTATAAAATATATAGAATATAAAATTAAAAATAATGACATTCCAAAGACAATCACATTCAATTATGAACATCCTGCTAATATAGTTTCAAATATTTGGCATAATCATAGTATTGAATTTAGAAATTTTATTCATGAATATTAGATATCGTTAGATAAGAATATGCTTATGTATCGCATCATATATCCAGTTAAGAAGATATGTCCGGTCAACACACATAGTTATGAATTCAACTGATTCATCCCAATTGAAACACAAAGATGGACGAGTCGACATATACCATGATGGGGTTTTGTATCATGCGGAATATTCAAGTCTATTCATAAAGATATTTTTTAAGGATAAAGATAGAGTTGATCAGATTGATATTGATTATATCATAAAATCAAAAAATCGAATTACGTTTGAATTGCACATACCTGAAGATATAAGAGTAAGCATTCATGATGATAGTCTTGATATTTATACTGTAAGTGGATTGTTTGAAAAATTTACCTTGAAAAATAATATTTCCTCACTTGAAATTACGGGCGGGTTTTCAGAAAAAACATCAGGTCAGCCTAGAAAATATGCAAAATTCAACGGCGTGGTAAAAACAGATACAATAGACGGGGATAAAAAACTTCTAGATGGCAAAATGGTATTTGTATTAAAAGGAGAAATAAATCACGCATGTGAAGGAATGTTCTAATTTGTTATGTGGAGAAACATGTCCGGGTCAGATCAATGATCAGATGGCTCCATTCTACCAGTTCCGGCCAGCCTGATGAGTCGAGGATGGGCAGGCCAAGGCTGCATCTGCCAAATCTTCGAGTATGGGGCTTTGACTGTTGTATGCTCTACGGCGTGCCATGTCTGGCTCACTAGACTGGCCAGAACCGGCGGAAGATTACACTGGCGGGCCAGAGTCCCCGACGATGATCGCGGCATGTTTTGCCAGATATGATTTCAAAAACCCCCCTACTCCAAATACAGGCTTTAGGCACCGGCTCTGCTAGCATCTCTTTTTGCCTGATATTTCACTTCAGCATCCTGCGGGGAGCGGCTCAAGCCGGCCGGGGAGATGCTCATGCAAGGCGTGCTTGTGACATGCCTGCCCACATAGCAGGATATACCGGCCCGGGAAGGGGGTATTAGCACGGATCAGAGCCCAAACTATCATCTGATCCCGGAGGGTCCGTGCCCCGGCCCTGCTGGAATCCCCCGGATCCTTGTGCTGCGCCGCAGTACCGCCAAATCCGAATACATTTTTTATCGGCAGGGTGGGCATACAGGCGGTGATTATAGTAATAGAAGGGTGCGACCAGGCGGGAAAGCAGACCCAAGCGGGCCTGCTTGCCGGCGCCCTGAACAGGAAGGGCAGAAAGGCCCGCGTCTTTGCATTCCCCGATTATACGACCCCTGTGGGAAAGATGATGAAGAAACAGCTCGAAGGGAGGGGCTTTGAGCCCAGGGTCTTTCACTGTCTTGCCGCCGCAAACAGGTGGGAAAAAGCAGGCGAGATAAGGGCCGCATCTTCAGGTGGATCGGTTGCGATACTCGACAGGTACAGGCAGTCCAATATGGTCTATGGCGTGCTCAACGGCCTGAGCAGGAGATGGCTTGCGGGCCTCGATGCGGGGCTGCCCCGGGCGGACGTGGTGATCCTGCTCGATATAAAGCAGAAGGAGGCGTTCCGACGCAAGCCCTCCGGTAGGGACCCCTCGAGCGGGACGCATCATTCTCCATCAAGGTGGCAGCAGAATACAGGAGGGCCGCCAAGGCAGGCCGGTGGAAGATTGTGGACGCGTCGGGCACAAAGGACCAGGTGCACGGCAGGGTGATGCGCCTGGCGGGGGCCTACCTATGAGGGGGCACCTCGACATAATAGACCCGGTGCACGGCTTTGTGAGCGTCTCTGGCGCCGAGGTGGAGCTGATAGACCTGCCCGCCTTTCAGAGGCTCCGCAGGATACGCCAGCTCTCGGGGGCCCACCTCGTATACCCGGGGGCCCAGCATACCAGGTTCGAGCACTCGCTCGGTGTAATGCATGTAGCAGGGCAGATGGCCCGCTTTCTGGGGGACAGGGGGATACTTGGCCCCGGCGAGGCGGAGGCGCTGCGCCTCTCAAGCCTGCTGCACGACATAGGGCACGGCCCGTTCTCGCACCTCTTCGAGGAGGTGTACCGCAGGGGGTCGGGCTTTTCGCACGAGGACATGGGCAGAAAGATAATAGAGGAGACAGAAGTGGGGGACGTCCTGGAGGCGTCGGGCCACGCGAAAAAGACGGTGGCGGGGCTGGCGTTTGGCGGCCCGGGCCCAAAGTATGCAGCCGAGATAGTCTCCGGCGCCCTCAGTGCCGACATAATGGACTACCTGCCGAGGGACGGGCACTTTACGGGCGCCGAGCACGCCAGGATAGACAGCAGGAGGATAGTCCAGTCGCTCGACGTATACGGGGACAGGCTAGCCCTCGAGAGATCGGCGCTCTATTCGTTCGAGTCCATGATGCACTCCAGATACCAGATGTTCAAGGCGGTATACTTTCACAAGACTGTGAGGGCGGCCGAGGTGATCCTGCTCGAGGCCATGGAGCTTGCAGAAGGGGAGCTCGGGCTCACCTCGGGGGGCCTCGACGACTATCTTGGGCTCACCGACGAGGCGGTGCTCTCCGGCCTGCTCTCGCTTGAGGGGGGCGGCGACCCAGGCAGGGCGCGGGCGTTTGCAGAGGACTACCTGAACAGGCGGCTCCCAAAGTGCGTCTACGAGAGGATCAAGCCCGTACCGGGGGGAACAGGCGTCGTGGATACTGCCGGGATACGCGGCGAGATATCCAGAAAATCCGGCGTCGACCCCTCCGAGATATTCGTCGACGATTCAATGGCGCCCTCGGTCCCGCTGCCCCCGAAGGACGTCAGGCAGTCGGTCATGCTGATGGACCACGGCAGAAACGTAAAGGAGGTGCCCATGCAGGAGATGCCGCTCGTCGCAGCCATGTCCGAGTTTACGGACATACTGCGGGTCTATGCAACCAGCGGCGCCAGAAACAAGGTTGAAATTGCGGCGCGCTCGATTCTTGGGGAACGGTAATGGCAAAAAAGCGCATAGTGATAAAGCTCTCCGGCAGCGCCTTTGGCGGGGACGACGGCAAGGTACTCAGGGAGTATGCGGCATTTCTCTCGGGGATCAGCGGGTCCTGGCAGCCGGTGGTCGTCGCCGGCGGGGGCAGGGTTGCGCGCCAGTACATTGCAAACGCAAGGTCCTCGGGGGCGGACGAGACTACCCTTGACGAGATTGGCATAGGGGTCTCACGCCTCAACGCCAGGCTGCTCATATGCGCGCTGGGTGCAAAGGCGCACCCGTACCCTCCTGCCACCCTGAAGGAGGTGCGGCACGCAGTAGACGGCGGCCTGGTGGTGATCGCAGGCGGCCTGCACCCGGGGCAGAGCACCAACGGGACAGCGGCCCTGATAGCCGAGAAGGTGGGGGCTGCACAGTTCCTCAACGCGACAGACGTTGACGGCGTCTACGACAGGGATCCCAACAAGCACAGCGACGCCAGGATGCTCCGGAAGATAGGCCTCGGGGAGCTGCGCAAGATGCTGGCCCGCGAGGATTCAGTCGCCGGCGGCTACGACCTGATGGACCTTGTGGCCCTCAAGGTGATAGAGAGATCCCGCATAAGGACCAGGATACTAAGGGCCGATGTAAACGTCCTAAAAAAGGCGGTGCGCGGCACGGCAGCTGGCACGGAACTGGTCCTGCCGGACAGCTGAGCATCACACGTCCTCGATAACGGGATAGTACTCGCTCCAGATCATGACCTCCTTGCCGGAGAACTTTTCCACGCCGGTCTCTAGCGCCTTGCGGTAGATCTTTACCGCCTCCTCCTTTGGGAGCGCCTTTGTCTGGGCCTTGGTGTAGCCGTCGCCATCAACCAGTATGGCGGCAAAGCCCTCCGGCACGGCGATCACCGCCCCATAGTCCTCCTCGCCCACCGGGGAAAAGACCCCGTTGGTCTTTTTGTTGGTCAGTATGAGCATCGCGAACCCGGCAATATCAAAGAGCCTCTTTTGCGACTTTCCGGCACGCTGCTTGCCGGTCTGCACGGCCTGGAAATACTGCATGCTATGCCCACCCATCCATTGTAATTAATTGTTGGGTGTGTGAGCCTTGTGGCATCTCAACGTTTAAGACAGACGCGGGGCGGAAAGGGCCGTGAACCCAAAGCTTCTAGTCGGCATAGCAGTCGGCTCGCTTGCTGCTCTCCTAGGTGTCGTAGTCCTGATGGGCCCCGGGGATACGGAGGAGCAGCCGGCGGGGCCGGGCATGCAGCACGCCGGCATCGATCCGCTGCTCGTGGGGCTCGACGGGATATCCATCGAGGAGGTGTCTGAAAGGGCCGCAATCGTCCGGGTAGGCTTTGACGTCTCCAACCCCAACGACGGCCTGGTCCGCCTGCAGCTCGTAAAGTACAGCCTGTTCTATGACGGCGAGAAGGTGCACGCAGGCGAGATAGGCGAGAGGCCCGGCTCGTTCGTGGTCGGCTCCAACTACATCTCGGTGCTGCCGGACAGGTCCGTAATAGTGGAGGACGAGATACAGTTCAGGAACACCGGGAACAACCCCGAGTTCTGGGAGGCGCTAGAAGACAGGACGACTGAATGGTCCGTGCAAGGCGAGGCGCACTTTAGCCTGAGCTCCATGACCGTCGGCGGCGACAACATGGTCACCTTCGAGCTGTCCCCCTAGGAAGACTCTATAGTGTCGTGGCCCGCCTGGATGAGCCTTAGCATCGAGTTTAATCCCGCGCGCAGGTGCGGCACGCGCTCTGACTCCATGAATACGCGGATCCTGCCGTCCAATGTAACCTCTGTCCTTACCGGGTTTCCGGGGTACGAATCCCCGTCATATATGGAATCAAATATCGCCCGGGTCAGGGGCCCGGCATCGACTGTTATCTCCGCGCTATACCTTGACGCCATAGGCGGTGCCGGCCACCTTGAAGCCGCACTTGCGGCACTCCCAGATGCCGACGGCTACCCTACCAAACTTTGCCGAGCCGCACTCGGGGCACGGCCTCTTCTCCTTTAGCTGAAAGTGGATCTTTGTGTACTCTTTTCTTATCTTTATCCCGTAGCGGGCCCCCAGGCCTTTTAGGGATTTTTTCCTGGCCAACTAGGATCCCCCGCCGGCTCTCTTTATTATCTCCCGTATGTCGGCGCCGACCCGGACAGAGATCTCCCCGCACTTTACCAGCTCGGCGTGTGTAAAGCCGGAGTTGCCGCCCTTTTGCAGGGCGCAGATGTTGCCGTCGGAATTGGTGGTGATTGTGATTCTTGCATCCATCACGGCCCATTCGTCCTGGTTTGGGTCCACCAGAATGTGGCCGTTTATCTTGGCCATCGTAACAGATACAGGTATGGTAGTGACGGGTACGGGAGTCTCCCCCTCGATGCGCACCGGCGCCTCGTCTTGTATCTCCCACTTTGGCAGCTTGGCAGTCAGTATAGCGGCAGTTGCCGCGTAAGAACAGGCGTCAAAGAGGTTCCCGTCGACGTCTATGACGCTGCTGTCAGCGAATATCCCTATCACCGACTTGTCTTTCAGCAGGACAAGCTTTGAGAGATCCACCATGCCGCTCTCCCTGATGCCGCGGTCGACGACCCTTGCGAGCTCTATCACAGCGGGGCTCGGGGGGCCTGTCTCCACGTCGGGGTGCGCAAGTGGAAGTATCTCTGCTGTACATATGAATATCCCGCGGTCCCCCACGTCGGGAAACGGCCTGTCGGGCTGCACCTTTACGCCGGTGACAACGTCGGTCCTGCCGAGATGCACCCTTGCCGAGCCCTCGGCCTTGGGTATTGCATTGGTCTCGATGGTGAGCTTTCTTGGCTCGTCAAGCCTTCTCCCGTCGATCCTCTCGCCGCGCTCGAGCAGGGCAGCAATCTTGGCCCTCTTGAGCTCGTCGATTACCGTTACGTGGACCATTATTCCCCGCCCCCAAAGAACCTGTCGGATAGCGCCTTTTTCTGCACTTCGTATACCTGCTTGCAGCCGTCTATTGCCATGGCGGCGCACCGGGAATACTCGTCGGGTGTGAGCACCCCGTCAAGCTGTATCAGCGTGACCTGGTCGAGGTTCGGCATATATCCGACGGGCATGTCGGCCTGGCCCGCCTGGTCCTCCTCGTTGTTTACATCCAAGACTATGGTATCTGCCACCTTGCCTGCGGCGCATGCGCTGACCATGTCCCGCATTGGTATTCCAGCATCTGCAAGGGCCACGGATGCGGCTGCAAGCGCAGCACACCTGGAGCCGCCATCAGCCTGGAGCACCTCTATGAATACATCGACTGCCGTCCGGGGGAACTGTTCTAGCATGAGGGACGGCTCTAGCGCCTCCTTTATCACCTTGGATATCTCAATCTCCCGCCGGGAGGGCGCGGGCTTTTTCCTCTCGGATACGGAAAAGGGCGACATGTGATACCTGCAGCGCAGTATGCCGGTCTCGGTCCTCACCATGTGCTTTGGGTGCACGTCGCGGGGGCCGAATATGCCCGCTAAAATCTTGTTGTCGCCAAATTCTATATACGCGGAGCCGTTTGCATTGTTGAGCACGCCGGCAGTGATCTCAACCCGCCGGGTCTCGCTTATCTTCCTTCCGTCGCATCGGATGCCGTTCTCATCAAGCAGTACAACATCCGTGTCTCTACCCCCCATTAACATCCATCCCGTGATTCTAACATTGATCTGACTCTGTCAGTGAGGTTCGACATATGTGCCTGTTCTTCAACCATCTGGATCGCCTTTTTGGCCTTTAATAAGCCATCGGGGCTCTCGCAGGACACCACCACCCTGCCGTTCTGGCCTATGGTAACGGTGGCGCCTGTGGCCTTTTCTATGGTCTCGATCATCGCGCCCCGCTTTCCTATCAGCCGGGCCACCTTGCTCGGCGATATGGTGACCAAGTCTCCCGTGTCTATCTTGCCAAGATCCCTCTCGGCTACCGTGACCAGCGGGTCGCGCGTCCGATCAAAGTTCGCCACCCTTGCGGCTACAAGCTCGCCCTTTGCGAGCTTTGAGGAGAGCTCGTCGCCCTGTGCGTCAAAGCCGCGCCCGAATACGTCAGATGCCGGCAGAAATCCCACATAGCAGGAGTTTATCTCGACCTCCCATGCAAGCGATGAATGGGATGTGACTTTGCCTATTACCAGGTCTCCCACCTTGGGATAGTACATTCCGGTAAGGGGGATCACGCTGACTGCGTCATCGGCTATCTCCGAGACGCCGACTACTGTGGCCACTATGTTCCTGCCTTCGAGTATGGTGTTCTGTTCAGGCCTGTACGGCCCTGTGGTAATGACATCCCCGGGCATGACCCTCTTTCTGTCATCCATCACTGCTGGACCTCTACGGTAGCGGTGCCCTTGGTTATGGAGCCCAGCCTGTCGATCACGCCCGGCCTTGCCGCAGCCGGTATTTCAAGTATTGCTTTGAGGGAGCCGTTTTGCAGCCACTCCTCGCTCTTGAGGGACCCTACCGACTTTAGCACGGAATAGGACTGTGCGGCATACTGGGCGGGAATGGTTATCTCGAGGTCGAGGTTCTCTGACTTTAGGGCGATTATCCCCCGGAGCTTCTCGACTATCCCCTTGGCCTGCTCTGCTGCATCCTTGTGCGGGTCGACAGATACCTTGCCGTCCTTCATGGCCTGCTCGATCCTCAGCGGGGGGTGGGGCAGGTGCGATCGCGGGTCTACAAACGTCTTTGCGATATACTCGATGATCTGCCTGCGCTTCTCCTCGACCATCCTGCGCCTCTGGTCGGTGGTGAGGTTAAAGTCGCCCTTTAACAGTATGATCTCGGCTATCTTTGCGGGGTCGGTGGTGCCAAACGCCTTTTCGAGCTTTTCGTCTGGCGGCTTGGTACCCTTGCTCGAATCCGAGTATATCTCGTCGGAGACCAGGACCGATGATAAGTCCTTTTTTCTGCCGAGTTTGTAGTCAAGGGCGGGATCGGGCTTTACTATGATCTCGAACTTGTCGCCCTCGTGCGAGAACTTGACCACGGTGGTATCTACCATGACCGGGGTGGCATGGCGCGATATTTATCTATATTATTTAGAGGTCCGCTGTGGGGCGCGCCCGGGTGCCCGGTGTGCCTGCGGGGGCCGGTGCCTGCAGGGACGGGTCCCGGCACCGACCGGTGTGTGTTTTGGCAGGGCACGGAATTATCGCCCCCGGCCAGCCGGTGCGAGTCATCCCCCAATAGATCGGTGTCAGAGTCTCCAAAACATAGCATTCCCGGATCTGCGGGCCGGCGAGCTCGGGGCGCGCCGGGACAAAATATCTGGAGCTCGGGCGGCAGGCTCGACGAATGCGTCGCAATGGGTAACATATACGACTGGCCGCACACAGCCCGGGGAAACGACCTTGGTGGCAAAAAACAGGGGGAATGTTATGACAGGGAGTGGGACTAGGTGCCCGGAAAGCCAGGGTCAGGCACCACGCACATGCTCCAACGCGGCACCCCTTGTCATCTTTACCTACATGATATCTCCTCTATTCACGGGGATACGGCGGTGTCGGGGCTCCAAAGCCCCCAGGGCTTGAACACACTGCCGCCAATTTTATTCTCACGATATGTCAATCCATTCGCGGGGCATTAGCGATGTCGGGGCTCCGGGCCTGAAATTCTTCGGCATATCACTCTGCCCACGATTATAATCCAGAGACTGGTTCCTAGCTGGTGCAGCGGCACGGGCGGGATTAAAGTATTCAAAAAAGTGAAAAATATTGTGTTCTTGAACTAGTTGGTAGGTGATGTGAGGTTGAAAGTGTATGTAACTTCCACCGAATCACTAGCGCCTACTTCTGTCTGGCGCACCGGGACAGCAGAGAACAAAGCACCCGCAGTCGCACAGTTCGTCCTGTCCGTACCAGCAGCACTGGTGTCACAGATGGCAATGGACTCAATCATCTGGTCCTCTAGGATGTTGATCTCATCGGTTCCGGTAGCACCGGAGCCATAGAACGTAGCGTTCATGACTGCCGAGCTTCCGCCGTTCGCCGTCTCAATATCCGCAGCTACGCAGGTATTGGTGCCGGTGGTAGCAAATGCAGTCTCCGGTGTGAAGTCGCTAGCTATGGAAGTCTCTAGTATCTCTCCCACCACTTTGTTTACTGCCAGTTTGTCTGAGATGCATATGAGTGTGGGCTTGTCATCTGTGGCAACTGCAGTTGCGCCGAAGACACCATTGATTAGGTGAACCTCGCCGCCGTTTACCAGTCTGTTGTGTACGGTCGATGATGCAAGAATGTCACCATCTACGTTTTTGTGTGTCAGCTCAGCCATCCCGAATAGTACTGGAGTGTCTGCGTTGTCTGTGTTTAGGAATGTCGCACTAGCGGGGGTTAGTGCCAGCAGTGTAAACACCGCGGCAAAGCCCGTCAATGCCATTCCGGTCTTCGTCGTATTCATGCCCCGACCATGCATGGGCCGTTTATAAAGATTATTTCCGGTCCCGAGTATCCCTGATCGCAACCACAGTCCCTATGAACCCGGGTATCTCCCAGAACAGTGCACCGCATACCGGGGGGGCGTTTTTGCTGGAGGGGGCAGGATGCCCCAAGGCAGGGCAGATTTGTCGGAGATTTGCATAGTCCGCCTACTTTCACATGCCATTTATGGGGCCAGACGATATCTCTGCCAGGCTTGGCATGCTCGTCGAGGGTGGCAGGCCAGGCAAATGCTCCGCGATGCGCAACATATGCGACTGGTTGTATGTAGTCAGGGGAAACTGCCTTGACGGCAAAAAACAGGAGGATGGTCCAGGGGTGGGACTAGGCGCCATGCAGGACAAGGGCCCGGAGATGCTCCCGCAGGACCGTGTGGGTGTTTCAATACTTTGCGCCGGCCCTGGATAATGTGCGCCGTTTGCGGGGTGTTGGCGGTGCCAGGGCCCCAAGCCTGAACTTCGGCGTATCACCCTGCCTGCCACCATCCAGAGTCGGAGCCTTGAGTGGCCCACTATACTGCCGCGGCATGACGGATTAAAGCATTCAAAAAAGTGAAAAATCAGATGTTTTAACTAGTTGTCAGGAGATCTGAGGTCGAAAGTGTACGTTACATCCACTGTATCAGCGGCGCTTACTGTGCCGGTAAAGTCTACGCCAACTGCAGAGAACAGTGCGCCCGTAGACCCACAGTCATTCAACGCGGTAGCGCTGGTGCTAGAGTCACAGATGGCAAGTGTGTTGATCGTCTGGCCTGCTATGATGTTATCATCACCGTCGTCACTGCTGAACGTGGCATTCATTATAGCCCTGCTTCCTGTGTCATCAGCAGCGGTAGTGGCGTTGGTCTCAATGTCGGCCACTATGCAGGTCGCACCTGAACTAAACGAGCTCTGACGCGCAAAGGCGAGTGCAACAGTATCCTCCTCTATGACTGTATCAGCGGCATCTGATATACATATGACATGGGGCCGTTTATTGGCTTCAAGAGTGCCAAAGACACCCTGAATTAGTACACCCTCGCCATAATTTACCAAGTCGTTGTGGACAGTATGTGCTGCAACGATGTCACCGTCTCCGTTCTTGTATGTCAGCTCAGCCATCCCGTAAAGTACGGGACTGTCGGCGCTGCCTGTCGGTAGAAGTGAAGCACTTGCGGGAGTGAGCGCCAGCAGTGCAAATACTGCGGCAAACCCGGTCAGTGCCATACCTGAAGTTTTTCTATTCATGCCAAGCCACGAATATCGCCCTTTATAATCATTTTTTTCACACCGCATACGGGGGTGCCTGTCCTATACTGGCTAGACCCATGGAACCCTAGAGGAATAGCGATCAGACTGCGGGCATGCCATAACCCGTCTAGGCTTGACAGTCTGCAGGAACGACGAGACCATGGCAAGACAGACACTCACACTGATAGGAGCCATGTTCATGGAGAGAAAACCACCCAACGGTGGGAAAAAAGCCTGCCAGCGGCAAGGCCAAGAGGCGCAAAGGGCCTCCAATCTAGGCCCTGCAACCAGTCATGGTTCCTGGGCAGAAAATCACGTGTTTTCATAGACAGTTGCAATCCATACCCGATGATACCATCCATAAAGCCGCCGCTTCCATGCCTGTATTCCGGAGGCCCCTAACCGAAAGATCCATCGGGAATGAGACCATCCGACTCACATGATATTTATGGGGACCGGTGGGCCTCGTGGCATCTTTGTCATCTCTAGAGGTGCTCAGCAAGGACGAGCGCAAAATCTCCATCAGGCTCAGGGGCGTCCCGCTGCAGTACGCAAACGCGCTCAGGAGGATATGCCTCAACGGCGTGCCAGTCTTTGCCGTTGACACGGTGGATATCGTAGAGAACACGTCTGTTCTCGCAGACGAGGGCTTGGCCCACAGGCTGGGGCTGATCCCGCTGAGGACCGATTCATCAGAATTCAAGAACCTCGCAGAGATAGACCCCGACGACCCCATCAACAGGGTCATGCTCACGCTGGATTCAGGCGAGGCCGCCGAGACCCGCACGGTGCTCTCCAGCGAGCTGGTCTCAGAAGACAGCTCAGTCAAGCCCATCTCCGATACGATTCCAATAGTCGAGCTCGCGCCAGGCCAGCGGATCAAAGTAGAAGCATACGCAAGACTAGGCAGGGGGACCGAGCATGCAAAGTGGAACTCGTCGAACGTCTCGGTGCTTACAGCTACCGACAAGGAAGACGAGCGCATACTCACCATTGAATCGACGGGTGCAATGGATCCCGCGCAGCTGGTCCTCGAAGGCGTGACCGAGCTCTCCCGCAGGCTGGCCGATTTCAGGACCATGCTCGACGAGATGAAGGCGCAGTCCGCGCCCTAGAGCTTTATTCGGTATCCGCAGTTCTATTAGATGAGGGCGCAGTCCGCTAGAACAGCTTTATGCTCTCTTGTATCTGCGGATAGTGCGCCGGTATTCTGAACATCCTGCGCACCGCAAGCGCAAGGTTCTCCGACTTGCGGCGCTCGCCGTGGTTTACAAGGACTCGCCTCAGCTTGGGCCGGAGCTTTTGCACAAACCCGGTCAGCTGGTTGTAGTCGCTGTGGCCGCTGAACCCGTCTAGCTTCTCCATCCTGCACTCTATGTTGACCACCTCTATCTTGCCGCCCCTGTTCATAAGCGGGACCTGCCGCGCCCCGTCTAGAACCCTCCTGCCGAGCGTGCCATTGACCTGGTATGACACAAAAAGTATCTTGTTCTGCTTGTGCGGCGCTATGCTCTTAAAGTACTCCAGGACGGGCCCGCCCTCGAGCATGCCCGAAGTGGCCAGTATTATGCACGGCGAGCCGTCGCGGAGGGCCTCGTCCCTGCCGTCAGCATGCTCGACATTGGTAAAGTACTCTGAATCAAACGGGTTGTCGTCGGTCTCGAGTATTTTCTGCTTGAGCTCCCGCGCAAGATACTCGGGGTGCGCCTCGTGTATCGCTGATGCCTCGGAGATCATCCCTTCTGTGAATACCGGCGCTTCTGCCATCTCGCCGGACTTCATATAGTGGTCGATCACCATCATTATCTCCTGGGCGCGGCCCACCGCCGGTATCGGTATGAGGACCTTGCCGCCGTCAGCAAGAGCCCCGTTTACCGCGTTGATGAACGCGGATTCTACCTCCTGGCGCGTGGGCTGTATGTCCTCTTTAGCCCCGTACGTGCTCTCTATCAATAGAGTCTCCACGCGCGGAAAGTTCCAGCTTGCCGCCTCGAATAGTATGCTCTTGCCGAACTTTATGTCCCCTGAATAGACAAAGTTGTGGTCGCCGCTGCCTATGTGGAAGTGGCAGAGCGCGGATCCCAGTATGTGCCCCGCGTTTGCCAGCACCAGTTTGATATCCGGGGAGATATCGGTGACAGTCCCATAGGGCAGAGTGATCGCCTGCCTCATTATCTGCCGGACGTCGCGCTCGGCGTACACGGGCACCCTGCCCTGGGCTGTAGCCACCTTGATTGCATCGAGCTGTATCAGGTTCATCATGGGGAGCGTCGGCTCTGTACAGTATATCGGGCCCCTGTACCCGTACTTTGCTAGAACGGGCAGAAAGCCCGTGTGGTCTAAATGCGCATGCCCTATGACCACCGCGTCAAGGTCGTCGAGTGTTATGCCCGCCCAGTCGAGCCGCGGATACGACTCCGACGGGTGCGCCGCCCCCGGGTTTACCCCGCAGTCGACTAGAACCTTGCTGTCAAGAGTAGAGAGCAGCATGCACGAGCGGCCCACCTGGCCGAAGCCGCCAAGCGCTGTCAGCGAGATCTCCGAGCGGGTGGCCAGCTTGGGCCGGAATATGTCGTCGCCTATCTGCTTGAGCTGCTTGCCGCGCTCGATAGACGATGCGCGCAATGTGCGGTTTATCACCTGCATGGTGCTCGACTGGCTGGTGGTGGCCTTTCTAATCCGGAGCGTCCAGCCTATCTTTTCGCTCACATCGGCGTGGCTGAACTCGGCTGAGTTGCGCTGGAGCAGCCACGGCCTCTTGGCCTCCAGGGAGACCTCGCCCGTCGTGGTGTCAAAGAATGTGCCCTGCAGCTTCGCCTCGGCAGGGACGAGCTTTGAGAGCATCTTCCGCGCGTCCTCCTCCTTTTTCCGGACCGATTCGTCTATCCTTACTATGATTCTTTTTTTTATCACGTTTACCAGGTTCGATATTATCTCGTTGTGCTCCAGGAGGTATCGCGGCGTATTCGTATACAGCGCTATGCGCGGGCCCTCGTATTCTATCTTTGTCACACCGGCCTCCCTCGGGATGCTGCCAAGGATGGTCGCCATTATGTTCTGGTTGCTCGGCGCCTCCTTTTGCTGCTGTCTGCGTTGCATCTGACCTCTAGAGCGCTATTACCGCCTTCTTCTGCTCCCTGGTGAGCAGCTCAAAGCCGTTCCCGTTTATGACGGCCACGTTGATCCCGTCGCCGGTGCCGATGTTCCTCGTTATTGCCGCCTTTACCGCGCGCAGCGCCACCCCCTTGGCCTCATCGGCAGTAAGATCCGCGCGGTACTCTTCTTCCAGCGTGCCGTATGCGACAGGGGAGCCGCTCCCGGTGGTCACGTATGACTTTTCCTCCACCGAGCCGAACATGTCTATATTATACAACGCGGGGCCTACTGCATCGAAGCCGCCCATGAGGATATCGGCCATGAAAGGATACCCCCTGTTCTGGTGGAAGATAAGCGAGGTGAGCCGGGCCAGCGATTTTATCGGGATCGGGCCCTGCTTTCTTATCCTGTGCAGGCTTGCGTGATACCTCAGTACGTCGACTATATTCTGGGCATCCGCCACGCCCCCGGCCAGCGTCAGGCCCGCGTGGTCGTCTATCCGCTGTATCTTCATTGTATTGTTATTGGCGATAAAGTAGCCGGCACTGGCCCTCATGTCTGCGCAGAGCACCACGCCATCTGTGGCCTTGATACCCACTGTCGTGGTCCCATGCAGAATCTTTTCCTCTACGTTATTGGACAAATACACACCTAGATGCCATCTGTGGGCAGGCCCCTTTTAAATAACTTTATGTTTCAAGCTGATAAATAATGCCCGGCGGCCGGGATCCCATGCCCTCCCACACCATGGAGCTGCCAAGGCTGATCGTCATAGGCGAGGGCAACATGGGGGATCTGGGGCCGTTCCTGGGATCGCTGGGCGGGCCCCGCACAGTATCCCTCATATCAGGCAGGACCGTCCAGGGGGCCACAGGGCGCAAGATAGAAGGATCCCTGAAGAGGTCCGGGATAAAGTGGTCGTGGCACATGGCCGGGACAAACGATCCAGAGTCCATTGCCAGTGTCCAGGAGGCGGTCAGGTCAGACGAGTCCGGGATGGCAGTAGGCATAGGCGGGGGGCGCGCCGTAGATACGGCCAAGATGGCGGCCTTCAAGCTGGGCATCCCCTTTGTGAGCGTCCCCACTGCCGCATCCCACGACGGGATAGCAAGCCCCTTTGTATCCATAAAGGGGGACAAGCCCCACTCGATAACGGCGACAGCCCCGCTTGGCGTCTTTGTCGATATAGGCGTGATAAGAAAGGCGCCCGCGCGGCTGCTGGCCAGCGGGTGCGGCGATCTTGTCGCCAACATGATAGCAGTAAGGGACTGGGAGCTGGGCCGGGACAGAAAGGGCGAGTACTATGGAAGGTACGCGGCAAGCCTTGCACTGATGAGCGCAAAGATAGTCATGGAGAACGCGGCGCGGTTTGCCCGGGAAGGGGTGGACGAAAGGGTGGTCGTCGAGGCCCTGATAAGCGCCGGCGTGGCATCATGCATCGCGGGGAGCAGCAGGCCGTGCTCAGGCGCCGAGCATCTGTTCTCGCATGCTCTCGACAGGATCGCCCCCGGGGCTGGCCTCCACGGCGAAAAGTGCGGCATAGGATCCATAATGATGGCAAAGCTGCAGGGCCAGGACTGGAAGGGGATAGCAGGCGCTTTAAAGAGCGTGGGCGCCCCCACCACCGCCAGACAGATAGGCCTGGACAGGGAGGATCTCATCGAGGCCCTCATGACAGCCCAGGGGCTCAGGCCGGAGAGATACACGATACTGGAAGAGGCGGGAATGAGCAGGCGCAGGGCTGCAGCCCTCGCAAGGGTTACAGGGGTTGCATGACTAGTTATGCGGCCTTTTTTGCGGGTTCTGCCGCCGGCTCTGCCGCGGGTTCTGCGGCACGCGGCTCGGCGCGGGCTGCCGGGGCCTGCCGGCGGTGCGTCTCTACTAGCCGGATCTCCTCTATCCCGGGTATAAACTTGAAGAGGTCCGACTGGGCTAGGGACTTTATCCTGGGGAGCTCCTCCACGCGGAAAAGATCCTGCGGGATCATAACGCTGAGTATCCCCCCCGACCTCTCGTAGGGGATACCCGCCTCGTCTGCGTCGAGCCTGCGCCGGAGTATCTCGGCTATCTTTTCATCGTCTGTTCCAAGCGACTTTGTTATCGTTATGTCGTATACGAGGGTCTTGCCTGCGTGCTTGTGGTTATAGTCCACCTGGACCCTGCCCGAGCCCATAAAGCGGACCACGCCCCTCCTGCCGCCTATCTCGACGGCATCGCCCGGGGAGACCCTCTCCGCGTCGTCCCCAAGCTTTCTCAGCGGGATCATGCGCACCTTGCCCTTGTCGCGGGCGCCAAACGCAAGCTCGATCTCGACGGTAAGATGGTCCCCCTCGGCGGCTGCAGCCAGGGCTTCGTTGAGCTTGTTTGGCACGGGAAAGTTCATCTCGCCTATCGAGACCAGCTTTGGGCGGTATCTCCTCTCCGGGTCGTACAGCGAGTGCTCCCTTGCGTCGGCCTCGGCCGTGGCCTCGATCACCTGGTCGTCCTCTTTCGTCTTTGCAGTGTACTCGGCGAGGATCAGCGAGCCCTTTTCAAAAGGCAATGCGCGCGATCCCCGAATCTCCATATATTAAGCTACACGCGCGAAAACCGCGTCACAGCCCGGCGAGCTTCTGCTCGGCGGCCTCGAGGCCCGCGCCGGCGTCCGCCTTGTGCCCCATCATGGCAAGGGCTGACGCTATCCCCGATATGGTCCTCACCACGTGGTATCTGTCCACCTCGCCCATGCAGCCGACCCGGAACACTTTCCCCTTGAGGTTGCCAAAGCCGCCAGCCACTAGTATGCGGAATTTTTTTGCAAGCGTATCACGGAATACCTTGTCTTCGAGCCCGTCAAGATAGTTGAGCGCTATGACGACAGTCGAGCGCGAGTCCTCCCGCGCAAACGGCGTCAGGCCTATCGCGGAGAGCCCCGAGTATAAAGCGGCAGAGCACGTCCTGTGCCGGTGTATGCGCCGCTCCATGCCCTCTTCGAGAATCATCCGTGTAGCCTCCCTGTACGCGTACAGGACCGGGAGCACGGGGGTAAACGGCGTGTGCCGGGACTCTGCATAATACTTGAAGTACCGCGGCAGGTTAAAGTACATTGTTCTAGGCGGGTTGGCCTCCATGTACTTTCTGGCCCTTGCGTTGACGCAGACGGGCGATATGCCCGGCGGGCATGCAAACGCCTTTTGCGAGCCAGTCACTGCAACGTCTATCCCCCATTTGTCCATGTGGAGCTCCTCGCCGCCGACGATGGAGACGCCATCGAGCACATAAAACGAATCGTTGCGCGATGTAAGGTCCTTTATCCTGTCAAGGTAGTTTATCATCGTTCCCGTGGACGTCTCGTTCCATACGCAGTAGAACGCCTTTACATCCTTGTTGTTGTCAAACGCCTCGCGCACCTGGTCGAGCGTCGCGTTGACCCCGGGCTCTGTCTCGATCCGCACGGCCTGCCCGCCGGCCCACTCGATCTGCTGCGCCAGCCGGGAGCTAAACTCGCCGTTGACCGGCACTATCACCTTGTCGCCCTTCCTGACCAGGTTGACTACTGAACACTCGGTGGCGCCCGTGCCCGACGCGGTGAGGCATACTGCATCCCCTTCCGTCTCAAAGACGGACTTTGTATTGTTCACGCACTCTTCGTACAGCTCCACAAAGTCGTCGCTCCGGTGGTTTATCGGATATGTGATCATGGCCCGGGTGACCCTCTCGGGGACGTTTGTTGGACCCGGAAGCATTACAAGGTACTCCAATCTGGCTCGCCTGTCCGTTCCCTGTACGGCTTTTATTTATAACTATAAGGCCCCGCGCAGGCGCCCTTCTGCGCCTATATCATCGAGGATCCCCGCCGTGCCGGCAGGCACCAGGCGCCGCCAATCCCCGCCGCGGGCGATCTTGGCCCGGATTTCCGTCCCGGAGAGCTCGTCCCTCCGGGTAAACGGCACTGTAACGACCTCCGAGCCCCTGCCCGCGCATATCCTGCCCGTAGTCTCATCATTGGTAAAGACCGCCCCGTAGGGGGGGACAATCAGGCCCAGGCTCTCGACCCATCTAGCGTGGTCTTCTAAATCTGGTATGTAGAATATGCGGATCCTCCGGGAATCAGCCGGCCCGATAGACGACTCTATCATGTGCCTTCTCTCGTCTGCAGTAAAGGGGTTCTCCCCGGAGGGCGGCCTGTTGAGCTGCCTATGCCGAGCCAGACCCTGTCCGCCCTGGATAGCGCAAAGCGCACCGCGGCCAGGTGCCCCAGGTGGAACGGCTGGAAGCGCCCTATGAGGAGGCCGTCCATGGGAATAACGCGGCCCCGCTGTCTAAAAAACCATAAGGCGGGCCCCGCGGAGCAGGCTTGTGGATACACTCGAGATAGACGGGTCGTTTGGGGAAGGCGGGGGCCAGGTATTGAGGACCGCGGTCTCGCTATCTTGCATGACAGGTAGGCCCGTCAGGATAAGCCGGATCCGCGCCGGCAGAAAGAAGCCGGGCCTTGCGCGCCAGCACCTTGCGGCAGTGGGCGTCCTTGCAAGGGCGTGCGGCGCCAAAACTAGGGGGCTCGCCGAAGGGTCCACCGAGCTGGAGTTTGCCCCGGGGAATGCATGGGACGGGACAGCTGCTGCAGACGTCGGGACGGCCGGGAGCATCCCCCTGATACTATCTGCGGTGATACCTGCCGCGTCGATCCGCGGCGGCATGGAGGTCTCGCTGGCGGGCGGGACGGACGTTTCATGGAGTCCTACAATAGAGTACACGGGGAGGGTCCTGCGCGAGGCGTACTCCCGAATGGGGATCGACTATTCGATAAATGTGGAAAGGAGGGGTTACTATCCCAGGGGCGGCGGCTCGGTTAGCGCCAGCATACAGCCGTGCAGGGTGCCGCGGCCTATTCTGCTCGGCTCCGACAAGCCAGAACAGGCCGAGCTGCTCTGCTCGTACTCAAAGATGCCGCGGGACAAAGTGGAAGCGGCAGCAAAAGAGGCGGCATGCTCCCTCGAAGAGGATGGCTGCAGCATACACACGGAGATAGGGCGCGGCGATGCGGATGATCCCGGCGGCACGGCACTATTGTACAGCTCGGGCCATGGGCACGTGCGGGGCGCCGACGCCCTGTACAAGGAAGGCGGATTTGGGGGGCTCCACCGCGGCTTTGCCCGCTCCGACGCGGGGGCCGACGATCACCTGGCCGACATGCTGGTGGTTCCAGCCAGCCTGGCCGACGGGACGTCAGTAATTACTGTCGATAACGTGTCGGGGCACCTGGGGACCTGCCTGTACGTGGCCTCGAGGATGACAGGATGCAGGTACGGGTATTCCGGCATAGGGCGGGGCCACGAAGTATGGATAGAGGGAAGGTCAGACGCCCGCGTCCATTAGGGCGGCAAAGAACAGTATTCCTACGGAGACCATCGCAATCACCTCGCCGAGTATTATGATCTTTTTGCGCAAGCTCCGCACCTCGTTTTCAGGCATTGCTCCCGAGAGGATCCTCCTCTCTATATCGCCCCGGATTATCCTGACGTGGACGGCAAGCAGCACGACCACCGCCACGACTAGTGCCATCTTTATGAACAGAAAGGTCCCGTAGCTGGAGTCCAGCAGGGGCCGGGGCCCCGCAAGGATCGGGTACGCAGTGTACAGCCCCGTCCCCATCAGTATTATCAGCGAGGGTATGCCCACGATGTTGAACCTGCGGCCCACTATCACCATCATGCGGATCCTCTCCTCGAGGGACATTGAGGTCTTTTTGAGCACAGGCGCCAGCACCACCCCGAGGAAGAGGCCCCCGCCCACCCAGATTGCAGCGGAGACCAGGTGGATCCACGTGATTATCGCGTTTTCCAGCGGCATGGCCGCATGCCGCATGAAGCTGATATATCGCTTTCCGGGGCGGAGCCCCTGCCTGAAACGTTTTTTAGTTGTTTAAAAACCGGTAAATCCACTTGGCACTTCAGAGCAGGGTTACGGTATTTGTGGCAATAGGGGGGCTGCTTGCCATGATGGGCGGGTTTGTCTGGTATGCCAGCACGGACAACCCGGAGCTCGAAAAGGTGGAGGTTGTATTACAGGACGTAAACGTGCTTGACGTCAACAGGATAGAGGACAACGCCAGGCTCCAGGTCACGTTCCTCGTGTCCAACCCGTCCGCGAAGACGTTTACCGTCCCCGTGCTAAGCTACGACCTGTACGCCGACGGCGAGCACATAGGCGCCGGCGTCTATTCGACAGAGGACGTGGCGATGCCCGGCAGGGCCGCATTCTACGCGGGCGCGGAGATACCGCTCAAGAACATATTCAGGCTCAGCAGCAACGCCGTCGACTCCGCCCTGTACGATTCCATAATAGCGGGGGAATCGCTCAACTATTCCGCCAGCGGCAGGATCACTGTAGAGACGGCATGGTCGATAGTAGAGAAGGACTTTTGAATAGGAAATTGTGGTGGGCCGAGAGAGATTTGAACTCACGATCACCGCCGTGTCGAGGCGGTATCCTACCACTAGACTACCGGCCCAGTGGGCCCGCTGTATCAGGGGGCATTATTATCGTTTGTGTGCGCACAGGCCCCAGATGCCGGCCGGCCCCCCGCGCACGGTGACCAGGTGGGCCGCATGGACGGGGGCTTTACAAGCGATGAAAAGTCGGGCTTTTACAAGGCGGTCTATTCCAGAAGGGACGTAAGGTCAGGGTTCACGCAGAGGCCGGTCGAGGCAGGTGTCCTCGGGAGGATCCTCGACGCGGCCCACCATGCGCCCTCTGTGGGGTTCTCGCAGCCGTGGAACTTTATCCTCATAAAGGATGAGGCATCCAGGGGAAAAGTAAGGGATTCGTTTTACAAGGAGAGGGAGCGCTCTGCGGCCCTTGTGGACGGGGAGAGAAAGTCAAAGTACCTCTCGCTGAAGCTCGAGGGGATACTCGATTCGCCGGTCAACGTCTGCGTTACGTATGATCCATCCAAGTTCGGCCCCTTTGTGATAGGGAGATCGGCCATACCCGATACAGGCGTGTACAGCGTGTGCTGCGCTGTTCAGAACCTGTGGCTTGCCGCAAGGGCAGAAGGGGTCGGCGTCGGCTGGGTGAGCATACTATCGAACGACGCCCTCAGGGAAATACTGGGAATCCCGGAGGGCGTGCTCCCCGTTGCATACCTCTGCCTCGGGTACGTGGACGAGTTTGCCACAAAGCCGGACCTCGAGGCGGCAGGATGGCTCCCCAGGCTCGGGCTCCCCGAGGTGGTATACTATGAGAGGTGGGGCAGGGGGGACGCGCCGGGCTGGGAGGCCGTGCGTGACCTCATGAAATCAAACCTTGATACGCTTAAATAATTACGGGTGCGGGCCCCGTTGGGCTCGTGGCGCAGTGCCGCATCTGCGGCGCGCAGCATGGATAGCGCGGTAGCCTCCTAAGTTACAGGTCGAGGGATCGAAGCCCTCCGAGCCCGCATCAGGCGCATTCCACGGCCTTGTGCCGCGCTCCGGGGTTTTGGTTTAAATAAAGAGCATGGGCCCGGCACCCCATGAAGGTAGTGGTGATATCTGGGAGCCCCAGGAGCAACTCAAAGACCCAGCACATGATGAGGTTTGCCTATGAGCGCGCCGTGGAGAGAAACGGCGGTGCCACGTTCATCAATTTAGCCGACGGGGGCATAGACTATTTCCGCGGCTACGACGTGGAATACAGCGAGACTACCAAGCAGGCGGCAAAGGACATCACAGCGGCCGATGTATGGCTGATAGGCGTTCCCATATACAACTCGTTTTTTAGCGCCGCGTTCAAGAACCTGTTCGAGTTTGTAAGCTACAAGGAGACGGCAGGCAAGGCTGCCGGGCTGGCCATAATGGCCGCGGGCGACATCGGGTTTACGGACGTGCAGACCCTGACCACCCAGCTCATGTCATACTTCAGGGTGATAACCAACCCCAAGGCGGTCTACATGAAGTCCGACATGATAGACGGGACTGAGGTCTCTGATCTTGGCGCGCGCGAGCGCCTCACAGAGATGGTCGACGGGACGCTGGACCTGGCATCAAAGATACGCTGACCGAGATAAAATATGGCCTGAATTGGACCGGGTTCTTGCCGGTGGTGCCGCCGTCAGTGGGACTGATTGTGGACATAGTCGACGCTCTTTTGGGAGAGCCAGCATGCCAGGGTAAGGAACCACGCTATGGGGACCGACATTATGAATACAAAGTTCAGCACCGGGGCAAAGTCGACCATCAGGGGCCAGAGTATGGTCAATGCTACCGCGAATGCCCCGCAGGAGACCGTCGCCAGGTGGTTTTTCATGTATCCCATGATACAGGGGTGCCAATCCTTTGTATAAAAAGTAATATGAGCCGTGCCGCCCGCGATAACCACTCCTGTGACGCCAGGGATCATCCCAGGTGGGCGCCGGGCCGATGGCAGGGTGCACGCAGGGGCCCCGGAGACTGCCTGAGAACGGACCGCGCATAGGCGGGGCAGATTCCGGTGCAGCATGCTTATATCTTGGTACAATGTATGTCCAGTGTTGGGAGAGCCGAAAAGAGACTCGTTGGAGTGGTTTTGTAACCACTCCACCCATCAATCATCTAATATTCCTGTCATGGGGACCGTCCCCGTCTCGGCTTTACGTTGAAGGCGGCCTGAGGTCTCTGGTATGATACGGCCCCCTAGATGAGCAAACTCTCGTTTCACAGCATGCCTCAGGTTTAGACTAGACGAACGGTAAAGGGCAAATACAGCCATCTGTGCCTAACTGAGTCTTGGCCCGGATGGGTTGGATTTTCGCTCGACAAATTGCAGCAGGTATATAAGTCAGTATAGCGTGTATATGTCGGAGGGAGAGCCGAAAAGAGTCTCGTTGGAGTGGTTCCATGATCATTTCACCCTTCAATTATTCAATTAAGACACGTCAGGTATTATTTCCAGTCTACGCCCCATACTTGTACAGCCACCGATTTCAAAAAGATGTCGTATCTGTTTATATCTAGAATCATCCTTTTTTTGTAAATAATCCCAAACCGCTCTGGCACAAAAGTCAGTCAATTGTAAACCAGAACTCATTTCGGACGGAGATAGGCTGATCGTATTTATGATGTTTGGCAGCATGTCGGCCTGTGTGCCGGCATTTCGAGGATTCAACCCATGCCGTCTCCACAATCTCATTTTTTTCCTCATCATGGCATCCTTTTTGTATTGTTCTTCATCGTACACTATGGATCCGATTTTATCAAAATGCACGGTATATGCAGAAAATTTGTCAATTAACGAGCGAACGGTCATGGTGTTGAAGTTCTTGTTACCATCAGAAAGCTGATGCATGCGGGTTTTATGAATGGCCGCAGCCATTAATATCGGTTTGAGTTCAAGTAAAAGTTCAAAAACCTCATCAATCATAGAATTTCGATCTGACAGTGAAAGGGGGGAATAAATATTGCTGCCGAATCGGATGTCAGTATAATGCAACTCATAATGTGAATCTTTATTGTCTTCTCTCACTTTTTCCGGAATATATCTTTGAAGTATGTCGCATACTCTATTTTTGGCCTTTATGTTGGTCGCAGGGTCAATTATGAGACCGGCCATCACATACCATTCGTGTTTACTTCCCCCCGCAGGTATTGGAATGCCTGTATCACCCGATCCGTCCATATAGAGATTACAGCAGTCCATACAAAAGACACAATCGTGGCATAAAAAAACGTTTATTATTGTAAATTCTTACAAGATCGTGTACATGTGGACGTTCTTTACGTCGACGGCAAGACTTACACCAGCTCCAACGTTGAAGCAAAATAAGATCTTGAAAGAGGGTTTATGTGAATATCCACAATAGGTGACAGGATATGATCCATTAGAACTGGGGAGACGATCAGGTGTGCACGGTACCTGATCGCGCTGGATCTGAGCGGTACGATACATAACAATGGCTTCCGCCCGTTCACGCAGGATGCCGTCCCGTACGATCTATAAAGTTTCCAGGCCCTCATGCGGGCCGGGTTCCTGCACCCGCAGGCCGTCCGGTCACCGCGAGCCGGGCGGCCACTCCACCTCTCCCGCGGCCACCGCCCACTCCATGTGCGAGTTGATCATCCCGTTGGAGAGATCGAATGCATCCCCGGCCTTGTAGGCGCGCTCGTACCCGCCGTCCGGAGACCCGAGGTCGCCAAGAAAGGACTCGTCTGGGATCAGCGTCCAGCGCCTACCGTCGGGGAGGGGCCGGACCAGCTTGCCAAGGTACGAGCCCTCGCCCGACATGTACCCTGCTAGCGCCTCGAGGGGCGAGCGCCCCGGCGATATCCCGGCCATGGCCACCACAAGGGCGCCACTCGTGCATACGATGATCGCGTCGTGTGCGGCGGCAAACCCGAGGTCCCCGGCGCGGCCGCCGGTCTCCCTGTACGGGATCTCCATGCGCCCGACATGCAGCCGAAGGCCGGGCGCCGCCCTCTCGAGATCGTCGTACCTGCCGTCGCTGATCATGCCCATTAGACGCGCGGCAAACTTCTCGGGGGTGAGCACGGACCTCTGGCATGCGTTCATCGCATAGTCGAGGTATGCCGACGCGTCGCCGGGTTTGACGCCAAACAACACGGCGAGCACGCCGAGTACCGACGCCCCCCGCAGGTACAGCAGTATTATGAGCAGCAGGTGCCGCAGCTCCATCCTCTCGGGGCCGCCGCGGAATATGGGGCGGGACTGGTCGTTCATCACCTCTTCGGCAAACCCGGCCAGTATGTGCTCAAAGCCGCCCGGCTTGCAGGAGGTCGCCCTGTACATCAGCGGCGGGTCGGCGAGCATGCTGTCCAGGGTGCCCATCAATTTATCGCGGAGCTCGGCGGCAGACTCTTTTCCTGTGAGGCCCCAGACCCGCAGGTCGCCGGGGCCGCCCGTCGTGGGATCCCCGGGCACGGCCTTCTTGTATCCCCGCGGCTTTGCCATGGACAGGCGGAGGCGGATGAAATCTATAAACCATCGGCGCCGGAAGGCAGGGATGCAGGACTGGCCTTGTGTACATCCGTGTATGCGGCAGGCCGGATCGCACCTGCGTGAGGGCCGTGTGTATGGGATCCTGCCGTACATGCCGGACACTGCATACAGTCTTTCAGGCCCTGCGCGGCCCGGTCCTCTCCAGGCTGATCTCCGCACCGGGGAAGAGCCTTCTCAGCCCGGCATAGCCTGCGGCAGCCTCCGCCCCCCCGCCCTGCTGGGGCCGGACCGCCACGCCGGGGAACATCTCCTCCATTCCCTCGAGGCCCGCCCCGTATACTATCTGCCAGCGCCCCCCTGGCATGGGCCGGGTCATCTCTAACAGGTACGCCCCGTCCCCTTTGAGGTATCCCTCAAGGATAGAGATCCTGCTATCGCCCTCCGGGACGGCCCATGCGTCTACCAGATCGAGGCCTCTTGTAAGGATGGTCAGCAGGGTATACGGCCTCCCGGGCGCATCCGGGGGGACCGCATGATGCCCGATGGAGTCATCGCCCGGGTTGTACGAGGTCTGCCTCATGGAGAAGAGCAGCATGAAATCCGGTGCGAGGCGCTCGGCCTCGCCGTATGCGCCCCTGTGTATGGCGTCCATTATCCGGGCGGGCAGCCCCTCGCGGGAGGCGGGCAGCCCCGCAAGTATGGACCTGCCGTACTCGAGGTGCCCCTCCGCTGCACCGGGCTCCATCCCGAAGGCGGCCGCAAGGCCGTCCCCGGCGGGCCCGACCCGCGGCTCTGCAAGCAGGAAGAGCAGCAGGTGTGCAGTCTGCATCCCCGTCTCGTCGGTCATGGAATCGGGGTCGCCGCGGAACACGGGGCGGGAGCCGTCATTCTTTATGGCCTCCCCGAACCCCTCGAGGATCCCTGCAAACTCGCCCGTGCTGCGGCCCGTGAGCAGCTTAAGGCTGGGGGGGTCGCCTATAACCATGGTGAGCTTCTCTGCCGCCTTTTGAGCGCGCGTGTCCGGGTCCGCAAAGGAGATGTTCTTGAGCAGGGCAAGATAAAAGGTCCTGATGTGCGCGCCCGCCGGGGGGCCCACGCCGGGCTGCCGCGGCCCTGCCCCGTGTCTACGTTTTTTGCGCGTCTTTTTGTTCATGCAGGAACAGGGGGCATACAATCTATAAAGTTTCCAGGTTCTTCCCCACCATCATGCGGGTCGTACAGTGCCAGGCCGCACCTCTCAGTGTATTTGCTGCATCCAGCTCCTTCCGGACCCGGTGCAACTCGGCGCATGGATCCCCGGCGCGCACAGCCTGTTCTTTGTGTCTGCGTGCCGGGGTTTTTTTTGCCCGCGACATGGGCAGGCTGCTCGTGATCTATAAGCACCCGGCATCTGGAAAATGCGATCCCGCGGTTTAATTCCGTGGATCGGGGGGCCTGTGCCCGGTCTCTATCGTGTTGCAGTTACTATCCGTATACCAGTTGACCAGATCTGCGATAATCTAGAGGAACGGGCCACTAGCCCGTATGCTTTCGTAACAACTTCGTGATCTCTCGTAATGACTCCATGGCCCCGGGCGAGGGACATGGGAATCCCAAGTCTTCGGTTTTTTGGAGCAACTCCATGGTCTCTTCGATCGACTTCATGGCCTCCGGTGATAGATCCGGGGGCTCCCGGCCTGCGGCTTTTCGGAACGACTCTCCAGCCTCAGGCAAGATACTTGGAAGTAACAGGACCATAGTTCTTTGGAATGATTCGGTAGATCTTCGGAGCACCTCGCCCATTCTTGACGGGCAACCCTCGGTATTCAGAGAGTTTGATCGGCCGGCCACTGGGCGCGCCATGTCACCCTTTTGTGCGGTTTTTTGGCAGGCACGATTGCGGTATGCTTATATCTTGGCACAATGTATATCCAGTGTTGGGAGAGCCCAGAAGAGCCTCGCTGGAGTGATTTTGTGATCACCCCACCCATCAATCATCTAATATTCCCGATAGGGGGCACTGATCACGCCTCATCACGGCTTTACGTTAAAGGCGGCCTGAAGCCGCCGGCAAGGCACTGCGCCTCCCAGATGAGCGAATTCTTGTATTATAACAGATCAGGGGTTTAGGTTAAACGCATGATAAAAGGGCAAATTCAGCCATCTGTGCCTGAAACTGCATCTTGGCCCGGAGGGGTTGGATTTTCGCCCGACAAACTGCGGTAAGCAATTAAGTCAGCATAGTGTGGTTATATCGTAAGGAGAGCCAAAAGTCTCGCTGGGATGATTTTCTAATCACCCCACCTTTCAATCATCTATTATTCCAGTCAAGAATCATCCCCGCTGCTCCACCGTATACGTGACGGATGCCGGCGCCGCCAGCGGCACCGACTCTTCTAGCGAGTTCCAGACAAACGACTCTATAATGTACGGGCCCGGCTCCTCCGGGATCCACGACCGGGAGAGGTCCACGGAACCCTCGCTCATCTCCCCGCTTATCCACGACAGCGAGTCCACGGCGCCCCCGGGCCCCGTAATCTGCAGTATCCAGACAAACCCCAGGCCAGGCGCCCCTATGCCGCCCAGGCCCGCATGCACCTGCAGTTGAGTGCCCGCCGCGGCCGGCTCTTCGCTGCCGCGTGCGTCGGTGATCAGCAGGGGGTGCTCCTGCGCCCCTGCCCACGGCTCATGGCCGCCCATCTCGAGGCGCGCCGATATCTCCAGCCCGTCAGATGTGCTGTGCGGCGCGGGCAATGTACGGTCGTAATACTTTGCAACCACCGCATCACCGGGCCCCGTGCGCAGCCTGCTGCCGCTCGACGGCCCCGTGGTTGTAAACGTGACCTCCCCCTCGAAGAGCCCAGAGGCGGCCGACGTCTCGGCAAGCTCGATCCTGACCCCCGCGGGGTCCTGCCCCGAGACCACGTCGGCCTGGAGCGTATCAGCAGATTCCGGGTTGAGGTTCATATCGGCATCTATCACCCGGATGGCGGCGCCCCCCGCGCTCTCCTTGATGTCTACAAACCCCGTGTTCCACCGGACGGGGGCGGACTCTGTCAGGACCCGGCCGTCGCTAAACTCAAACGAGACTGTCACCGCGTCGTCGCGCTCAGCCTCGATCATGCCGCCGTTGGGGCCCGCGCCGGCCGTCCTCGGGCGCGTATCGGGCCTGCCGTCGCCGTCGGCATCATGGATGAACCCAGTCAGCAGGACCTCGCCTGCAAAGATCCCGCTGTTGGGCGCAGTCTCTGTCAGCTTGTACGGCCCGATGCCCCCGCCCCTGGTAGAGACGGTCACCGCGTGGCTCTCGATCCCGCCTATCGAGTCTATGCCGTGCCGGTGCGCGTTCCAGCTGGGCGCCACTATCGTTATCCTGACCTTGTCTGTCCAGGAATACGATTCCCTGTCAAAGTATATCGGCGCATAGGGGCTGTCAAGGTCCGGTTCTGCCGCAAAGGCAGATGCCACCAGAGCCCAGAGCAGCTGTTCAATCACGCGCAAACTGCACTATGCGGGTATTTTAGGGGTTGCTCACTTTTTCTTTGCCACCTGCATGTACAGGTCGACGGTCCCGCTGCCTATGGGTATGTTGCTGCCCACGATGACATTTTCTGTGACGCCCCGGAGGTGCTCGACTTCGCCGCTGAGCGCCGCGTGCGCTATCGTAGGGACCGTTATCTCAAATGCGGCCCTTGCAAGCACGCTGTCCTTTGTGCCGGCTATGCCGTGGCGCCCTATCTGCTGCATGTAGCCCCTCGAGCACATCAGGTCGGATACGAGCATGATGTATCTTATGTCCACCTCGAGGCCCTGGTCCTCGAGTGTAGAGCGCAGCTCGTTTATCAGCGCGTTTCTTGCGGCCTCTATACCGAGTGTCCCCGCTATCTCGAATACGTTGTTGGTCCGGACCTGCCTCTTGTCTATCCCCTCGACTGCCAATACCTTGGGCAGGTTCGAGCCGGTCGTCTGTATGACCCATTCGTCGTCCTTTTGGACCAGTGTTAGCCTTTCCACATCGGGGACCCCCTTTACTGTCGTGTTTAGCACCTTGTTTCTTACAGCTATCACGGCGGGGGCGTCGTATTCTTCTGCCATATCCAGGGTGAGCCGGCGGCCCTCCACGCTGACCTTGAACTTTTTGTTGGATGCAAGCGCCGCCGCCACATCGTCGGGTGTGCAGCCCCTGTCGTCCATCTTGCCCTCGTCGAGGCCCAGCCTTATCTGCGTGGAATAGTCAGTGTCCATGTCGGCGATAAGGGCGCTTATCTTGGTCTGCAGCACGTTCTTTGCTATCTCTATGGCCCTGTCCCGGGAGCCCTTTGATTCGCCGTCAAGGTGTATATCCATGGTCGGGGTGACCGGCTTTTTGCGCGCGTCTACAAGCTCGATTAGCCGCGGCAGGCCCAGCGTGACGTTTCTCTCCTTTATGCCCGCAAAGTGGAAGGTCCTGAGGGTCATCTGGGTGCCAGGCTCGCCTATCGACTGGGCTGTCACTATCCCCACGGCCTGGCCCGGCTCCACCTTTGCCTTGTTGTACAGGTCTAGGCCCTTTTTGCCCACCTTCTCGGCGCCCTCCTTGCTCAGGCCGCACTCGGCCAGCGCCCCGGTGACTATCTCCTTCATGCGCGGGTTGAACGTCTTTGCATACTTTTTGGCTATCTCGGCTATCTCGGGCGCGGTGGCCTTTTTGCCCGTGTCAACTATCATCTGGGATTCTATTAGCCTGTGCACGTTGAACGCCTCGCCGTGGTCGCTCTTGGCAACGTCTATGCCGTCTTCGCCGTACAGGAACTGTATGATGTGCCCGTGCGGGTCCCGCACTGTATTGTCATATTCAAGCCGTATGTGTTCCAGCGCGTTGATGAGCCTCCTCTGCATGTAGCCGCTCTGCTGGGTGCGGACGGCAGTATCGACGAGCCCCTCGCGGCCCGCCATCGCGTGGAAAAAGAACTCTAGCGCGGACAGACCGTCCCTGTAATTGGACTTTACAAAGCCGTGCGCGTCGGGGCTGTCGTCGTTTTCGCGGAAGTGTGGCAGGGCCCTGTTGTTGTACCCCTTGAGGAGCCTCTGGCCACGGCGGGACTGCTGTCCGAGCGAGCCCGCCATCTGCCCTATGTTGAGCGACGAGCCCCTGGCGCCCGTCGAGGCCATTATCTTGCCTGCGTTTGTATGGTCAAACGACTGGTCCGCTATGCCGCCCGCCGTGTCCCTGGCGCGCGACAGCTCGCTTACAATGTACGCCTCGAGCGCCTCGTCGGGCGAGAGGCCGCGTGTAAGCCGGAGGCCGCCCTTCTTGGCGTCCGCGATGTACCCGTAGACCTTGTCGTAGCTGGCGCCGATATCGTCGAATATCTCCTTGCGCGCCTTTTCAGGCAGCTCAAGGTCCGCGTACCCGTAGCTGAACCCGTAATGGGTGATGAACTGTTTTGCAATGATCAGCACAGAGTTGAGGAACTTTTTGGCGGGCGCGTTCCCATAGTCCTTTGCTATCCGGTGCAAAACGCTCTCGGGCTCTTCTGCCCCTATCGACGACTTGTCGATGACCCCGCTGATGAGCTCGCCGTTTTTTATCACCACATCCTTGGGTGTTCCCTTGGTCCCCTTGGACCACTTGGAGGTTATGATATAGTTGAAATCCTTGGGCAGGAACAGCGAGAATAGCTGCTTGCCGGTAAACAGCTGGCCCTTTGCCCCGGGCTTTGGCAGCGCCCCGCCGTAGTCACCTAGCATCGCAAGATTCGTAAACTCCTCCCTGGTGAGGGTGGTATCATCTTTTGTCAGCAGGTACGATCCCGTGATAAAGTCCCGCAGGCCCCCTATTATGGGCCCGCCATATCTCGGCGAGATGAGCTGGTCCTGGACCCTCATCAATAGCATCGCCTCTGCGCGCGCCTCCTCGCTCTGCGGGACGTGCAGGTTCATCTCGTCGCCGTCAAAGTCCGCGTTGTACGGGGGGCAGACCGACGGGTGGAGCCGGAAGGTCTTGCCCGGCAGGACGCGCACGTGGTGCGCCATTATCGACATCTGGTGGAGGGACGGCTGCCTGTTGAACATCACGATATCGCCGTCTAGAAGGTGCCTCTCTATCAGGTAGCCCATCTCGAGGGTATCGGCGATGGTCGAGCGGTCCTCCACAAAGTCGAGCCTTATCTTGACGCCGTCGGGCCGCACGATATAGTTGACGCCCGGATAGTGGTCGGGGCCGTTTACCACGAGCTCCTTCATGCGCGCAATGTTCCATTCGGTGACGATCTCAGGAATGGTAAGCTTCATTGCTACTGATTCTGGCACGCCCACCTCGGAGAGATCCAGGTTGGGGTCGGGCGATATGACGGTCCTGCTTGAAAAGTCGACCCTCTTGCCGGAGAGCGAGCCCCTGAAGCGGCCCTCCTTGCCCTTGAGCCTCTGGGTTAGGGTCTTGAGCGGCCGGCCCGAGCGGTGGTGGGCCTGGGGTATGCCTGATATTTCATTGTCAAAGTAGGTGGTCGCGTGGTACTGGAGAAGGTCCACAAGGTCCTGAACGATAAGCGGGGGTGTTCCCGCCTCCTTGCTCTCCTTGAGCCTCTGGTTTACGCGTATTATATCGACCATCTTGTGGGTAAGATCGTCTTCTGAGCGTATCCCGGTCTCTAGTATTATCGACGGCCGGACAGTCACCGGGGGGACCGGGAGCGCCTGCAGGATGAACCATTCGGGGCGGGCAGTCGCCGGGTCGTATCCCAGCAGGACCAGGTCCTCGTTTGTAATCTGCGAGAACTTTTCCCTTATGGTGATAGGAAGGAGCCGGTTCTCGCCTATCTCTGTTTTTTCTATAAATATGGTGGGCTTTGTAAATATCAGCTCGTACTGGGTCTTTCCACAGTGGGGGCACTCTTTTGATTTTTTGGCCCTGTCGAGTATCTGCTCGGGTATCCTCTTTTGGGATATTACGGTATACGCGGATTCCCTCCTCCTTATCTTGGAGAGCGAATCGAGCTCCTCCTGGGGGACCTTGAGCCGCGAGCAGGACCGGCACATCCCGAGTAGCAGCTTGTGTATGTTGTCGATAAATGCAATGTGCAGTATGGGCTCGGCAAGCTCGATGTGCCCAAAGTGCCCCGGGCACCGGGCGGCCGTGTTCCCGCAGGTAAGGCATTTCTGGCCCGGCTCGAGTGTCCCGAGCCTTCCGTCCATGAGCCCCCCCTGGACGGGCATCCCCTCTTCATCATAGGTCTCGGGCGCGGTTATCTCGGCAACAGAGTACTTTCTTATCTCGTGGGGCGACCAGACGGAGAACCGTATGGCGCTTATCGATTTTACAGTCTGTATCGACATTATACCTTCTCCTTGATGAGCAGTCTTGGGGCCACGTTGAGGCTCTGCATCTCCTGTAATAGCAGCTTGAACGCATAGGCGACGGAAACGGACGAGACCTTGGCCTTGTCGCCGCATACGCGGCAGACGTACTTGCGCTGTTTGACATCATGGTACGCGACGAGGCCGCACCGCTCGCAGACGTATATGTCGGACTTGTCGGATTCGTCTAGAAGACGGTCCTTGAGTATCATCGATGCGCCGTACGCTATCAAACAGTCCCTCTCCATCTCCCCAAAGCGCAGGCCGCCCCCGCGGGCCCTGCCCTCGGTGGGCTGCTTTGTGAGCATCTGGACCTGCCCGCGGGCCCTGGCATGTATCTTGTCCGCGACCATGTGGTGGAGCTTTTGATAATATACTACACCTATGAAGACCTCCACCGGGAACGCCTTGCCCGTCCTGCCGTCATACATTATCTCCTTGCCTGAATACTTGAAGCCGGCAGTATCCATGACCTCGCGGACCTCCTCCATCTTCTCGCCGACAAATGCAGACCCGTCAAACTGGGTCCCGCGCAGGGCTGCAGCCTTGCCCGTTATCGACTCCATGAACATCCCCACTGTCATCCGCGACGGAAACGCATGCGGGTTGATAAGAACATCCGGCGTGACGCCTTCTGCCGTATACGGCAGGTCCTCGTTCTTTGCGAGTATGCCGAGTACGCCCTTCTGGCCGTGCCGGGCGGCAAACTTGTCGCCTATCTCGGGTACCCTCATGTCACGGACCCTTATCTTGTACATTTTTCCGCCCTCGTTGGACTGGGTCATTACCACAGTGTCGACGACCCCCGTCTCTGAGGGCCGCACGCCAATAGACGTGTCGCGCCTGTAGGGCCCCGAGGGCTCAAACTCCTTGTACTCCTCCATGAACCGCGGCGGGCTCGTCTTGCCAATCAGTATGTCCCCGCCGAGAACGGTAGACTCGGATGCTATCACGCCGTCATCCTCGAGCAAACGGTACGACTTTTCGCCCTTGTACCCCCTTATGTTGTCCTCTGCGCCCGGGATCTCAAAGTTGTCGCGCATTCCTCCCGGGTACTGCTTGGCCTCTGCGTCGTATATCCGGTAAAAGAACGTCCTTGCAAGGCCCCTGTCGACGGAAGACTTGCTGAGCACTATGGCGTCTTCGATGTTGTATCCGTCAAACGGGAGCACCGCCACGACACAGTTCTGCCCCGCCGGCCGGTCCTCCAGTCCGAGCAGGCCCATGGCCCGGGTATTCACTATGGGCGTCTGCGGGTACAGCATAAAGTGCTGCCTCACGTACGTGCTCGTGTTCATCATCGGGGTGGAGAAGCCCAAGCTCTGCTTTGCCATGGCGGATTCATAGGTGTTCCTCGGCGACTGGTTGTGCTCTGGATATGGTATTATCGAGGCGCCCGCGCCCAGTATCGCTGATGGGAATATCTCGAGGTGTGTGTGCCCCTTGGCCTCTTTCTCGTCGAGTGTCACATAGCAGTTCTCTTCTTCGTTTGCGTCTATCAGCTCGATGACTCCCATCCTCAGCAGGTCGTTCCACGAGAGCAGCTTGCTTGATATCTTGTCCAACAGATCCTGGGTAAGCAGCGGCTTGCCGTCCTTTATTATTATCATGGGCCTAAGGACGCGCCCCGCGCTGCAGTTGACGTAGAGGCGCCTCGTCGCGCCGTCTTCGGCAGGCCTGTTGAATGATATGCTCACGTGGGGGTGTATCTTGGAGGACCTCCTGAGATCCCTCAGCGAATCTGCCAGGCCGCCGCCGTCCTTGTAGTATCCGATGAGCCTGCCGTCGACGAATATCCTCGTCCCTGTGGCCCTTGCGTCCTCCTTGGCGTCTGTAAAGTGGACGGTGCCCATGTCAAAGAGCTTTTCCGTTATCTCCTGGGAGGGCACGTGGACCGAGATTATCGCGGATAATGCCAGGTTCTTGACCAGCCCGCAGTTGGAGCCCTCCGGGGTCTCGCTTGGGCATATCCTCCCAAAGTGGGTGGCATGAAGGTCCCTTGCCTCAAAGTTTGGCTGCGTCCTGCTCAGGGGCGACTGGACCCTCCGAAGATGGCTTATTGTCGATAGGTAGTTGGTCCTGTCAAGCAGCTGCGTCACCCCTACCCTGCCGCGGCCCCAGTTGCCTGTGGCTATTGCATTGTTGAGCTTGTCGGTTACGATGCCGGGCCGTATGGCTGCCGCCACCGCGTGTATTCCCCGCTTCTGCCCGGACCTCTCCAGCTGGTACTTCATGTCGCGGACCAGGTTCCTAAACGCGGTCCGGAACAGGTCGGCTAGCATCTGGCCTGCGAACTTTATCACCTTGTTCCCATAGTGGTCCTTGTCGTCTGCAGGTATCCAGACAAGCTTGAGCTCCAGCAGCTTGCAAGTGGCCTCGCCGAGGAACTGCGCCTTTTCCTTTCTGTTCTCCGGATGCTTGCCAAGATGGGGCAGCAGCGACCAGTCAAGAAGGGTCTCGGCGCGCTTTATCTGGAATTCTTCGAGCATGCCCGGGGCTATCCTCTTGCTGATGTACACTATTGCATCCTTGGAGGTCTTTACCTCGCCTGCCTTCTCGAATGATCCCTCCAGCTCGTTCTGTATGTCGTCGTTGAGCGACGCAGACGAGGCTATCTCCCTGTCGGATTCAAGTCCGAGCGCCTTCATTAGAGTAACCACGGGGATATCGACGGGCGAGCCCGGTATCCTGACCACGATCAGCCCGTCGTTCTTCATTATCAGTTCGAGTTTTGCGCGGTAGCCCACTATCGACGAGTAGACCTTGGCCTTGTAGACGGGGTTGCCGCCGACAGTCTCCTTGTCTACGATTATCTTGTTGTATGAAAGGTCCTCGAGGCCGACGACCACCCTCTCGGAGCCGTTTATGATAAAGTACCCGCCGGGGTCGTTGGGATCCTCCCCCTGCTCGATCAGCTTCTGGTCCGGCAGGTTGTGCAGAACACATGCGCTGGACTTTATCATCGTCGGGATATCGCCTATATGCACAAACTTGGACTCTAGCGTCTTGCCGTCCTCGACGACGCTCGCCTCCATCATTACAGGCGCGGAATACGAGACGTTACGGAGCCTCCCCTCGGCCGGGGTTATGTACGTGATTGAGCCGTCGAGCTCCATCATCCGGGGCTTTTGCAGCTTGACCTTTCCCAGCTGGATCTTGTAGGGGTACTCTGCATTCTCTATCTCTATCTGGCCCTGCTCGTCTATGATGCTCTGCAGGCCGCGCTCGAGGAACTCGTCAAACGAGTTGAGGTGCTGCCTGGCTATGCCCTCCCTCCGCAGTATGTCCTGGATGACGGGCCAGCGCTTGTTTGCAGGATGTGCCAATTATACCTCCACCACGTACCGGTAGTAGATGCTCTCGCCGGCCGTGCTGCTCTTTCTGGTTATCCTTATCATGTCGCCGGGCTTGACCCCCAGCCCTATGATCGCTGGGTCCTCGACCAGTATCAGGGGCAGTTCAGTCGGCTTGCAGTTGAATTTTTCCAGCACCTCCTCGGCCTCGGCCTTGGTGATGATCTCGTGCAGAGGCACATACACGTGATCGGGTACTAGTATTGGCACCTTTTTAGTAGCCATCTGCGGCCTCACATGAAGCACTAACTACAGATGACGAGATAATGCACAACTGAGTAAGGCCCCGCGGGGTTAATATATATGTAGTCAGTTTCGGGACATGACCCTTCTTTTTCGACGGGAACCTGCAGTGTACACCGTCCTGTCCGGAGTGCAGCAGGGGCCCCTGTATCTGCCGCCCCGCATCCATGCTGCCCCTTTTGTCAACATTATTTTTTATAACCTTAAATAGCGGCCGTTAAGGCGTAATTCCTATGAATACACGTCTTTCGGCGCTTGCCTTGTCCGCGGTCTTGGTTGCGGGCTTGGGCATTTCGCCGATTTTCGCACAGCTGACAACGCCCATCTCGGTCTCGACGAGCATGCCTGTCTATGGCGCCGGCGAAACCGTTGTGGTGACTGGCGAGGTCAGGGAACTCCTGTCCGGATACCCGGTCTCGATTCAGGTCTTTGCACCAAACGGCAACCTGGTTAATGTAAACCAGATCAACGTGGAGCCCGACAGGACTTTCACTGCTGAGATCTCAACAGGCGCAGGCTGGAAAGAAGGTTCGTACATGATCAAGGTAGTCTATGGAGGCGATGCCAGGTCTGCCGAGACCACGTTCGAGCTGGGAGCATCGGGCATCATTACGCCCAGCACACCTTCCGGACTGACCCAGAGGGTTGAAGGCACCGACTTCTCGCTAAGCTACACGATCACCGGCGGGAGCATTGTAAGCATAACACCCGATGTTGATGCCGCGTCCCTGATCATCGAGATCGACTCGACTGACGACGGCGTGCTGACGATCACCCTCCCGAGGGCGCTCATAGAGGCCGACAACGGCTTCCTGGTGCTGGTGGACGGGACGCAGGTGGAGTTTGATGAGAGCGAAACCGCAACCGACAGCACCCTGACGATCGCGTTCCCGAATGGAGCAGAGACGATCGAGATCATCGGCACCATGGTGGTGCCAGAGTTCGGCACCATAGCGGTTCTGGTCTTGGCAGCGGCAATAGTCTCGATTATAGCCGTCTCGGCTAGGTCCAGACTCGGCATCATGCGTACATACTAGAGAGAGTTTCTTTTCTTTCATTTTTTTATATATACATAAATAGCCATGTGTTTTCCGTTGCTGTATGAACGTACGCAACATGTACGCACTGGCAGCCCTTGTGGCGCTCGCCGGGACAGCATCAGTCCCGGTGCTGGCGCAGTTCGAGGAGCTGCCCCCCGCATGTCCTGACTGTGAAGGAGACGTCAGGGATCTGGCGCTGATGGACCGGCTAAGAGACGTTCCCATCACCGTCTGGAGCGACAAGACAATGTACGGCCATGATTCTACAATCACTGTCAACGGACAGGTGGCCCATGTAAAGCCCGGCACCCCCGTCACACTGAGGGTGATAAGCCCCCTGAACAACTTGGTCAGTGTGGAGCAGATTGACGTCAACAGCGACGGCAGCTTCGCAACCGACCTTAGGGCGTCAGGTGATCTGTGGAAGTACGACGGCACCTATACCATAAGGGTCCAGTACGGCCAGGGCATAGACGACAAGCTTTTGATCAGCCTTGACGGCGGCATAACCGGCGATGGAGATTCACGCTCGGCATGCAGCAGTTCCGAGGTGGCGGCTGGAGACCAGTGCATACCGTTCCGCATAATGGGCGGCGATGTAACCGGCGCAGACATCAACGTAGAAGACAGGTCCGTTACCATCAGGATATCATCCAGCACGGGAGGCGAACTGATACTAAGCCCCTCCAGTGATACGATAGACGGGATCTACCTTGTGCTGGTTGACGGGCAGGAAGAAGATGCAGACATAGACGGCAACCGGGTCACAGTGACATTTCCAGCAGGCGCGACAGAAGTCGAGCTGGTCGGCACCTTTGTGATACCCGAGTTTGGCACCGTGGCGGTTCTGGTCCTGGCTGTATCAATAGTCTCGATTATAGCCGTATCCGCGAGGTCGCGGTTTGGCATCATGCGGACATACTAGTCCACATTTCAGATTTTTTCACATGCACACAAAACCGTGCCGCCGTGGCCCCGTCTGTAGCAAGGGAAATATACGAATGATCAACAGGTGCAGTGTGCGGGTGATCCCATTCGTAATAGCCGCGGCGGTGCTGCTTGCGGTATTGTATGCACAGCCGCCCCAGTACGCGGAGGCGCAGGTGCAGGACTTTCGGCCGCCCCCTCCCCCCACCATGACCGTGAGGACGTCGGAGGGCATGTACGAGCAGGGCGACGTGGTGGTGATATCTGGCAGGGTGAGCACAGTCTTTGAGGGCGAGGTCACCATACAGGTATTTCTCGACACCACGCTAGTCGAGATAGACCAGCTGCCAGTGGCGCAGGACGGCAGTTATTCTGTCACGATAAACGCCGAGGGGAACCGGTGGTCCAAGCCGGGCACCTACACGGTAAGGGCCACATACGGGGAGGACACCATCGAGACCACCTTCGAGTACGCGACAGCGCTAGTCATGACAGAGACGACCAAGAGCTTTGAGGTCGGCGCCGGCGATTCCGGCACGTTTGATGTCCCGTACACGATAGTCGGGGGGACTGTCCAAAACATGTACATCGACCCGCCAAACCTCTCGCTTATTGTCATCATAGAGGCCGAGGGCAACGGCGCGCTGACAGTGGACCTTCCCAGGGATTGGATCGACTCCAAGGACCCCGGCGGGGCGGACGAGGAGTACATAGTGCTTGTGGACGGATCCGAGATCATCCACACGCAGGTGGTCCAGGACTCGGAGATCCGCAAGGTCAGGGCGGACTTTACAGAGGAGAGCACCGAGATCATCATAATAGGAACGGAGATAATCCCCGAGTTTGGCGCGGCCCTGCCGGCGCTCGCGGCAGCAGTTGCGGCAGCGGCTGCAATCTCAAGGCGCAAGCTAACAGTCTAGAATCCGTACTTTGCCCGGTACGGGGAGACCCGCCTGAGCTCGGCCACCGCCCGGGTCAGCGCGTCGACTGCCCCGTCGATCTCCTCGTCGGTATTGAATATGCCCACGCTGAGCCTCAGCGAGCCGTTGATCCGCTCCCGTGCAAAGCCCATCGCACGCAATACATGGGATTCCTTTTGTGTGCGGACCGAGCAGGCAGAGCCGGTCGATGCGGCTAACCCATACTCGTCGAGCTTGATGAGGAGATCCTCCCCGCTCACACCGTAAAAAGTAAAGTGAGCGTTGCCGGGCAGCCGCGATTCTTTGCTGCCGTTGTACTCTACATGGGTTATCTCGCCGAGTATTCTCTCGGCCAGGCGGTCCCTCATGCGGCGCACGCGCGCCGCATCCTCCGTGAGCCTCTCGCGCGCCATCTCGCACGCCCTGCCAAAGCCCGCAATGGCCGCCACGTTCTCTGTGCCCGAGCGCATCCCCCGCTCCTGGCCCCCGCCGAGTATCAGCGGGTCGAGCTCCACCCCTTTGCGGACGTACAGGGCCCCCGCGCCCTTGGGCCCGTTGATCTTGTGCGATGAAAACGACAGCATGTCCACGCCGAGCTCCGAGACGTCAAGTGGAACCTTGCCCGCGGCCTGTACAGCGTCCGTGTGAAATACGGCCCCCCGTTCGCGGCATATCCCGGCAATCTCAGAGATGGGCTGGATTGTGCCCACTTCATTGTTGGCAGTCATTACGGATGCATGGGATGTTCCGGGGCCCACGGCTTTTGCCATCTCGGCCGCGCGTACGATGCCGTCGTCGCCGGGGCCCACCGTGCTTGTCTCAAAGCCGCGGTCGCGGAGCCTGGCGCACGGCTCGAGGACCGCGTCGTGCTCTATCGAGGTGGTGACAAACCCGTTCCGGCCAGGCTCCCCCCGCGCGCCAAGAACGGCCATGTTGTTTGATTCTGTGCCCCCCGAGGTCAGGATGATCTCTTTTGGCGAGGCGCCGATTAGCGCGGCGGCCTGCTCCCTCGCATCATCGACCGCCCTCTCGGCGGTCCTGCCCTGGCGGTGTATCGACGACGGGTTGCCATAATCCCCCTCAAGATACGGCAGCATCGCCTCGAGCACCTCGGGCCTCATGCGCGTCGAGGCCGCATTATCCAGGTAGATCAATCCGCCGCCACGTTGATCCCGCCGGGGCGGTATCCGAGCGGATCTACCGTCGCCGACTTGAAGCCTATCATGCGAAGCTTGGCATCTAGCTCGGCCAGCATACCGGAGAGCCTCGCCACATCGCCCGGCTCCACCTCTATGCTGGCCGCCCCGTCCATGTCGCGCACCCTGACCTGGGCCACGCCGGCCTCGCTCTTTACAAGGGATTCGCCCATCTCTATCCGTGCCAGCTTCTCGGCAGTCACCCTCTGGCCCCACGGCACGCGCGACGCAAGGCACGAATTGGACGGCTTGTCGTGGACGGAGATGCCCGCCAGCCGGGCCTCCCTTCTCACGTCTTCCTTGCGGAAGCCCGCATCGGCCAGCGGGCTGAGTATGCCACCGTCGCGCATCGCCGCTATGCCGGGCCTGTATTCCGACAGGTCGTCAAGGTTTGTCCCGTCAACTATCACCTTTACCCCGTGCTCTGCCGCGAGTCCTGCCATCCTGCCTGCCAGCTCCGTCTTGCAGTAAAAGCACCTGCGGCTGTCGTTGCGCACAAAGTCCGCGTTCTCCAGCTCGTCGTATGTAATCAGCATGTGCTGCATGCCTATCTCGCTGCAGACCCTCTTCGCGTCGGCCAGCTCGTCCTGTGCTAATGTCTTGTAGTCTGCTGTAACAGCAATCGCGCCGTCGCCGAGAGCCCTGTGTGCCGCGTACGCCACCAGCGCCGAATCCACGCCGCCGGAGAGCGCCACCATGACGCGGCCGCGGCCGGCAAACCATTCCAAGAGACCGTCCAGGCCGGTCATTGTTTTTCCGCCCCGTCTATGCCGGCCCTTATCATCTCATCTGCCTCCCGGAATGGCACGCCAAGCGACCGGGCCACCCTTCCCACTTCGTCGGATTCCACCTTGTAGGTGCCAGTGGCATCGTTTGTCTTGAACCTTACGGAGAACTTTCTGCCCCCGATATCCAGCTCGGCGCTGCGGTCCGAGCGCGGGGCGGTGAGCCTCCGCGACGAGCCCATCCTCACCCCGAGGGTGCCCGATTCTGCGACCAGCAGGCCCGCCAGGCGCTCTGCCAGCCGGTGCTCGCATATCACAGATACAAGGTGCGCCGGCCTCCCTTTCTTGGTCACCGCGGGCGAGACCGTAACGTCTAGCGCGCCCTTCTCCATGACAGAGTCTATCACATGGGCCATCAGCTCGCCCGAGGCGTCGTCTATGTTGGTCTCCAGGACTGCCACGCTGTCATGAAGCAGCCCTTCTGCAGCAGGACCGCGCACCACCTTTAGCACATTGGAGAACCCGTCAGGATCTGCGCTGCCGGCGCCGTATCCCACGCCCTCCACCTCCATGGCCGGATAGAACCCGCTGCACGAGCCCGCAAGGCACCGCAGCATGCATGCTCCCGTCGGGGTCGCCAGCTCCACGCCCGCGGGCCCCCCGCAGATTGTTATCCCGGTCCCCCGGAGGATCTCCAGTATTGCGCCAGCAGGGTTCGAGGTGGTCCCGTGCGAGAACGTTACAGTGCCGCCCCCCACCGCAACAGGCGTGCAGACAACCTCCTCGTCAAACGCGCTCAAGTCCTCGAGTGCTATTGCTGTGCCCAGTATGTCGACGACAGTGTCAAGGCTGGCCGCCTCGTGCAAGTGCACAGAGTCCTCCGGCTCGCCGTGTATGCGCGATTCTGCCGATATCAGCGCGTCAACAGACGACTCTGCGAACCCTGCCGCGCGCCCCGGCAGGCCTATCTTTTTGCACGCATTTGTTATGCATTCGCGCACCTCCGACGCGCGGCGCGCGTGCACTCCCCCTTCCAGGCGCAGGACCATGCCGGTCGCCTCGGTGCCGTGCCGCCGCGTCTTCTCAAAGCTGATCTCTACTATGCGCTCGCCCCCCAGGGGCCCCGCCGACCTGACGCCGTCTGATACGGCCGTCGCGCTTGCGCCCATGTCGACAAGTGACGAGAGCATCATGTCGCCGGATATGCCCGCGACCTGGCAGTCTATAACCAGAACCATGCGCCATCGGCGGCCCAAAATGCATATAAATTGTCGCGGGCGGCCGCGCGGAGACAGCGGTCCCGGCGGGGGCGGATTCCGGTGCATGCACTACACTAGATTTAATTACTGATTGCCGCGGCCGCGCGGCATGATAACCATAATAGGGGCCGGAAAGGTCGGCGGCGACGCAGCCATGTTCTGCGCGCTAAGGAGGCTCGACAGCGAGATTCTACTGCTCGACATAGTAGAGGGGCTGCCGCAGGGCGAGGCCATGGACATAAACCACATGCTCGCAGAGCAGGGGATAGACACGGAGGTCCGGGGCTCCAACGACTATTCCGACATGGAGGGATCCGACATAGTGGTGGTGGTCGCCGGCGCCGGCAGAAAGCCGGGCATGACCAGGATGGACCTGCTCAAGATAAACGCAGGGATAGTAAAGGGGGTCGTCGAAAAGGTAAAAGAGCACGCCAAGGATTCCATGATAATCCCAGTTACAAACCCCCTTGATCCCATAACCTACATAGCATACAAGACGTCCGGGTTTGAAAAAAACCGCGTCTTTGGCATGGGAGGAATGCTGGACCTGTCGAGGTTCAGGCAGTTCATACACGAGGCGACGGGCTACTCCCGGGATTCCATCAGGGCTCTAGTCATGGGCGAGCACGGCGAGAACATGCTGCCCCTGCCGAGGTTCTCGACGGTCTCGGGGATACCCCTGCTGTCCCTTATATCCGCGGAAAAGGCAGCCGAGCTGGTCCGGGATACCAAGAAGGTTGCCGCCAAGGTGATAGAGCTCAAAGGGGCGACGGTCCACGCCCCGGGCAACTCCATATCGGCCATGGTGGAATCCATAGTGCGGGACAAAAAGCAGGTGATCCCTGTATCTGCATACCTTGAGGGGGAGTACGGGCACTCTGGCGTTACCATAGGCGTGCCTGCAGTCATAGGCAGAAAAGGTGTCGAAAAGATAGTGGAGCTTGACCTTGACGGGGCCGAGAAGGAGGCGTTTGACAAGGGCGTTGCAAGCGTCAGGGACGCGGTATCCGGCGTCTGACTAGATTTTTATCGGAAAATACAGGTGGCCAAATATTGGAGCTCGACGAGATCCTCGAATCGCTTGCGGCAGGAAGGATGGATTCAGCAGAGGCCAGGAGGCTGCTCTCGCTGTATTCCATAGAGAAGATGGGCGAGTTTGCAAAGTTCGACGCGGGCAGAAAGAACCGCAGGGGGATACCCGAGGTGGTATACGCAGGCGGCAAGCAGCCAGTAGAGATAAGGGAGATAATCACGGGAGCCCTGAACAGCTCGGATTCTGTCCTGGTATCCAGGATACGCGCAGACGACCTGCCTGATATAATGAAATTTGCAGGGGAGGCAGGCCTGCGCACTGACGAGGGAAGAAACTCGTCGTCTGTGCTGTTCTTTAGGAATCCGCCGCCAGAATACCCCGGAAAGGTGGGGATCATCTGCGCAGGAACCTCGGATATCGGCATAGCAGAAGAGGCCCGCCTCATGTGCAGGGCGATGAACTGCGGGAGCATCTGCAGCTATGATGTCGGGGTGGCCGGCATGCACAGGCTGTTCCCCGTCCTAAAGGAGATGGTGGCAGGCGATGTGGACGTGATAGTAGCGGTGGCCGGGATGGAGGGGGCGCTCGCCACGATAGTCTCGTCGATGGTGGACCTGCCGGTGATCGGGGTGCCAAGCTCCGCCGGCTACGGGTACGGAGGTGATGGAATAGGGGCCCTTGCGGCCATGCTGCAAAGCTGCACCCTCGGGGTATCAGTAGTCAACATAGATAACGGGATAGGGGCGGGCGCTGTGGCTGCAAGCATATGCCGCCGGGTCCGGCTCAGGGGCGGCGCGGAGCCGAGCGCAGATCCGCGCCCGTAATGCCGGTCCGGCCGCTCGCAGGCCGCAAAAGCGCGGCTGTCCGTATATGGCCTTGTAGGGGGGCGCCCTGCCGTTTTCGACCTTTTCAGTCGTGTAGATGATGTTCTTGGTCTTGTGGTCGATCTTGACCCTGCGGACCCACGAGGCCTTTTCCCTGGTCGCACGCTTGAAATTCTCATCCATCCACGTGCCCAGGTCATCTATGTTATAGCCTGCCATGCAAGGGGAGGCCGGTAGGATATTCAGGCCTTGGATGGCGCCGGATCCCGCGCCTGCAGGCCACAAAGACCCGTTTTCAGGCGTAACCGGGCAAACCGCCACATCATTTTGGCGGCACAGCCTGCGATAAAGTGCCAAAGTACGGGGAAGCATGCCATCTCGTAAGCGATATATAGACTGAAAGATGGCGCCATCTGAAATTGGCCGGCAAACGCGTGGTCCTCACAGCTGATCGCAGTCTGATGACGAACTACAGGGGGAACTTTCTCTATGGGTTTATCGCATGCGGCCCCTACGAGGTGCTGCCCGAGTGGGTCTTTGACAAGGTCTTCTGCCCCGCAGTCGAGACGGACCCCCAGACAGGCGAGGCCAAGGTCGCCCAGGTGGGCCTGAGAAGGGTCCAGGGGGCCCTCCGCCAGGGCTACAAAAAGGAGGAGGTCTTTGTCGCCAACCCGGATTACATAGACAAGCCGATAGGCCCCGACACAAAGGTTGTCGGGATAAACGTGATGGACCCGCTGGGAATGGCGCCGGTCACCACGACCATGTCGCCTGAAAAGCTCTCCTATGTGGCCATGAAGTTCAAGAGGCTCTGCGCCAGGCTGATACAGCTGAAGAAAAAGTACGACTTCAAGGTGGTCATAGGCGGCAACGGCGCCTGGGAGCTGGCAAAGCCCGACAGGATGAAGATCCACGGGATAGACACTGTCGTCATAGGCGAGGCCGACGAGCTGGCAATGGACCTGTTTACCGACCTTGAAAAGGGCGACGCGCCGGAGCTGATGCACTGCTTTGTAAAGAACATACAGAACATACCGGTAATAGACGAGCCGACGGTAAACTCGCTGATAGAGGCGATGAGGGGCTGCGGCAGGGGCTGTGACTTTTGCGACGTGAACAAGCGCTCAAAGAAAGACCTCCCCCCGGACAGGCTGCAAAAAGAGGCCAAGGTCAACCTCGACTATGGATTTGATTCAATCTGGCTCCACTCTGACGAGATGCTTTTGTACGGGTGCGACAACCGCGACTTTATACCAAACAGGGACGCCATCACCGATCTCTGGAAGGGCCTCAAGGGGCTTGGCGCCAACTTTATCGGGACCACCCACATGACATTCTCTGCGGTGGCGGCGGACCCGGAACTGATGCACAACATAGCCACCATCAACCGGCAGCACGAGAACAACAGGTGGCTATCAACCAACCTTGGAATAGAGACCGTCGCGCCGGACTTGGTAAAAAAGCACCTCGGCGTCAAGACAAGGCCGTTTGCGCCGGAGGAATGGGGCAGCGTGGTCAGGAAGGGCGCCGAGATAATGAACGAGAACCACTGGTTCCCTGCTGCGACAATAATCATCGGGTGGCCCGACGAATCCCCGGCGGACGTGCAGTACACGCTCGACATGGTGACAGATTTCAGGGCCATGGATTTCAGGGGCCTGGTGGCGCCGCTGCTCTACCAGGACTTTAGCGAAAAGAACTCTATGCACTTTGGCAACCTCAACGAGGCGCAGTTTACCTTGTTCTGGAAGTGCTGGGAGAACAACCTCAAGGTGATAAACGACATCATACCGATAATACTCCGGAACAAGACCTACGGCCCGCCGATGAAGCTCTTCATGTACGGGATAATCAAGGCTGGCACCTGGGCGATAATGAGATACCTCAGGGGCCTCTGCAAGGACCTATTCAACGGCAAGATGCCCGACGAGATAGTCGAGAAATACGCAAGGAGCAGGTCGGTATCCGCCCCCAAGATAGAGACCAAAAAGCTCTGAGTTTTGGGATATTCAGGACAGTGTGTCTAGAGGCCAGTCCGGCCTTTGGGATATTCAGCACCATACATCCAGGCCAGTCCGGCCTTTGGGATATTCAGCATGAAATGAGCCGGCATTCTGCCTAGAGCTTTTCTATGGCGATGTCCGCTATTGTATTGCGCGTGGGCGTGAGTGATACAAAGTAGCTCTTGTCCGCCCTCTCGATCGTCTCCACCTTTTTGTGGCTCATGGTGGCCAGGTCGAACTCGTATATGCCGGGCGCAAGCTCCCCCTTTGCGTATATCATCAGGTAGGATTCCCCCGTGCTCGGGCTGAGCGGTATGAACGACATCACATAGCCCTTGTACGAGCCGACCGGCATGGTATTCTTCATGGGCGGCGCGGCCGAGGCCAGGAACATAAAGACCTCGTCGATGGTGGCGAACTCTTCATACTCTATATGCATGGCCGGGGTCGGCTCTGTCGGTATAATAAGCTAGGGGATTCTGCGCGATGGTGGTACGATCAGGCGCGGCGGACGGCCCTTGACCGGAGGTAGCCACCGGTCTTTATGCCCACCAGTGCGGGCGCCGCCACGTACATCCCAAGGTTGAGGGCTATAACGGCCATGCCGAGTCCCAGCACCTGCTGCTCCGAGCCGTCCTCGGCCAGTGTCATTATTGATAGCGTGGCCAGCATCGGCGTAACTGCCGCCCTGACCATCTCGCGGAATATTGGGCTCTCCCTCTCAAGGTCCGCCACTGCGGGCGAGAATGCATAGTATACGGTGCTAAACGCGCCCATGAAGGACGAGCCTGATTCTGTCGACATCAGCGTGTTGTCCCTTATCTCCCGGAGGTACTGCACCTGCGGTGCAAGCTCCGAGCCGTACGCTGCAGTTGCGATCAGGCACCCGCCTCCGCGTCCTGAGTCACGCTCGGGGACGCAGCTGCCGTCCTGCAGAATGGTGCCGGCCCCGCATTGTACCTCAGGTTCAGGCTCCGGTTCTGGCTCGGGCTCTGGTTCAGGTTCTGGCTCGGGTTCGGGCTCCGGCTCGGGCTCTGGTTCAGGTTCTGGCTCGGGTTCCGGCTCTGGCTCGGGCTCTGGTTCTGGTTCCGGCTGTGCAGCCGCCCCGCCCAGATATTCAAAGAAGCCCACATGGCTCTGGGCTCCATATTGGACCTTGATCTCATAGTCACCACCCTGCTTCCACTGCGGGCCCCCGGCCACCAGGGTCTTCTCATACGAGCCGTCCGACCCCGGTACGATCTGGTCGATGCCCACTATTGTGCCGAGGGGATCGACGATTATTATGGTGACGGCCTGGCTATAGTCGCCCAGGGTCTTTATCTGTCCTGATATTGTAACCGTATCCTTGTCAGAGTAGATGGGCTTGTCCGTTATAATCGAGATGGGCAGCCCGGAAGCGCCGGTCTGTGCGGCCACCGGCGCGGCCATGCCGTATGATAGTATCGATGCGGCCAGAATAGCCAATGCCAGCCTACCGGACGTTTTCATTATTCTAGAGTTTACGAAAGTACGATAGTATTTATGTATTCAGCAGGGAAAAGCCTGATTCTCATGTGCGGATCAATCCCCTTCCGGCAAGAAACTCCATCGACTGCAAAAACTCGTCGTCTGTGATCATCCCGTCAGCCCACCAGCGGGCGCTGTCCCTTGTCCAGTCCGGCACGCGCTGCAGCCCCTCCCCCGCGGGCACATCCACCACCCCGGTCCTGGCAAGGTATTCCAGCCCGTCGAGAAACTCGCCGTCTGATATGATGCCGCCGGACCACCACCGGGCGCTGTCCCGCACCCACCCGGGTATCCGCGGTGCATCCAGTGTAAACGAGGCGGAGCCCACGTGCTCCCCGAGATACTCTACATCGGCAGTGTATTCCCCGGGGGGCGACTCGTGGCCGAGCATTAGCACGGCCCTGTACCTGCCCGAGTCCGTTACGGAGATGCCAAACGTGCTGACGGAACCATCAGGCGAGTTTAGAAATATGGAGACAGGCTCGCCCCTTCTCTGCCCCGCAAGCGAGCCCTCTACTGTAACCTCCGCGGTTCCCCCGTATGCAGGCTGCAGCAGCGTCCGGGGGTCGGCAGCAGGGGGCACCTCGCCGGACCTGGGCTCCGGGGATGCGCCTGCCTGCTGGGATGCGCCGGCCTGCGGCGGTGCGCCAAGCCCGAATATGTTGGGGTTGCCCGATGAATCCCTTGCGTCGTGATACCTTGCATCAATGTTGCCGCCGGCAGGCGAGATCAGCCTGTCCCCGTCCTTGCTGCATATCCATGACGGCATCTTGAAGCTGCCCTCGAATATCCCGGTGCCGGGCCCAGTCTCCACCAGCGAGAAGCCGCTTGCCGCAAGCCCCCCGTGCTCTACACCATCGACAGTGCAGCGCCTGTACCTTTCGCCGTTGATTATAACCTCCAGCAGGATCCCGCCGTCTGGCGACCCCACCGTGTCCACATACGGGGACGCGGGATCGTTTACAGTCCCATAGACCTCCAGCGTATCGTGGCTCCTGTTCAGGTCCGGATCCTCGAGTATTATGGTGACCGGCCTGCCGAACCCGTAGCTGTTAGAGTCGGTCCTGACGCTGCCCGAGTGCACTTCGGCCTCGCGCGCCTCCGACTGCCCGGTGGATATGCCCGTCCTGTCAAGATCAGAGTAAGTTATCACCACGTCGTCCATGGCCCTGCCGCCGCCCAGGAACCTGACGTCCTCGTCTATCGTGCGCAGCGAAGATACAAGGCCTGGGTCGCCCGTGCCGCCGGGCCCCGGCACGACATACTCGAGCGTCCCCGTGAATACGCCCGGCGAGTCCCGCTCCTCTTCAAGCTCAAACCTGTACACTGCGTTGTTGACATCCCTGCCGTTTTGTTCCCCAAAGGAGAAGAGATCCAGGATGATAGGCAGCGGCCCCTCCAGCCCCGATGGAGCGGCCCCCCCAAAGTCCACCACCATATAGGCAGTCCCCGACGAATCGGCGGCTGATGCTGCAGCATCCTCATCTATCTGTACAAGGCCGCGCGGGGACCCAAGGCCTTCTGCCAGCAGTACACCCGACGGGTCCGCGGGATCCCCAAAGGCCAGGTGGACAGAGGCCCTGCCCAGTGCCCTCCCCATCGAGGTAAAATCATAGTTGAGCCAGTTGCTCCCTTGGTTATCGGATACCAGCAGGGACCGCAGTGCGCCTGAAGAATACCCCGTCTTTATCGAGAGCCCCTCTGTCCCCGCGGGGACGCCGTCTACAACAAGCCGCCCCGAGCCGTCTTTCGCCTGTCCGTGCCCTGCCCGCTCGCCGGTGGCCGGCCCCCGGGAGCCAAAGAACGATACATCCGAGGCCCGCTCGAGTGTAAGCGGGCTGCCGATGTACATTGTTGGTAGGACGGACGATGCGCGGTCGGCCCCGAGGCTGTCCCGCTCCCTGGAGCTGGCGTCCTGGTCCGCGTCTGTTACTATAACGTCCGCCCTCGTGCCGGGCCGCGGCACGCCATCCCGGTATTCAACAGAAATAGACGCATCGGTCGGGCCCGTGGGCACCGAGGCTGCCTCGTCGTTGTACCGTATGGATCCCGCGAGGCCCCTGGGCGCGTCGGGGCCCGTCCCTATTACGGATGTTGACGACGAATCATAGCTGACAAAGACGCCCGAGCTTGGGCGCGTCTCGACCAGTGTGACTATCCCCCCGAACTCGTTAATCCCGTCGGTAACCGAGACATCCGGCTGGTGGCGGTTTGTCTTTAGGACCAGCACCCCGCCGGGGTCCACCTCGAGCCGGCCGTTGTCCTCAAAGCCTAACCGCCCGAGGCTCCCCTCAAGGTCGACCAATCCCGGGCCCCCGTTGCCGGCGTCCGAGCCCCTGTCAGTATAGGCCTGGTAGAACACCCCGCTGGATGCAAACGTCCACGAGTCCTCGTCTGTAGGATCCTGGTTGAGCTGCATGTCGTGCACAGTAACAAAGACCTCCGCCCCCGCCGGATACGTGGCCCTGTCAAGCTCGACGGATATTCCCTCCATCTCGCCGTACTCGATATCCTCCTGCTGAACGCCGCCCGCCCTGTTGTACTTTACCTCCACGTCGCGAAACGAGAAGAGCTGTATAATCGGCCACATATCCGGATCAATTCCTATCTGGCCCGGCGGTGCGCCCGACGCCGAGCTCGGGGAGCTGGCCCTTCTGACCACATTGTTGATGACAGGGCCGTCAGCTGATCCCGTGCACTCGCCCAGCGGGCCCTGCCCGTCGGAGGCGCCCTCCAGGCCCCCCCGGGGGACGGCAACAGCCTCCGTGTCAGAAAAGTCCGCGCCCAGAACGCCTGCTGCAGTATCGGGCCCGCAGAACTCGCCAAAGTCCAGGCTCTCGCCTGCCGCTCCGATTGCGGCCTGGTCTGCCGCCCTTGCAGCCCCCGCATGCGCAAAGTACGCATACCAGGCTCCGTCAGAAGACTGCACCATCCGCAGGTCCCGGCCGTTTACCGTCACGTCAGGCTCCCCCACGGTGCCGCTAGTATCCGATATTTCAGTATCCCGCACGACCACCTCGATTACCATGGATCCTGAGAATATCCCGTCGGCCGACACATGCAGGTTCTCGGCCAGCGCCTCGCCTACCGCGGGCGCGGCAAGCAGCAGCATAACGGCCAGTATCTTGGCATCCAACAGAACAGTTCCGTCTGCGGCGCTCAAATAGTTGTCGCAGGAATTGCACTCAGATTATGATGCTAGTCAGGTACATGACGGCCATCCCCGTGGCTATGCCCGCCGCCACGGGGGCCCCCGAGAGACCCACCCCGTCCTGGCCGCGGATCCACCGGAGCACCACCACCATCACCTGGAGTATGGCCCCCGCCCCCACGGATAAAAAGATCACCGCCGAAAACGGCGAGTAGAAAAAGCCCCCTATCCACGCGCCAAGTATCGCAGGGGCGCCCGCCATCAGCCCCAGGGCGGCAAGCATCGGCACCGTGGCTCCCGCCCTGGACGCGGGCGCAGCTATCGCCATTCCTTCGGTCGTATTATGCAGGGCAAAGCCGACTATCAGAAAGGCCCCCAGCGCGGCCTGCCCGAGGCCGATTGCCGCCCCTATGGCCAGCCCCTCGCCGAGATTGTGCAATCCTATCCCTACTGCGATCATCAGGCCTACGGCCATCGGCTTTTGCAGCCCCGACTTGCCTGCAGCAGCAAGCCTGCCCCCTGCATAGTACAGGGCCAAAAACGAGAGCGTAGTCACTGTAGCTATCAGCAATAACCCGTTAAAGCTCTCCGATAGGTTCTCATCGGCGACCTCGGCCGCCTCCTCTATCGCGTCTATCCCCAGGAACAAGAGCAGGCCCACCGTAATGGATAGAAAGAACGCATAGTGCCGCCCGCTGATCCTCCGTATGAACGGCAGCCACGCCAGCCCCAGCATGACGGGGACTATCCCCACGTAGGTCCCTATGAGAGCAAGCGAGCCCAGCAGCTCCAAGCCCGCCTCCGGGGCGGGGGCCGCCGCCTCGACCTCCCTCTCAAAGCGCGTGCCGTCATCTATTGTAAGGCCTATCCGGTACGGCTCGGCCTCGTTCCACGGAAACGGTATCCTCACCACTGCTGTCTCGAACCTTTCGAGATGCTTGTCCGGCTCTATCGCGGCAGGCTGTATCCTGTCGTTGACATCAGCTATCACCACGTCGACGGGCATGGGCCCCGTATTCCTTACTGTCGCGCGTATCTCGCCATCTACAAAGTCGACCTGCTCGATCGTAATCTCCGGGAGGGGCGTGCCGAGGCCCGCAAGGCCCGAGCCGGGCCCCGCAAGGTAGGCAATTACGACCGCCACCGCGGCAAACGGCACCAGCCCGCTGGCGGCGGTCCTTGCCCTACGCGCCCTGACGGACTCCATATCCGACGCCATCGTCCGGGTCGGGCCCCTCGGCCAGGAATATCCCCGACCAGCCCTTCTCGGAGAACTCTACCTTGTGCGCGTGAAAGAGGTACTTGCCGGGAAAATCATAGCTAAACTCCATTATCCCCCTTTCCGTCTGGGATAGCGTTATCATGTCGGTGTAAAATGAAGGGACGGTGTCGGTCCCCGTCGGGTAATAGTGGAACAGGTTCCCGTGCAGGTGGAAGTTGTTTATCGGGTCGAACTCCAGCATGTTGACCACGTAGAGCCGTATCTTTTCGCCGACTGCTATCTGTATCGGGTGGTGCTGGTAGTAAAATGGAATCGTGTTGGCGCCGTAAAGGTTGTTCTCCGTGTCAAAGTCTGTATCCAGGCCGTTGAGCACCATCACCATTTCGTCTGCTGGCGGCCTCTCCTCCTTGGGGTCCACTATGTACACGCCGTACAGGCCGTGCACTATGTGCTCCTCGAGCGGCATGACATGGCAGTGGTACGGGTGCACGCCCACGGGCTCTGCCCTCCATTCGTATGTAAAGCGCCCGCCCCCGGGCCCCACGGGCTCAAAGACACCGTCGAACTCGGGCCTGTGTATTCCATGGAAATGCATCGTGTGCTCCTTCTCGCCGTTGTTGATGAAATGAATCCTGACCAGATCGCCCTGGGTGGCCCGGATGGTGGGCCCGGGCACGGTCCCGTTGAATGTCCAGACGTTGTAGAAGACCCCCGGTGCCACCTCCATCACGCCGTCGTCCTCGGCTATTATCGTAAACTCGCGCAGTGTCGTCCCGTCTGGCAGCATCGAGGTGCGCCCGTAATTGAACTCCCGCAGAAACTCCATCGGGTCAAACTCTACTGTGCTCTCCGTGTACAGCGGGTCAAGGACGTCTCCTGCCGTCCGGACCACCGCCCCCGTGTGTGTAACGAATACCGTCTCTTCTTTCTGGGCGCTCGACATGCCGGGCGCGGCCAGCAAAAGCCCCCCGGCAAGGCCGATCGCCGTCAACGACAGCAGCATGGCCCGTGATCTATACAATATGGTACGGCGTGCGGGGCCAAATATAAGATTTAGCCTAGGCTAACTTTTTTGCCCTGTGCTAAATTTCCTGCCACCCGGCAAGTTTTAACTAGCTGAGAGGGGCCAGCTGCCCCATGCGCAAGGCCGCCCTCATGCTGACGGTCGTGGGAGGGATCATGGTAGCCGGGATAGCACTCTCGTTCTTCGGCTCCTCGATAGTCGTGGACAGCCTAGTGCAGGCCACCGCGAACATAGGCGGGGGGGACGAGATGGAGGTCAGCGCAAGGCTAGACCCCGGCGTAAGCGGGGAGGGCTTTTACGTCGTCCAGACGATGCAGTTTGAAGAGGGCATGGTCCGGGCCTCCGTCAAGGACCCCTCGGGGGCGGAAGTGGCAGGCGGAATGGTCGGATCCGATTCCCACCAGGAGCAGTTCGATCTGAGGGGCGGCGGAAACTATACCCTGGTAATAGAGAACGGAGGGGGCCAGTCTGATGTGGTGGGCGCCATCGGGCACGTGCCCGGCGAGGCCATTGTGGCAGTCGGGGTGACGGGATCCTACCTGTTGATAGCGGGCCTCGTGGGAATGGCGGGCCTGGCAGTATACATAGTAAAGAGCAGGAACCGCCCTAGTTGAGGTAGCTGTCCATCTTTGTCAGGCCGTCTATCGCGGACTGGAAGTTCTTGTCGTCCTCGACTATTCCGGCTATCTTCTCCTTGTCGACAGAATAGGCAACCGGGTCTTTTGTCTCTGTGACAAAGCCGTGCTGTATCAGAAATTCAAGCCTGTTCTTTATCTCGGCGGGCTCAAGATCAAGCTCCTTTGAGAGATGGGCCTCGTCCCGGGGCCCGTCCTCGAGCTCCGCCAGTATCGGCGCCACATCAGGGTCGAATAGCTGCTCGAATGCCTTTTCAGTATCTGCCGGATCCATGTTTTACCACGAATGCCTTTTGGTAAATACCTTTCTCAGGCCGGATACATAATCTGCCACGAGCACCCTGTCCATGTCGCCGCGCCTTACGTGGTATGACCGCCCGCCCATCTGCCTTTCAAGTCTTGCCACGTATTCGAGCAGCTCGTCTTCGTCGCTGACCACTATAGAATCAACGGCAACGCCCTCCCTTGAGCACGCGGCCGCCTCTGCCGCTGTGCGCCGCTCTATTATCTGGTCGATCTTTTTGTACCTGTAGCACAGGTAGACCAGCCTGTCGGGGTCCGCGTCGAGACGCAGGTTCCTCTCTTCTTTGATCCTCCCTATTACCTCCCGCTGGGGCGAGTAGAATGTAGAGTACGGCTTGACTGATATTATCTCCGCCTTCTGGGCTTCGTCTCCGACAAAACATGCGCTCGGCTGGCCGTCGGTTATCAGGACTATCCTCCTGTTCTGGGCCCCGCTCCTCCGGAGGAGGCGGCGTGCGAGCCCCAGCGCGGCCTGGTAGTTTGTATAATGTAAAAGGCCGTCGTTTGCGTCGTATGTGCGGAGAAACGGTATGTCCCGCGGGTCGACCTCTGATGCCAGCGACGCAAAGCCGACGACAAATACAGGGTCGTCGGGAAAGAACCTGCTGTTCAACATGTACAATACCCACAGGGCCCTCTTTGCGGCCTCGATCCTGCTCGTGCCGTCCTGCAGCTTTGTCTTCATTGTCGAGCTGAGGTCTATACAGTATGCGACAGCAGTCCTGACGTCATCAAGGGACTCGAATTCCTCGAGGTCCTGACGCTCCAGTTCCAGGGGAAAGCCCACGGGCCCCTCCCGGGAGAGCCGCAATACCGCGTTGAGCACGGTCTGCGGGACGCACAGGTTCCCCGCGTCCCCGCCGGGCTCGATCATGCGGGTGCCATCGGAGAGTATCGAGCCCTCGCCGGGGCGCACAGTCCCGTGCAGGCCCCCCTCCCCGGCGCCCAGCCTTGACATCACGTCGCGGAGCATGCGGTCGCCTATCTCAAGAAACGCCTTGCGCGTAAGCCAGTTCTTTGAATCGCGCAGGTATCCAGCCTCCCGGAGCATCTCCGTATAGGCTGCACCGCCGGCTGACTCCCCGGCATCCGGCCCGGACTCTGCATCGTCGGCGGCATCCGCGCCCGGCTCTTCTGTGCCCTGTTTTCCGTCGGCGGCATCCTGTCCGCCAGACTGGCCGTCCTGTTGAACGTCCGCGCCCGCGGGGGCCCCGAGTTTTCCTCGCATTATGGATTCAAGGTCCTCCACGGGGACCGACCTCTCCTTGAGTGCCTGCGCGCCAAGCACGCCGAGCGCCTCCTGGAGATCGTCGGCAGCACGCCCGCCCCGGCCGGGGCCCTCCCCGCCGCTGCTCGCTGAATAGACCGAGCGCCTGGTGTCACGCGGGCGAGTATCCGGCATCGCGCCTCTCCAGCATGCGGGGCTTTGTATGGCAGAGGCCCTCGAGGAGCCCCTCTAGAAGCACGGCGCGCAGCCCGTCGTGATCCTGTCCTATGTCGGCCGCCTTGGCCTGTATGCCGTGCTCTCCGAGATCCGCCACCAGCTTTGCCTGCGCTTCTAGCGCCATCTCGAGGCGGGATTCGAGCAGCTTGGACAGGAGCGGGTGGTCTGCCATCTGGCGTTCATACGGGTCTGCCCCGCCGGACCACTGCATCTCCTGCGAGGACCTGAACGTCCCGGCGCCAAACTCGTCCTTGATCAGCTGCAGCTCTTCATCTACTGTTCCCTCGAGCAGCCCGAGGCACGCATCCCCAACTGCGGCATCCATTATCTCGGCAAATACGCGCGCCCTGTTCTCTACGGTATCGTCGAGCTCGGTGAGCTCAAACTTGGCCACCTGTTCTAGCGCATGAAAGTCGGACAGGCGGGGCGCCGGCAGGGCGCCGGCCGCGGTAGGCCTTGTCCGCTCCGCCTCGGATACGAGTATCTCGAGCCCGTGTATGCCGGTACGTGCGCTCACCCCCCTCTCCTGGTTTATCTGCCCGCTGTTTCGCATCCCGGCTATCACCCCAGCCAGCGCCCTGAGCGGCAACTCTGCAACCGCGGCAGGCGGCAGGCGGGCCTCCTGCATTATGATCATCATCTCGTCGTGGATGGTGGGGGGATAGTGCGTGTGGACGTGGCTTGCCAGGCGGTCAAGGAGCGGCTCTATCACCCTGCCCGAGTGGGTATAGTCGACGGGGTTTGCCGTCGCAAAGAGCATGGTCCTCGGCTCAAAGTACACGGGGTACGGGCCGGTGGTAAACCTGCCCTCCTGGAGCACCGAGAGCAGGGCGACCTGCTTGCGCGGATCAAGGACGGGCAGCTCGTCTATGCAGAATATGCCGTGCTTTGCCTGCATCAGCTGGCCCGGCGAGTACGAGTCTATCCTGTACATTTCAGTGCCCTTTTTTGCAACCTTGACTGCGTCTATGCTGCCGACAAGGTCCCTCACTGTTGTATCGGGGGTGGCAAGCACGTACCGGAACCTGCGCGCGCCGCCGAGCCACTCGACGGGAGTCTCGAGTCCCCTCTCACGCAGCACCTCCAGGCTCTCGGGGCTAACATGGAAGACCGGGCGGGAGGATCCTCCGGTTCCTTCCAATGCGTCCGCAAGGTCGGCTGCCGGCAGGTCCATGGGGCAGTCGTTGGTTGCGCTGTTTCGAATCACGGGGATGGGCGAGAGGAGGTTCTCGGCTATCGAGCGGACCAGCCTTGTCTTTGCCTGGCCCATCTGCCCTATGAGGAAGGTGTCGTGCCCCGACAGCAGGGCCCTGTCAAGCGCGGGTATTACATCGTCATCAAAGCCGATTATCCCGGGGTACGCGCCCCTGCCCATGGATAACAGGTTGCGCCGGACCTGCTCCCGGGAGGAGGGCAGCTTGTAGTTTGCATCCAGCAGGCCGCCGAGTGTAGTGATATCGCCATATTCCTCGGGGGTGCCCGCCCGGACCTCCTTGTATGCAGGCTCTGCAGAGTAGCTACTCTCCACCATGGATCGCACATCGGGGGCCAACAGGCACACCCGCCAGTACGGGAATTTATAACATTGCGGCCCCCTTGCGGGCCTGTACGGGGGGCCTGTGTGTGGCCCGGGGGGCGGAAGTTGCGTTGATGGCCGCAAAATGTTAAATTCATGCATGGGTGCCTGTATCATATGCAGACAGAAGGGGCAAGGGAGGAACGGATAGAGGTATTCCAGTGTATGCACTGTTTTACCTATGTAGCTGCAAGGGACGATCCCATCATGAGCATAGAATATGACAATCTGTCCAGCGACCACACTGCGGTTGTGCCCTGCAAACACTGTGACAGGATGATCCCCCACAGGGCATTGTTAGCATCCAAGTCTGATTATGAGAAGGTTGCCGAGGACCAGTTGAAGTCGAAAAAATAAGGCCCGCATCCATACACAAAGCATCCAGAATTTCTTTTATGCAGCGTGGCCCCCTGTCCCGGACTCGCGTATGGATGGGAATACATGCCTCCGGATCGGTATACCGCATGCGTCACTCGGGATGATGCTTGTTCCGAGTGTTCAAGACCCTTGGTCCGCGGACTGGCGGCTTGTGCCCGCGGGACGGGCGGCGTCCGGATACGGGCGGGACGCCGGGTCCATCAATCCCAGGATGGGTTGCCGCCTGGCTGGTGCGGGCAGAAAGTTGCACCATAGCCGCAAAATGTTAAATTCATGTATAGACGCCTATACTGTATGCAGACAGAGGAGGCAAAGGGGGAACGAATAGCGCTGTTCCAGTGCGTAAACTGCTTTTCCTATACCGCCGTGAGGGACGATCCCCGCATGAGCATGGAATTTGACAACCTATCCACCGGACATGCCTTGATTGTACCCTGCAAGTACTGCGACGGGTTGCAACCCCACAGGGCATTGACGGCATCCAAGTCTGATTATGAAAAGGTCGCCGAGGACCAGTTGAAATCGAAAAAGTAAGGCCCGTGCCCGCAAAGCATCCCCGGAAGCTGCTCTTATGCAGCGTGCCCCGCGATTGGCATGAAAAGGCCCCCCGGGCTTGCCCGCATCTCGGAACCGGCTTGGTTCAAGGGTGTGGTTTCAGACAGGGCAGTGCATGGTTGGCCCCCGATCAGGACCGGCGTGGGCCGTGGGGAACAATTCCGAAAGTTGCGCCCATGACCGCAAAATGTTAAATTCATGTATGGTTGCTTGTATCATATGCAGACAGAAGGGGCAAAGGAGGAGCGGGTAGCGGTGTTTCTGTGCACGAACTGTTTTTTCTATACTGGCGCAAGGGACGATCCCCGCATGAGTATAGAATTCGACAATCTGGGCAGTGAACGGGTCCTGCTTATGTACTGCAAACACTGCAACGGACCGAACCCCCACCGCGCATTGATGGCATCCAAGTCGGATTATGAGAAGGTTGTCGAGGACCAGTTGAAATCAAAAAAATAAGGCCCGTACTAGCTTGTAAAGCATCCCCGTAAGCTGCCCTTATGCGGCGTGCACCCTGATTGTCATGAAAAGGCACCCCCGGGCTTGACCGCATCCTATAACCGGCTTGGTTCAAGGGTGCGGTTTCAGATAGGGCAGTGCATGGTTGGCCCCCGATCAGGACCGGTGTGGGCCGGGGGGAACAGTTCCGAAAGTTGCGCCCATGACCGCAAAATGTTAAATTCATGCATAGGCGCCTATAGCGTATGCAGGTAGAAGGGGCAAAGGAGGAGCGGGTAGCGGTGTTCCTGTGCACGAACTGTTTTTTCTATACCGCCGTAAGGGACGATCCCCGCATGAGTATAGAATATGACAATCTGCCCAGCGAGCATGACCCGTTTATGCCCTGCAAACACTGCAACAGGTTGTACTCCCACCGGGTATTGATGGCATCCAAGTCGGATTATGAAAGGATCGTCAAGGACCAGCTAAAGTCGAAAAAATAAGGCCCGTGCCCGCAAAGCATCCCCGTAAGATGCCCTTATGCGGCGTGCACCCTGATTGGCATGAAAAGGCTCCCCCGGGCTTGCCCGCATCCCGGAACCGGCTTCGCGCAGGGGTGAGATTTCACACCGGGCAGTGCATGGTTGGCCCCCGATCAGGACCGGTGTGGGCCGGGGGGAACAGTTCCGAAAGTTGCGCCCATGACCGCAAAATGTTAAATTCATGCATAGGCGCCTATAGCGTATGCAGGCAGAAGGGGCAAAGGAGGAGCGGGTAGCGGTGTTCCTGTGCACGAACTGTTTTTTCTATACCGCCGTAAGGGACGATCCCTACATGAGTATAGAATATGACAATCTGCCCAGCGAGCGTGTCCTGTTTATGAACTGCAAACACTGCAACAGGCCGCACTACCACCGCGCATTGTTGGCATCCAAGTCGGATTATGAAAAGGTCGTCAAGGACCAGCTAAAGCCGAAAAAATGAGGAGTCGCGTATGCACCCTAGCATGCGAATCGTCTCGGAGGTTGTTTTTATGTGGCGCGATTCCCCCGAGTCGTACTGGTGGCAGGATATGCCCCCGGATCGAGCTGCGGCATGCTCCCCCAGATGATACGTATACCGAGTATTCGTGCCCCCGCCTGTCGACGGTAGGCCCGTGCCTGTAGACGGGCGCATGATGTCAGGTATGGACAGGATGATGGATCCATCAATCCCAAGGAGGTTTGTATCGCGCGGGATCATCGTTACCGGAATAGGTGGTCAAACTGCAGGATATGCGGCCCACCCAGGCTATGTAATATGAGCGGGCCTACAGGGTTGGAACTGGCATGGCCTGCGGTTAGATGTCTGCAGTTCATCCGTTGCCGGTTTTAACAGATCGGGCTCATTTTAGGCCGTATCCGGGGCGTCAAGCTTGTGTTCTTACAATGGAGGGGGATACAAATTAACTTTTATCGTACAGTCGATTACAGCCTCGCCCGAGTTTTCCTCCTTTTTTATTTGGAAATTCATGAGTGTGCCGTAAGTCGTAACCATTTCTGTCGTGCCACGATCACCGCTACAGAGCACATCCCATGCACCAAGTGTGCCTGGTTTGGACTTACTTGCCTGTAGAAAATACCCTATGGAACTGACAGTTGCAGGTATGGTAAATCTCAATATTATATACGATGGGCGATCATCCCCCGGTTTATTTATATCGCGATCGGCCGTTTCTTGAAGATTACCTATTTTGATCGTCATTGACTTTGTGGGAAGCAAATCCTCAGAAGTTCCGGGTATCACAAGCTCAGCTTTTTTTGAGAGAAACATCACGCGGCATATCTTACTTATGTCCATGTAGCGCAAAACGGTGTCGCGCATAAAAATATTTACGCACGGGCAGGTCAGGGACTCGGGTTTAGACACAGGGATAAAACCATCAAAGTGGGATCTGGCAGATCGCAGGTTTGCGCCGACGAGGATCTCCCACCGTGTGAGCAGGCACCCGATCAGGCACCCCATGGCCCCCGGCAGCAAGGTGCGCGTTCACAGTGCATGGATCTTTCGGCCGGATGCCGTCAAATCCGTGTGCGGCGCATACGCTCGCCGTTTATAACCACAAAATGTTAAATTGATGCACAGGCGCCCATACCGCATGCAGACAGAAGGGCCAAGGGGTGCACGGGTACAGCTGTTCCAGTGCATGAACTGTCATTTCTACACTGCCGTAAGGGACGATCCCCGCATGAGCATCGAACTTGACAATCTGCCCAGCGGGCGTCTCCCGGTCATGCCCTGCAAACACTGCGGCGGGTTGCACCACCACCGGGTATTGATGGCATCCGAGTCGGATTTTGAAAAAGTAGCCGAGGACCAGTCAAAGCCGAAAAAATAAGGCCCGTGCCCGCAAGGCATGCCCGGAGGCTGCCCTTGTGCGGAGTCCGCCGATCTGCATGAAAAGGACCCCCAAGCTTGCCCGCATACGGGAGACGGCCCGGTGCAAGGGTGCGGATTTATGCCCGGCATCCGGCAGGGTTTTTATCGGGGCTTCCGGGAAGCGTCCACGCTTGAGCGCTCAGGAATATAAGCACATAGTGAGGATTCTCGGCAACGATCTGCCGGGGGAGAAGAAGGCCGTGGTCGGCCTGAGGCAGATACGCGGCATAGGGTACGGCTTTGCCACTGCCATACTGGACGTGCTCAAGATAGACAACAACTCCAACATAGGCTACCTCACCGACGAGCAGGTGGCCTCGATAGAGAAGCTTCTGCAGGACCCAGCCGGCGCGGGCTTTCCCACGTGGTTCCTCAACAGGAGAAAGGACCTCGAGACCGGCGAGGACAGGCACATCTTCACCTCCGATATAGAGTTCACGGTGCGGAACGACGTGGAGAGGGAGCGCGTCTCGGGCAGCTGGAAGGGCTACCGCCACATGTTCGGGCTCAAGGTCAGGGGGCAGAGGACGCGCAATACCGGAAGAAAGGGCGGCGCCGTGGGCGTGGCCAAGGGCGGCAAGGTAATGCCGGCAAAGGGCGGTGCGGGTGCGCCGCCGCAGGAAGAGGCTGCCGGCGCGGAGCCCGCAAAGACTGATGCGCCCGAGGAAAAGAAGGCATAGATCATGGGCGATCCAAAACTTCCAAGGCGCATGTGGAGAAAGCCCAAGAGGCCGTTCAACTATGACCTGAAGATGGAGGAGCTCAGGACGCTCGGCACATTCGGGCTCAGGACCAAGAGGGAGCTCTGGAAGGCGCATACCGAGCTGTCCAGGGTGAGAAACCAGGCCCGCTCGCTGCTCGCACTGGGGCAGGAGGTCAGGGAGAGAAAGGAGCCGGTCCTGCTAAGATCGCTTGCGAGGATAGGCCTCGTGGGCAAGGACGCCTCGCTTGATGATGTTCTGAACCTGCAGGTAAACGACCTGCTCGGCAGGAGGCTGCAGACAATAGTAATGAAAAAGCTCGGCTTTAGCACCCCGTACCAGGCAAGGCAGGCGGTAGTGCACGGGCACATAACGATAAGCGACAGGGTGGTGACGATCCCATCGTATACGGTATACGTGGAGGAGGAAGGCGACATCAAGCTGACGGGCGGCTCGGCGTTTGCGACAATACTGGAAAAGTCAAAGCGTGCAGAGGCTGCGGCCAGGGAGGCGGCAGCAGAGGCCGCGGAGGCAGAACAGGCGGCGGCGCAGGCAGCTGCGCCAACGCCAGCACCGGCGGCAGCTGCTCCCAAGCAGTGAGTTATTCCGGGGCGGATCAGTAAATAAGGCGCAGTGGGGCCGGATCCGACGATGTGTTCGATAATAGGATACCGCGGGGACGGCCCTGCCGCCCCCGTGATAGTAAGCGGCCTCAAAAGAATGGAGTACAGGGGGTACGACAGCGTGGGGGTTGCCACGCAGACCGGCTCTGGAATATCCCTCAAAAAGGGCGTCGGACGCGTAGCGGAGGTGAACCAGTCAGCCGGCCTCGACGGGATGCCCGGCACCATAGGGATAGGCCACACGCGCTGGGCCACGCACGGGCAGGTGACCGATGCCAACGCGCACCCGCATGCATGCAACTCGGGGGCGGTGGCGGTGGTCCACAACGGGACGATAGAGAACTTTGAGGAGCTCAAAAAGGGCCTCTCGGCGGCCGGCTACAGTTTCACAAGCGAGACCGACACCGAGGTGATAGCCAACCAGCTGCAAAAGAACTATTCTGCCGAAGAGGGCGCCGAGTCGGCCCTTCTCAAGACGCTCCCCGAGCTGCGCGGCAGGTACGCGTTTGTGGCCATGTTCGAGGACGGCACCATGGTTGCAGCCAGGCTGCACGAGCCCCTTATCGTGGGGGTGGGGGAGGACTCGTACTTTCTATCCAGCGATGTGCTCGGGTTCATAGAGAGGACGGACGACGCGATATACATCGACAACGGGTGCTTTGTGGTGGTCGATGAAAAAGGCATGCGGATAAGCAGGTTCGACGGGACCCCAGTGAGGCCGCAGATAACCAAGGTCTCAAAGGAGATAGCCGACGCGTACAAGGGCGACTATGCCCACTTTACCCTCAAGGAAATATCCGAGCAGCCAGACACAATACTGCGCTGCGGGGGCGACGGCGGGGCCGTTGAACAGATGGCCGGTGAGATCAGGCGCGCGGGAACAGCATACATAACGGGCAGCGGGACAAGCTACAATGCCGCGCTCGTCGCCCGGCATGTAATGTCAAAGTACGCAGATACAAGGCTCGAGCCGATAATAGCAAGCGAGCTGCCCCATTCGCCGTTTTCCGCGGGCGAGGGATCCGTCTTCATTGCCGTGTCCCAGAGCGGCGAGAGCGCAGACGTGATAGATGCCGCCGCAATAGCGAGGGATTCGGGGGCCAGGATCGTCTCGATAGTCAACATGCGGACATCGTCCCTTGCGCGCGAATCAGACGTTGTAGTGGGGATGAACTGCGGGCCCGAGATTGGCGTGGCCGCTACAAAGAGCTTTACGTCGCAGCTCGGCATAATATACAAGATGGCCGACATAATAGGCGGCGGGCGCGCCGGTGCCGACTTTGCCGCGGTCTCAAAGGCGATATCGGGGATACTTTCCGACCACGCGGGGATAAAGAAGCTTGCCGGCGAGCTCAGGGATGTAACGGACATGTACGTGCTCGGCAGGGGCGTGCACTATCCAATGGCCGCCGAGGCCGCCCTAAAGCTCAAGGAGCTCACATATGTGCACGCAGAGGGCATACCGGGCGGGGAGCTCAAGCACGGCCCGCTTGCCCTGATGGGCCCCGGCGTATATGCCGTGATAATGAACCCCGCAGATTCCACCTATGAGGATACGCTGACCGGCGCCAGGGAGATCAGGGCCAGGGGCGCCAAGATAATAGGAATCTCGGATAAAAACAGCGATGTATACGACCACTGGGTGGAGCTTCCACGGGTAGGCGAATCGTCGTACCCGCTAGTCGAGATGGTGCCCGTGCAGCTGCTGGCCTACTATCTTGCATTAGAAAAGGACACGGATCCCGACCATCCCAGAAACCTCGCAAAGTCGGTCACTGTGCGCTGAGCACCCGCCGGTATTCATCTTCTGCAAGCGGGAGAAACTCGCGCGGCCCTGTTCCCGTCTTGAGCATTGCTGCCGTGATGGCGCCCCCCGCGCCGGCGCCCTCTTTTGCAAACCCCTCGGAGAAGGCGCGCAGGCCAGGCTCTTTGGACTTTGATAGCAGGGGGTCGACTGAGATTACAGGCACGCCTGCCGCCCCGACCGACTCTACAAGGTCCGCTGATTCATCGTCTACAACGTATGAAGTGGTGGCCACGGCTACGCCGCCGCCTATTCCCAGCTTTTCCCCCAGCGCGAGTACCGCCGCCATCTGCGTGCCGCCCGCCAGCAGGACCTTTGATGAGCCGCAGGCGCCGCTTGCCATCCCCGCGACTACAGGGATCATCGGGTCGCCAAGCGAGGCTGCCACCGAGAACGGGTCTTCAGAAACGCCCCTCCTGAGCGCATTTTCCACTACATGCTCCTTGAGCTCGACGGGATTCTCGGGCATGCTGGAGCTGACCCTAGCTTTTCTTCCAAGGCCCCTGAGCACGCCCAGCGCGGTGGTCGTCCCCCCGGGGATGCTCTCGCCTATCACCAGACAGTCCGTCAGCGAGGAGAGCGTCCTGCCGATTATCCTGCCATAGTCTATAGCCCGGAGCAGGTCGTCGCGGGCCATGGCGGGCCCCTGCGTTATGTTGCCGCCCCAGTGCAATCCGGTCTCCATGTAGGGCATCATGGGGGGTACCTTGCTGCCCGCGCCTATCACTACATGGGGGATGCTAGCCGATTCGAGCGCGGCCTTTGTGAGCAAAGCGGGCGTGGGCTTGCCGTCAGGGGTCATGGGGATCCCGTCTATTGACCTGCAGCGCCCATAGTGAAGAAACTCGGCGTCGGCTGGCGGCGTGTACTGGAACAGCTCAGGCGCCGCGCCGGCGGCAGTTATGCCAGGTATCTCGCACGTCTCTGTATATGATATCACCAGTGAGAACAGGAATTTGCCGCTGCCCAGTGATTCCACCAGCTCCTCCCCGCCGGGCGGGCCGTGCACCTCTATGCCTTCCAAGTCACCCGCCCATCATTGCCACGAACTGCTCCTCGCCCACCCGCCGCATGACCGGGTTGCTCTTCTTTTCATCCCCGAGAGTGGAGACCGGCGAGGTGCCGTAGTCGTGCCCGCAATAGACGACAAGCGAATCATCGAGCCTGTACAGAACGCCAAATATGCTGCCGTACAGGTCCCTTGCGCTGCCCCCCGGCAGGTCCACCCTGCCGCACGAGCCCACAAAGAGGGTATCGCCCGTGAATATTTTTCCGTCGCCGACAAGGCAGATGCTGTCCCTCGAGTGCCCCGGAGTGTGCAGCACGGAGAGCATGGTAGAGCCTATCCGTATCTCCGAGCCGTCCCGGACCGTTATGTCGTGCTTTAGCTCCGATTCCTCATGCTGGATGATCCGGGCGCCCGTCCGCCCGGCTATCGCCTCGTTGCCCACAGTGTGGTCAAAGTGGTGGTGCGTGTTTATCACGTATTCCGCGCTCAGGCCGTTCCGGGTGACGGTCTCCATTACGGTATCAAGGTCCCAGGACGGGTCTATTACCGCGCACTTGCCGGTCTCCTCGTCGGATACAACATAGCAAAAGTTCTGCATCTGCCCGACGGGCAGCTGGTGCACCTTCATAGGACGCCCTTCTCGGCCTCGGGCGGTATGCCTATCTTTTGGACGGTGACATCCCCGGTCAGGTCCTTTCTCTTGGGGATGCCCTCCTTCATGCGGTGGAATGTAACGGTAAAGTCCACTTTTACGCAGGGGTCTGCCGCCTCGCCGGTCTGCGGGTCCAAGCCGGAGGGCGCGTCTATTGCCATCTTTGTACATTGGATACCGTTGATGAATTTTATCGCAGACAGGTACGGCTCGCGTATTTCGCCCGTTATTCCCGTGCCGAGGATCCCGTCTATAATGGCATCGGGCGATACAGAAGCATCAAACGAGCCGCCGCTGACGAGTTTTATCGAGGGCATCTTTTCTAGTATCGACCAGTTCCATCTTGCCTCTTCTGTTCTTATCCCGTCCGGGTTGCCCAAGAGTACCACTGTCACGTCAGCTCCGCGGCCCGCCAGGTGCCTTGCGGCCACCAGCGCGTCGCCCCCGTTGTTTCCCATGCCGGCAAATGCAAGCACTCTTGGGGCCCCTTCCAGGCGCTCGTCAAGCAGGCGTGCTGCCGCGGCTCCTGCATTCTCCATCATGAACTTTTTGAGGAACCCCATGGCGTGGCCGTTCTCTTCTATATTGTACATCTGCTTGACGGAGATATCCACGGGCCTGTTGGACGGGCATCAAACATAAGCGTTTAGCGCGATGTACCGCCACGTTTGGGTGCGAAGATCATGCAATGCAGGCCGGCTCGCGCCTGCGGGGGATCACCCCCATGCTGGCTCGGATGTGTTCCCAACCCCATGTTGTGGAATGTAGCATGGCCGGTAAACTCTGTGGCATTCTTGAACAGAGGGCGACCAGGTCCGTTATTGTGCCAGCCATAGATAGTATCCTGCAGGCGCTCCACGTGTGCCATCCGCCCCCAGGCCACATCTGTCTTCGTCCCGTTGTGAGCCCTTACCTTGCTGTCAATGATAACGTTTGCCTCCGTTATGGATATGAAGGCGGCATCAACATTTCCATTTTAGCGGGCAGGGGTCCGGCCGTCAGGGCTCCGACACCCTCCCCATGAATAGAACGGCCCCGCTCTCGTCGTCCTGTATGAGGAAGAGGAACGGCCGGTCCGCCTTAAACTGCGGCGGGGGAGGCTGCACGGATACAGATGCAACAAGAGCGGCCGAAACTGCAGCCGCCTCGGTCCCCTCCTCGTTGACGTCGACAAATGCCATGTGGTCTGCCCTTCCCACAACTGCGCCGTGATATATGCCAGCCAGTGGTACATTGGGACCGGGCTCAAATATCTGGCTCACACCTAGCGCCTTCAGGTAATTGTTCAGGCTGTATTTTGTCGATGCAGTAAACTTTGGCATTGTTACATCGACTATTATCTTACTCGTGCCGTCCGTCCAGACAGCCATTTGTTCTGCCGATATGGATTCCTCCAGTTCTTTCATGCCGCCGGGCTCTGGTAGTACCACCGTCATAGACAGCCGGTCCCCCTCGTACGGCATCCTGAGCACCTGCAGCCCGTCGTATTCCGCATAGTCAAACGCACCCACGACGTTCATGTAATCCGCCTCGGCATCCCCCTCCCCGTGCCAATCGTTTTTCTCCGTATCCTCCGGCGGGAACTGCGTCTCCCACGTGCCCTTGAAGTAGACGGCGTTTACGATTACAAGTATGGGGTCGGGAAATGAGTTGGGGCCAAATATGCCCGTTATCGTCCCATTTGTCATATCAGATGTCCACTGGTTGATCCGCCGGGCGGGTTCGTCCCCGCGGTTCTCTGCAGATTCATTGTATCCGGGGTCCTCTATGGTGGCAAGATATGTGCTGCGGGCGACATTGAGGTACTCCGGCACTACGTCCCCCACAAATGGCCACAGCGAGTTTGCCAGTGCCAGCTCGGCATGCGGGTCGTCCCGGTTTATCGACGCTATCGCATGTGCTGTCGCATTGTGGCGCGCCCGCGCGTCGGGCTCAAAGCCAAAGGCATCCTCGAGCTCTGCCACCGCATCCCCGCTGGCCCCCTCGTAGAGCAGTGAGAACGCCGTGTACATGCTCAGCGGCGAAAAGAAGATGTTCCCCTCCTCTCCCGATACCTGCCTGTAAAAGTCGGCGGCAAAGGCGTTGTTGGAATCCGCTATCTCCCGCGGGATGACAGCGGATTCTATCTCAGATGCGCTGACCACGGGCAGGCTGGCGAGGTCCGGGGGCCCTACCTCCACGGGCGCTGGTCCTCCCTGTATTACGGATGCTGACAGTGCAGAGTATGCTACAGCCGCGGCCACAATTATCACGACTGCAGCTGCAAGGTACGCCCTCCTCACGGGACGGCCACCGCGTATGGCTCGCGCACGGTGTCTATCCCGTCGGATGCGGTAATCCAGAATACGTGTGTGCCCCCGTCCACCGCGGATATATCTATCAGGACGGTAGCCGTGCCGTTGCCATGGTCCGATACCGAGACCACCGCCGGGGGCAGATCATCATGTATCACGCCTATACTGACGAGATCGCCGTCCAGGTCGGATGCCCGTACCAGCAGCGATACCGCATCTGATGCCGCCTGTATCGGGCCGTACACTGCTGTACCGTTGAGGTATGCGTCAAGTTCAGGCTCTTCGTTGTCGGCGGGTTGAAGCCCCGGCGCGCCCTGGGACTGCGAATATGCAGGAATGGTGAACAGTGCGATCAATGCAAGGGTGGCCGCGGCGGCACCAACCTGCATCTTCATAATGAAGCCGAATCTGAAGGTGTATTTAAAACTGCACAGTATCAGGTGGGATGCGTTTGTTCTAGTATTGGCGGGGTAATGCCACGGTCAGCGGCACAATACAAAGTCCAGCGAACGAAACAGGGTGCAAGGGAAGGCCCGTGAGGAACGGGCTGTCACGGGCCACCTGATTTGGGCAACCGGCCTCGGTGACGCATACGGCCCTTAACCCTGTCACAGGATCCCGTTCATGTGGAGAATCGCATAATGCAGGCACAGGGGCGGTTCAAAAAATTTGGGAGAAGATTCCCATGTAGCTATGGCTGCCCATGTTTGGATCCATGGCACCTATTTTGGATAGAGCCGGCGGCGCGGCCGGAGTAATTCCTGCCGGGCCCATGCAGGTGTTCCCTGCCCTAGTAAGTGATATAGAATAGGCGGCCACGTCTGCGGTGGGAAAGATATGAAGGCGGAGATACAGTCCTTTTCAGACCTGTTCGAGGGGGCCAGGCAGATAAAGGTCCCGATATACCAGAGGGCATACAGCTGGGAGAGGGACGACTGCGAGCAGCTGTGGGAGGACGTCCTAAAGATCGCCGGTGAGCCGCGCGCGAATCACTTCATGGGGACAATAGTGTGCTCAAGGGAGGACGGCTCCTCCGAGCTGATAAGGCGCTATACAGTAGTTGACGGGCAGCAGCGCCTGGCCACCGTCTTGCTGCTTGTGGCCGCATGGTGCAAAAAGGCCGTGGAACTGGGGGTGGATCCGTCAAGATGCAGCGAGATGGAGTATGTGTTCATCAAAAACCAGTTCAAAGAGGATACCGACAAGTACAAGCTCGTCCTTGCCAGGGGCGACAACAACAGGTTCGTCATGCTTATGGAAGGCGAGAGGCCCGCGGCCGGGGACCAGGGGCTCATTGACAAGGCCTATGAATTCTTTGAAAAGAAGCTGGGTGCAAAGACTGCCGACATTGATGCCGTAAGAAGGGGGATACTCGGGCTGAGGATGGCATTCATCGAGCTGGGCGATGACAAGGACATGGCGCAGGGCATCTTTGAGAGCCTCAACAGCAAGGGCAAGCCGCTGACCCAGGTCGACCTGGTAAGGAACTTTGTGCTCATGAGTTTTGACTCTGGGGAGAGGGAGATGATATATGATACCACGTGGGCCGACATAGAGAACGAGCTGGGCAGCAGCGAGAGGTTCAACGAGTTTGTCATACACTACCTGGTCGCAATGACACAAACCCCTGTAAAGGCCGACCGCGCCTACCACGATTTCATGTGGCATGTAAAGATAGGGCATGCCGGGGGCGACATGAGGCGCGTGCTAGTCGAGATGAGGCGGTATGCGGGATACTACAAGAGGATGCTGGACGGAGGATTTGCCGGGCCGCGGGGCGGCGAGATAGACTCTGCAGTCAGCGGCATAAAGAGCCTCAAATCCACCACGGCGTACCCCCTGCTGCTGTGCCTGGCAGAGTGCCATTACGGGGAGGGGAATCTGGGCACGGAGGACCTGCTGGAAATATTGGGCATGCTGGAGTCGTACGTGTGCAGGAGGACGGTGTGCAACCTGCACACAAACAGGCGGATCAGGGTCTTCAACAAGCTTGCCAAATGTGTAAAGGAAGTTGAAACCGGGCACCTTGCCAGGATACGCGGGGAATTCGGCGAGATAAACAAGATAGAATCCGAGAGGTTCCCAGACGATGACGAGTTTATGGAAAAGATGGCAATCGCCAACATATACGAATCGGCGCCCAAACTGTACATACTACGCAGGCTGGAGGAGTCCAGGGGGAGCAAGGTGCTCGGGCCCAACCACACAATAGAGCATGTGATGCCCCGCTCGCTCACGGATTGGTGGAGGGAGCACCTCGGGGAGGAGCACGAGGAGATACACCTGAGGTACCTGCACAGGGTGGGCAACCTTACGCTTACCGCGCACAACCCGCTTCTGGGCAACGGATCGCTGCCGGAAAAGAGGGATCACGAGCACGGCTATGCAAACAGCGGGTTGAACCTGGACGAGCTTCTCGCCGATGCCAGGGAATGGCGGGCCGGTGACATAGACAGGCGCGGCCGGGTGCTCGCCCGGCAGGCCGTCAGTGTGTGGAGATACCCCGACATTGAAAGGCCAAAGGCTGTCCCGCAGAACGGCGGGCGTGAAGAGCCCGGCGTGGAGGACTTTCTCAAAGGGAGCGCCCGGCAGGGGGTGCCCGAAGTCGATGCCCCGCGGAGGGAGCTGTTTCATGCGCTGATAGAGAGGATACCGGCGGAGCTTGAAGGCGTCAGGTTCAAGCAGAATGCAACATATGCGGAATTCAAGCTCGGGGGAAACAGGTTCTGCATGATAAAGGCGGGAAACTCAAAGCTGCTTATGATATACCATACCAAGGACGGTAGGTTTGCAAAAGATAGAAAGTCGGTCATCTCTACAATAGAGCTCAGTGGAAAGAGAAAATTTGCGTCATCAACCGAGGGCGACTTCATATCATGGATAGAGACTGTGGAGGATGCCGAGCTGGCAATGGGTGCGCTGCGTGCCCTGTACAAGGATCTTGCGGGATAGGCAGAATGGCGGCCGGAAGATACCCGAACGACACATACCGAATGACGTGGCCTGATCTGGCAAGGCTGCCACCCTCCGGAAGCCCCAATGAGCCCCGTCCTGCCCGCCGTACACGTTGCAGGGGTGCCAGCGTCCTGCCGCCCTGCAAGGGGCCTGCAAACGGCTTTATCCCCGCCGCCGGGCAGACCCACCATGTCACTCGACAGGACTGAGGCCTCCCTCGACAAGATCATAAAGCCACTCTCAGATGAGATCGAATCCCGCGAGTTCCTCATAAAGAACACCAGGGATGTGATCAGCATGTGCAGCAGGGCCATAATAGCGGTCCATGCAGGCGACACGGTCTCTGCTGCTGCAAAGGCAAAAGAAGCAGCCAAGCTGCTCCGCTCGCACAAAAAGAGGGCTGCCGGCGGCCTGCGGAGATACCTGGCAGTACCCGAGCAGGAGCTAGTCGAGGCGCTCTCCCTGATAGCGATAGTCGGGGGCAGGCCCGTCCCGTCCAGGGAATCACTTGGCGTCTCGGGCCCGTCGTATGTTCTCGGCCTGCTCGACTGCATAGGCGAGCTAAAGAGGCTCGCATACGACAGGATCCGCGCAGGGGACGCCGCAGGCGCGCAGGACGCCTTTCGCACAATGGAGGGCCTCTACAACATGCTCTACCCGTTTGCGGCATTCGACAAGGTCATCAAGGAGGCCCGGAGAAAGCTCGACGTGGCAAGGATACTCATCGAGGATACAAGGGCGGCAGTCACGGAAGAGGCCAGAAGGGCGGAGCTGCTCCATGCGCTAAGGGGCTTGAGATCCATGGGTGCGGGCGATGGGATTTGAACCCACGAACTCCTAAGAGACTAGCCCCTCAAGCTAGCGCCTTTGACCAGGCTGGGCTACACCCGCACCGGGCCCCCGTGCAGGGTTTTTATATTCCTTGATTCATCGCGGCGCCATGCTGGTACCCGTCAGATGCTTCACCTGTGGAAACCTCGTCGCCGACAAGTTCGGCGAGTACAAGTCGAGGGTGGAGGCAGGCGAGGCGCCAGGCAAGGTGCTAGATTCGCTCGGCATGGAGAGGTACTGCTGCAGGAGGATGCTCTTCACGTCGATAGAGACCATCCAGCAGATTATACCGTTCTACGAGGCGGTCCAAAAGAGATACCAGGAAGTCCAGTCAGAGCTGGAGTAGCTTGTCCCGGATTACCTCAGTCCGCGGAAGAATTGTATACAACAGCCGCGGATCCCGGACGGTCGAGGTGGATGTCATATCCGACGGAAAATTCCTCGGCAGGGCCTGCGCCCCTTCTGGCGCCAGCGTGGGAATACACGAGGTGAGGAACTTTCCCGACGGCGGCCCCGAGGCCAGCCTTGCAGCCATAACCGGCAGCGCCGGCAGGTTCAAGGGCTTGAACCCCGGGGATTCCGGCGCCGTGCATGCTGCCGTGCGCGAAATGGACGATACCCCGGACTATTCCATAGCGGGTGGCGCGTCGGCCTTTGCCATAACGATAGCTGCGGCCTACTCGGCTGCTGCCGCCGCCGGCGTCCCGCTGTACAGGGTGCTCGACCCGAATGTCGAGCCGAGGTTCCCGTATCCGCTCGGCAACGTGCTCGGCGGGGGCGCCCACGCGGGGCCCGGGTCCCCGGACATACAGGAGATACTGGTCTGCGCCACCGGCCTGAGGGACATACGGGAGGCAATCGAGGCCAACCTGGCCGTGCACAAAGAGCTCGGGCTGGTACTCCGGAAGAAGGACCGCCTCTTTGCAGGCGGCAAGGGCGACGAGGGCGGGTGGGCCCCGAGGGCCTGCAGTGCAGAAGCGCTGGAGATGGCCGCAGAGGCGTGCGAGAACCTCGGGTATGCGCTTGGAAAGGAGGTCTCGCTGGGGGTGGACTTTGCCGCCTCGACCCAGTGGGACAGGGAAAAGGGCGCATACTCTTATTCCAGGGACGGCTTTGAGAACTCGCCGGGCGAGCAGATAGACTATGCGGCGGGGATAATAGAAAAGTACAAGCTGATATACGCAGAAGATGCCGTCCACGAGGAGGAGTTTGACGGGATGGCCGAGCTGACACGCCGGTTCCCCGGCGTCCTGGTCGCCGGCGACGACCTCACCGTTACTAGCGCCGCAATGCTCAGAAAGGCCGTCAAGAAGGGATCGTGCAATGCGGCCATACTCAAGGTAAACCAGGCGGGCAGCCTGTACGACGCGATGAAGTTTGCCGCAGAGGCCACGGCCGGCGGCATACGGCTGGTCACGTCCCACAGGTCTGGCGAGACGACAGACGCGCACGTAACCCACATAGGGATAGCGACCGGCTCTGTAATGCTCAAAGTGGGCGCAGTAGGGGGCGAGAGGGTCGCCAAGGCAAACGAGCTGATCCGCCTCTCGGAGCAGGGTTTAATACATGGCATGGCCGGGATCTAGAAATTGAGTGTCAGGTTCCAGAGCGATGACGAATACATGAGGAATCTCATAACCACCTCGGGGATAAGCATCGGCACCCAGGTAAAGACCAAGTTCATGAAGCAGTTCATAAGCGATACGGACCCGACTGGCACGTACACGCTAGACCTAGAGGCCACCCAGGGCAGGATAAAAGCGGCAGCCCAGTTTATAGAGCATACGGGCGCGTCCGAGCTGATAGTCTGCTCTGGAAAGGACAGCGCGCGGGTCCCCATCAGAAAGTTCGCCGAGCTGGTCGGGTGCAAGGACATACACAAGAGGTTCATGCCGGGCACGCTGACAAACCCGGACCTGCCAAAATACATGGAGCCCAAGCTGCTCCTGGTATGCGACCCCCAGGTCGACGCGCAGGCTGTAACCGAGGCCACCAATGCGGGCATACCCGTAATAGGGATAGCCAACAGCGACAATGTGACGTCAAGATTAGACGTGATAATACCCGCCAACAACCGCGGGCGCGGGGCGCTGGCTGCGATATTCTGGCTGCTCGCCCGGGAGGTCCTCGTGATCAGGGGCGAAGTAGACGAGACAAAGCCGATGAAGTATGAAATAGACGACTTTGAGACAAAGGATGTGCGAGAGGATGAGTAATGCGCACAAGGACGCCGGCTGCTGCCGGCAAGTTCTATCCGGCCGGCGCGGATGAGACGCGCGATACAATACGCTGGTGTGTAAACCACCCGTCCGGGCCGGGGCCCGACCCGCCCGAGCTTGACGGCGTAATAGGAATGATCTGCCCCCATGCAGGGTACAGGTATTCTGGGCCCGTCGCATGCCACGGCCTGCTATCTATACGGCACACGAGCCCCCGGCTGTTCGTCATGGCAGGTCCCAACCACTGGGGCCTGGGCCTCGGCATTGCAGGGATTGGAGCCTGCAGGTGGATCACGCCGGCAGGATACGTGGAGACTGACGATGCAGGATCTGTCGAGCTGGAACGCTGCGGAATAAAAGAGGACTTTTTCGCCCATTCAAAGGAGCACAGCCTCGAGGTGATAGTCCCCATGCTGCAGGAGTTTTTTGGAGAATTTGGGATACTCCCCATACTGCTCTCCGAGCAGGGTGAGGAGCAGGCCGCAAAAGTGGGCGGGGCGATGGCGCGCGCCGCAAAAGGCAGGGATTCTATGCTGATAGGCTCGTCGGACCTTACACATTACGAGTCAAATGCATTTGCGCACGAGCAGGACGGCGCCCTGATAGAGGCGATATTATCCATGGATACTGTAAAGTTCTATGCCGTTCTCCGGGAGAGAAAGGTCAGCGCCTGCGGGTACGGCGCGATAGCTGCAACCATGGCCGCATCTATCGAGCTTGGCGCAACAAAGGGCACGCTGCTCAAGTATGCGACGAGCGGCGACATAACGGGGGACGAACAGTCGGTGGTCGGGTACTGCTCGATAGTGTTCAGTTGACGTCCGTGGGGTCCGCGCCGGCGAAAGTGGTTCTGCTAGGCGAGCACTTTGTAGTCCATGGGACCGGCGCCCTGCTCTGCGCCATAAACAAGAGGGTCAGGGTTACAGCAGACATACGCGGCGATACCATCAGGATACGGTCGGCCCTCGGGGACGCCGTTCTAGGGCCCGGCGAGGCACTCCCCGCGGGGCACCCGCTTGGCCCGCTGGCGCACTTGGCGGCGCGCGCCATATCCAGGTTCGGGCACAAGGGCGGGCTTGAGATTGCTGTAGAATCAGAGATACCCCCGGGAGTGGGGCTGGGGTCGTCGTCTGCGTGCTGTGTAGCTGCGGCAGGAGCGCTCCGGGGGCTCTTTGCCGACCCCGACAGGGCCGATTCCATGGCGGCCGCTCTAGAGGCGGAGAGGACTGCATTTGGGGCCGCCTCCGGCGCGGACAGCGCTGCTTGCACATACGGGGGGATAATAGAATACGATTCTATCTCGGGCCACCATACAGTGGAGGGCCCTCTGCTCCGGCTGGCGGTCGCAGATTCCGGCAGGGCCCACTCGACTGCGGAAGTGGTCAGAAAGGTGGACGGGTTCCGGCGCGACAACGGTGCAGAGTTTGCCGATCTGTGCAAAAAGGTCTCGGGGCTAATCCCCAGGGCAAGGGCCGCGATAGAGGGGGGAGACCTTGAGGGCCTTGGTTCATGCATGAGCGAGAACCAGGAATGCCTGGATAGGATAGGCGTCTCGGACGGGGTGCTGCGCTCGATGGTAAGGGCGGGCGACGGCCCGAGTTATGGCGCCAAGGTTACGGGGGCGGGCGACGGCGGGTGCGTCATAGCCCTTGCCGATGAAGAGTGCATCGGGCGCGTGGTGGAATCGCTCGGGGCGGCCAGCGAGGGCAGCTTTGCAGCATCTGTCGACCCGTCCGGGCTGGATACTTTTTAACTGCGGGAAGGTGACGTGCGCCGTGATCTTGGTAAAGCTGGGCGGGTCGGTAATAACCAACAAGGAAAAGCCCCTCTCGGCGAGGACCAGGAACATGGACGGGATAGCCGCCGCCCTTGCAAAGCTGCGCGAGCCGGTGGTGGTGGTCCACGGGGGCGGCTCGTTTGGGCACTATTGGTCCGTAAAGTACGACATGCACACAAAGCCCGCCAGGTATGAAATCCGCGGGGTGGCAACTGTAAAGAACTCGATGGCCAGGCTCAACATGATGGTGCTCGATTCCCTGTTAAATGCCGGGCTGAGCCCCTATTCTGTGCCGCCTGCCTGCATCAGCCGGTCCGGCAGGCCCCTGTCTGCGGGGATAAAGGAGACAGGCGAGGAGGCGCGCGCAGGCCTTGTCCCCGTCACCTACGGGGACGCGCTCTGGGCGGGGCGCGGCAGGACTTACATACTGTCGGGCGACCGCATAATGGGAATGCTGGCTCGCGCACTCAGGCCCAGGCTGTGCATCTTTGCGATGAACGTTGACGGATTGTACGAGAGCCCCCGGACCAGAAAACTGATACCGGAGCTCGGGCGGGGCACGCCGGAGCTTGGAGAAGCAGGCATGGATGTTACAGGCGGCATGGGCCGGAAGATAGAGGAGGGGCGCAAAATAGCGCGCGGCGGGACCAAAGTGTTCCTGGTCAACGGGAAAAAGCCGCGCAGGATACTTGATGCTGCCCTCAAGGGATCGTTTGCGGGGACGATAATCAGGGGGCATAAATGATGGAGATGCTGGTGCTCGTGGACAAAGATGACAGCCCGCTGGGGCTGGCAGAAAAGGTGAGCTGCCACCTCCCCCAGGGGAGGCTCCACAGGGCGTTTACCGTGCTGCTCTTCGACCCTAAAGGGCGCCTTTTGCTGGCGCGGCGGAGCGCCGGCAAGATGCTCTGGCCGGGCGACTGGGACGGGACAGTGGCGAGCCATCCCCGCGAGGGCGAGGGCTATGTAGAATCCGGGCGCAGAAGGCTCCCCGAAGAGATAGGCGCGGACTGTTCATTGGACTATGCGTTCAAGTTTGAATACCATGTCCCGTACAAGGATATAGGCTCCGAGAACGAGGTATGCGGCACGCTCGCAGGGATATTTGACGGCCCGGATCCGGAGCCCTCTGTACAGGAGATAAGCGAGGTGCGGTGGGCGTCGGCAGAAGAGCTGGGCAAGGCCGTAACAGAGAAGCCCGCTGAATACTGCCCGTGGATGCTCATAGCGCTGTACCTGCTGCCGAGCTCGGAGCCTGCATTTTTGGCAAAGTACGCGGGGCTGCTGGAATCCTGGACCGGGGAGAATATGCGCCGCACACTTGAGGGGGCGATATCGGCGCACCTTCCTGCCAGCAGCTGGAGGCTGGTGGAATGAGCGCTAGCGAGGCGGCGGCAATCAATGCTCTGCTGCGCCAGAGGCTCAGGGGCAGGCCATCCCGGCTGTATGCTGCAGCAGCCCACCTGATAGAGCACGGGGGAAAGAGGTTCCGGCCGTACATGTTAATCAAGAGCTGCCAGGCGCTGGGAGGAAAAAAGTCCGACGCCATGCCGGCTGCTACCGCAATAGAGATGATACACAACTTTACCCTGCTACACGATGATATCATGGACAACGATTCTATCCGCCACGGCGTGCCCACCGTGCACAAAAAATTCGGGGTCCCGGTGGCTATTCTCGCAGGCGATGTGCTGTTCTCAAAGGCGTACCAGGTGATATCGGGCCCGCGCGTGCCAGAAAAAAGGGCGGCAAGGCTGACCAGCAGATTGGCCGCGGCATGTGTCGACGTATGCGAGGGGCAGTTATACGACATGGACATGGCGGAAGGCGCAAAGCTCCCCACAAGATCAGAGTATATCATGATGATAGGCAAAAAGACCGCGTCGCTCTTTGGGGCGGCCTGTGCGATGGGGGCGATCTGTTCGGGGGCTGATGAAAAGGACGCAAGGCGCTTTGCTGCATTCGGGACAGGGCTCGGGGTGGCATTTCAGATAACAGACGACCTGATAGGCATAACAGGGGATCCAAAGGTCACAAAAAAGCCCGTCGGCAATGATATCAGGGAGGGCAAAAAGTCGCTGCCAGTATTAATGGCGCTAAAAAAGGCCCGAGGCAAAGACAGGGCCGCCATACGGGCAGCCTTTGGGAATGCCCGGGCCACATCTGTGCAGCTGCGCGCGGCAGTATCTGCTGTAAAGAGCCTTGGAATAGAGGATGATGTGCGCAGGGAGGCAGGCTCATACGCAAAAAAGGCAAGCTCTGCGCTCGACAGGTACCCCGGCAGGCACCGCGACGACCTGCTCTCGCTGCTAGACTGTGTGGTGTGGAGAAGGCTGTGAGTGATATAGCAGGCGAGGCCAGAAAGATCGCCCTGCAAAATGCTGTATCCCATGGGGGCCGGGCAAGGGAGGGCGCTGTTCTAGCCGGCCTGCTTGGCGCAAGGCCCGAGCTGAGGCCAAAGGCGGGCGAGCTTATGGAGGAGATATCCGATATAGTAGCAGGGATAAACGCCATGCCGGAATCCAAACAGAGAGAAGAGCTCGGGGATGTGCCCGTAGAGCGCAAAAAGCAGGAAGGGCAGGCGCTGCCCCCCTTGGAGGGCGCCATAAAGGGCAGGGTAGTTACGCGCTTTCCGCCAGAGCCAAACGGCTACCCGCACATAGGGCACGCAAAGGCTGCAATAATCAACGAGGAATATGTAACAATGTACGGGGGGATAAAGATCCTCAGGATGGACGATACAAACCCCGGCGCCGAAAGAATGGAGTACTATGCGGCCATAAAGGTGGGCCTCGACTGGCTGGGCATAGAGTACGATGTGATAAAGAACACTTCTGACGACATGGACCTGCTGCTATCCAAGGGCAGGGAGCTGCTGGAATCAGGCGATGCGTATGTGTGCACCTGCAAAAGGGATGATATGTCAAAGAACAGGCGCGCCATGGCCCCCTGCAAGTGCAGCAAAAAAGCCCAGGAGGACCACATGGAGGGCTGGGACAAGATGCATGGCAAGTTCAAGCCGGGGCAGGCCGTGGCAAGATTCAGGGGGGACATGGAATCCCAGAATACCGTAATGCGCGATCCGGTCCTGTTCAGGATAATGGAGGAGAGGCACCCTCTTTTAGGGGACAGGCACAGGGTCTGGCCGAGCTACGACATGGCAGTTGCCATCGAGGACAGCATAGACGGGGTCACGCATGCGTTCCGGTCAAAGGAATACGAGCTGCGCAATGAACTGTACGGGGCGATACTGGGAAAGCTGGATATGCGGGCTCCCATGGTGCTAGAGTTCTCCCGCCTGGAGTTTGAGGGGATGCCCGTCTCCAAGAGGGTTATCCGGCCGCTCATCGAGGACGGAAAGATCCCGTGGTACGATGATCCGCGGCTCCCCACGCTCGAAGGCATGAAGAAAAGGGGGATAACGCCCGGGGCGATAAGGCGCTTTGTCATATCGTTGGGGCTTACAAAAGCGGACACGCTTGCCCCGTTTGGCGCCCTAGAGGCGTTCAACCGCAAGGAGATAGACGGGAACAGCACGAGATTGTTCCTGGTCGGGGATCCGCGGAGAATAGACGTGGCGGGGCTGCCGGGTACAGCCGAGCTGCCAAACCATCCCTCCGGGGACATGGGTTCGAGAAAGATAGAGACAGGCGGAGCGCTGTACCTGCCGGGAAAGGACGCTGAAGGCCTCTCAGAAGGCGGCCATATCAGGCTGATGGGCCTGGGGGATGTGCGGATAGATTCTGCAGGCCGCGACCTTGCGGGAACATACACAGGGGATGACATATCTGCCGGATACCCGAAAATGCAGTGGGTCCCCTGTGGGGATGCCCGCAAGATCAAGGTGGTCATACCGCGGGCCCCCATAAAAGACGGCGAGTTTGATTCTTCCAGCCTTGGAATACTCGAGGGGATGGTCGAACCGCACTATTTACAAGTGGGCGACGGGCAGAGCATACAGTTTGTCAGGTTTGGATACTGTAGAAAAGAATCACAGCACATGGCGGTGTTTACCCACGGGTAGGATGCAATGAAGTTTGCCCGGCTGCTAGACGGCAAGAAGGAAACCTATGGGATAGTAAAGGGGGACAGGGTCGCGAGCAGGGAGGAGATAGTCTATTCGACAGGGGTGCCGCTGCCCACACGGCTGGGCGGATTTCTATTTGAGGGCTGGCTGGCCGAGGTGAATGACAGGCTAGACGGATTGGAGTACGAGAGGGGGCTTTCAGAGTATGGTATAATGGCGCCGATAGCCGAGCCCCCAAAGATATTCTGCCTTGCATTCAATTATGCAGATCATGCGCAGGACCAGGACCGCAGCCCGCCGGATGAGCCCGTGATAGTGATGAAGCCGAGGACCGCCCTGTGCGGGAACGGCGACGACATAGTGATGCCGCCGTTTGTAAAAGAGCTAGATTATGAGGTGGAGCTGGCGCTGATCATTGGCAAGAGATGCAGGGATGTGGACGTTATAGGGGCAAAAGAGGCCATATTCGGGTACACCATACTCAATGATGTCTCGGCGCGGGATATCCAGTTCAGGGACGGGCAGTTTACCCGGGCAAAGGGGCTCGATACGTTTGCGCCGTGCGGGCCGTGGATAACCTCGGCCGACGAGGTGCAGGACCCGGGCAGGCTGAAAATGACCACAAAGGTAAACGGCAGGGCAAGGCAGGATTCGTCCACTTCAAAAATGCACATAAAGCCGTTTGAGATAGTCTCCAAGCTGAGCAGCTCCATGACCCTTGAAAAGGGCGACATAATATCGACCGGGACCCCGTCGGGGGTGGCGCTCAACAACCCGGATTCAGAGTATCTAGCCGCCGGCGACGAGATCGAGATGGAGATAGAGGGGCTCGGCGTGCTGAGAAACACGGTCCGGGGGACCAGGGAATAGTGCCTGCCGGGGCCTGCCTTAGGCACGGATCCTGGCCCGGGGCATGGCCGCGAAAAACTATTATGAATGCCGTCCGGGGCTGTACCATGGATTATACCACAGGCCCGGGCGGGGCGTAGGCATGGCCGGGGACGACGAGAACAGGGGCACGCTGAAGGAGGCCATATCGGTGCTCAACCAGATTACTACAAACCCGTCGACCCCCAAGACGATAAGAAAGAACATAACGGATCTTGTGGCGGACCTTGGAAGCGAAGAGTACAGGCTGGCGGTCAGGGCTGCAAACGCGATAAGCGCCCTTGATGATATAACGCAGGATCCCAACATGCCCTCGTTCATCAGGGTCTCCCTCTGGCAGGCCGTATCAAAGCTCGAGGGGATAAGGGAATGAGCACCCCCCCTTGAGGCTCGAGGAATACCTGGGGACGCTGCCCCGGGGGATAATGTCCGGCGAGGATGTGCAGTTGCCCGACAGGGCGTACAGGGAGATACTACAATTAGCAGAAGTGGGCCCTGATGATGTGTTTTATCACCTGGGATCCGGGGATGGAAGGGCAGTGAATATGGCCGCGGCAGAGTTTGGCGCAAGGGCAGTAGGGATAGAGATGGATAACGGCAAGTGTTCTGCCGCAGGGGAACATGGCGGGCCCCGCACGGAGTTTCGGAACCAGGATGTAAGGGATGCAGACATATCCGATGCGACGGTGATACTGTTCTGGTTTGCAGATGAAGAAGTGATATCATCGATGATGCCAAAGTTCGGGCTGTTGCAGGATGGGTGCAAGGTGGCCACGCTATGGGGCCCGCTGCCAGGGTATATGCCGTACAAGGTGAGGTTTCCGTTTGTCATAAACAGGGCACCCTTTGAGGCGGCCCCGGGCCTTGGGGAGCAGCTGCTGGCCGTATTCGGGGTAAAGTGCATAGACTTTGTGACCGCGTGGGAGCACTCTGAAAGGTACACAAAGGCGATAGAGCTGGCAGACGCCGAGAACAACCGGTTCGTGACAATACTCCAGACGGTGGTCACCTGGATAAACGCCAGCAACCTCGGGGTAGCCTGCGGGGAGGGGGTGCCGGATTCGATTAGCACCTACATGGGGATATTGAGGAACTTTTACGGAATAGAGACAAAGCACCTGCTGGACTGAATGTTTTTATCCGGTGCCGTGTATCAGGCGGCCATGGGCAGGATAAACATCAATGTGTCGTCGGTAGACTATGACCAGACCAGCAGGGATCTCGCCTCTGTCCTGGGCCGCCTGGAGGCGATGGTCCATGTAGAAGACGGGTTCAAGATGACCGATTCCGAGTATGCCTTTGGATGGCACTTTTTTGTCGTAAGCGTGGATACGGAAATTGTGGAGAAGCTGGCGTCCCAGATGGGCCCCGACTTTGAGAAGCTGCAGGGCAAGGGCATAGAGAAAAAGTTCCTCACGTGGCTTTCCGACAGGCTGGGCAGCAGCGGCCCCCGGTTCAAGCTCGCCATCAAGGAAGAGATGGAATCAAGCAAGTACGGGATATTTTAGGGGCCTCCGGGGGGAATCGAACACCCGTCCGGGGATCCACAGTCCCCTATACTAGCCACTATACGACGGAGGCCACGCACGGGCGGGGCCCCCATGGGGTATAATTCTTTTATCAATGAGGAGGCCTGCGGGTGGATTCCGGCAGGGGGCATGCCGTAGGTTTATTACTTTGTTAGTGGCGCTCATGTCTGTGAATGCAAAGTCCTGGTGGATACTCATGGGGATAGTCGCGGTCGGCATGTACATTGCAAGCTACAACCTGCTGCCGTTCCACTAGGGACGTTTCCGCGGCGTCATATTGACATCCCTATCGCATGATTTTCATGGGTTAGTGGCAGGAGCCGGGCCGACCGGCAGGAGAAGAAACAAAACAAGCCGGCATTGGAGGACATTCGAATGAGGCTGCTGGTTCCGGATAACTCGGTACTGTGGACATCATCGGGGCTTTGCCTTGGGAGGGACTTGACATATGGCACGGAGATCTATACCGTGGATGCCGATGACAACCTGCACCTGCATCCCATAATGGAGGAGCCCGACGATCCGGAAGAATTCAGGACCTGCACCATGCTAACAAAAGCCGGCACCCACACATCAATACCGGTATACAGGATAGGCGGGGGCGCCGGAGCACCTGTCATAGGACAGGTAAATGAAGAAGATATCATCGAGCCCGTGGAAGACAAGCATGTAAGAAGCTTCATAGCTGCACAAAACGAAGCTGCGGCGGGGCTTGCCGAGAGAGCCCCACTGTCCGCCATTGGGGCCTATTACCTGGGAAGATCGGGGCTGAAGCCCAACAAGGAGGCCCTCTATTTTGCAAGCAGCAGCATGGAGTCGGCTGCGCGTTTGGCCAGAGAGATGCAAGATAATCTAGTGCCAGAATTTGGTGGAGAGGTATCTATTATGCAGGGAATAGTAAGGCTAGGTTATGGAAAACAGGAGGCACGACACATTACTTTGTACAGGTCCGACCGCCTCTACAAACTCCGCTGCAGGATTAATCTTAGAGAGGGCAAAATCAGCAGTGCGGTGTACGCATGGGGCATGGGCATACTCTACCAGTTCCTGCGCGGTTTGTTTGAATCAGGACTCGAGTACCACTTGGATGCGTTTACTAGAGGGGCCGGAGGTGAGAGATATGCAGTGCTGAATGTTCCCTGGAACTCACCCACTAGAAATCTACTCCAGTCGTCGTGTCATTTGTGGAAGAAGTACAGACTTTCCATGTTCAAGACCAAGCACCAGAGAAGCGTGGGGGAAGTGAAAGTTGAGCCGTACTCGGCAGGCGACAGCGACTGGACTGTGCTGGAAATAAAGCGGCACGTGGCGAGATGTCACGAAATAGAGGTTCCCGATGAACATTCCGTCATCATCGACAACATGATCGTGAGACCCGTGAAGCTTACAGAGGACATACTAGATGAGATCACCTCTGACTGGGAGGACAAACAGGAACAAGGGCAGGATCTCGCCGTACTAAGAAGGAAGATTAATTCTGTAGCGGCACTGGATACAATAGTCAAGCCAATCCGGGAGGCTGTCCATGGAAAGAGTGGTATACATACGGTGGGAATAATAAAGAACGTTAGCAAGGCCATAGAATCCAGCACCAGATATGGACTTACAAAATACGCCTTCGTTATTCTACGCGATGATACCGGGGAGGTCAAGATGAAACTGTGGGGCGAGCTGGCTGATAATGTCGCCGAGGGGGACATACTAGAGATCTCGGGAGCCTATACCAGAAACGGCATACTCAATAATTCCATGGATGGGCATGCCGTGGTAATAGATCCCGATAAGTGAGACGAAATCGTTATCTTCCTGTCATAAGCGTGCAATGTGGAAACTACCCTGTTATGCAGAGTAACGATTTCTAATCGACGGGGTTTGATCAGTGTTGTAGTTTGGTTGTACATCGATCCGAAGGTCCGTATCAAGTCTATATTCCGTGATATTCCCGGAATTCCTGATAGCCAAGCTTGACCGCATCGTTATTGTACATGAATATATTATCCTCAACCGTTACTATTGTACAGCGGTTGCCCTCTCTGCCACCGAATTCCTCTCCACGAAGACCCCTGCCGACCATCTGTTGATAAGCCACAACACTGGTAGTTGGCCTAGCAATTACCACCATGTCTATCTTGGGCGAATCGAACCCGGTCGATAGCACATTATAATTACACATTACTTGAATTTTGCTATCATCAGGACCGTTGAAAATATCCACGAACATCTTTCTTACAGAGTGTCGGGTTTCTGATGTGATGCACACGCTTCCCACATCTTCTTCTTCTAAAATCCGTGCCATGGCATTGGACTGAGACACATTTGGTCCGAAATAGAGAATTTTTTTATTATTACGGGCCTCCTTTAGTACATAATCTTTGATGAGGCGGTTCCGTTCTGCCATTATGGCCACACCTCTCATCCATTTGTCATTACCTCGTTTCAAATAAGCCGAATTTTCCATATCCAGCTTGACATCACCCACTCCGATAGAGACAAATTCTGCATCTGCAAGATACTTCCATTGTGTGAGTTTTTTCCTCATATAATCCATATTCTGCCAGTTGTCATCAAAGGATACTCCCCTCTCAGCAGAAGGACTGAACTTCTGGCACGGATATACTGTGTTATTTCGATACATGTTGTGTAATTTTCTGGTCCCCCCTGGTTCTTTCCGTTCCGGGGTCGCCGATAGGCCGATAAGTGGAATTCTGGAATCATTCTCTGTCTCTGACCCTGACCGTGAAAGGCCAAGATGCTCCAGCACCTCAACGTATGATGGTGCAATCGAATGGTGTGCTTCGTCGATTATAATGGTGGATAAATTCTCACGAAGTGAATCCAGTTTTTCACTAGAGGCACTGAGCTTTTGAATGCTTGCCACAATTATGCCATGTTCATCATATACAGGTAAATCATTATCACCCCATGTGCGGTAGATATTTAGAATTCCGCCCTTGCCATATCTTTCCCAGATCTGCTTAAAACATACAACAGCTTGCTCGCACACTTCTTGCGTATCAGCAATCCAGAGTATGTTTTTGTCCGGTCCGGACTGGTTAAGCAGAGCAACGGCAGCCTCCACCACCATTCTAGTCTTCCCCGATCCCGTAGGCAAGGACACAATTGCCCTCCCGCCCCTACTTTGCAGGATCTGCAGTACTTGAGCCCGCATGTTCAACTGGAAGTTCTTAAGCGGTTTGATCTCTGATATTGGTATAACTTCTTCCGTTCTAGACGGCCTTGGATCACTGGGCAAACCAGAAAAGATAGACGATATGCGCAAAGCCCGTACAAACTCCCTTGCATACCGGCGTCCCGGACGCCAAGAATGTGCTCTGTGGTCCATAAGTTTTCTATGGTATTTTTTTGATTCTGTTACCCTATCCTCAAAAAATGCCCTTTTGATTCCGTCGTGTTCTTCTTCACTTACATTGATTGCACTGTGGTAAATACTATGTATATCGTCATACCTTTCCGTAGCAAGTAATTTGTTCAGTATCTCATCTCTTAACTTAATACCCATGCTCCCCTCAAAGATCTCTGTACCGAACATGTTGACAAGGACCTGTGGGAGTTTGGAGTTTTCTATTTCTCTCGCAGCCTCATCTATATTGGTTGCAAGTATACTTTCCAGTCCCGGTGATCTGTCCTCTAGATGTTCACGTAGGAACTTGGCCGCATCTCTATCATTGCCTGAATTAAAAATCTCGCTTAGGACCTTTCCAGCAATCTTCTTTTCTTCCTTAGTTGGCACAAGCCTCCTTTCAACCATTATTTATCAATCCTAACAAAGTATTCTTCCTTGATCATACCGTCAATTAGATCTGCCATACGTCCCGCCGCAGGACCACGCACAAGAAGACCCAATTCAAAATTGACTTCGGTCCCCAGCCCAGTAAGATTTGCTGAGCCCACCAGCATCTCTCGCCTGCCCACTACTATGACCTTTGCGTGCATCTTATATTTTCCATAATCTTTTTCTTTCCGGGCATATATTGTAGGACGCATGAGCTTTCCCTTCGGAAAGCACTTGCTCAGTTCTCTATCGTTGACGCTACTGCTATCCACCACCAAGTCCACCAAGATACCTGTCTTAAGACATGAATTGAGCTCTTGTATTATGCTTGCTGCTCCGTGGGTAATACGGTAACCCACTATCAACACTCTTTCACCTCTCTTTGCAGATTTTAGTAGTTCCACTATGACCGGCTCAGTATTACGAGTGCCAGAACTTGTGCTGCTTGGACCGGTCCAAATAATTTCAGTGCCGCTGGATTCTGCCAATGCGAGGGTCTTTGTAGAATTCCATGCTGTCAACACCGAGTAAACTAATTCATCGTCAATCATTGGATCTGATATAATCCTCACCAGGCGTTCTGCTTTATCTCCGTAAATACCGGCTACCTCTCCAATATTATACCTAGTCATCTCAGCACCAGAATCCCATGCTGACAGGAGTTTTTGGATTGCAGGTTGGGGCAGATCATGTACTGCACCAAGAATTCTGTCTGCAGTGCTCCTTAGGTGAACCGTGTCCATTTTTTGAAGAATCCGGCCTCGTCGGACCTAAGAGTTTTCACCACAAGTTCCCTGTCAAGTAGATTGTTCATGGATTCACAGCACGTTTCTGGGAGTAGTGTGCATGCATGACAAGCTGCACCCACCATCCGTGGCATCTTCTTGGCCTCCTGCATCGAGCATAATGGATCGCACGAACATGTAGCTGAACCGTCTAATCCGTCTTCCAATATTCTCCATATCCGGTTACTATTCCTGTTACCCAGACCTGTGAGACCACCCAGAGAACCGTCACTGCTAGAGGATGCAGTGTAGATGAGTATTCCTGCCATGTCCTTGTCACAGTAGATCCTTTCTTTAAGCGATGCGGTGGTATACCCGGCATTACGTGCTATACTTCTGATTATCATATGTGAAAGTGTGTGGAGAAATATGTATTTTGGACTGTACTGGACATCCTCTAGTTTCAAATTATCAATGTTGGGGATTGTCATGAGATCGCTAAATCTGTCCCGCACAACCTCAGTCCGCTGCCAGTCCTCCATCGCATTATTTTGAAAGCTCATGAAAATTCCCTCCCCAATATTTTCAGAGACTGGTAGCCATTCAATTCTCCCTTTTCCAACCGGAGATACCCGTCTCTCGTTAGGATCAAATGGTTCCAGTCTCGTAAAACCAGTTACAGCGGATACTATTCTAATGCTCTTGGCCAGTACTCCCCTTTTCACAAGCGCAAGGGATGCAGGTTTATTTTCCAGTGTTTCAATCTGTAACACACCTTCAGTTATCCTATCCCCCGAGTCAAGCGCACCAAACTCAATCCGCCGTATATCCATCTTATCATCGAGTTTTTCTATCAAGCCTATTCTTTCTTTCACATCTTTTGAAGTCCAGCGGCCCTCGGGATTGTCGGTTGTTTTTAGTCTGAACTGAACTTCAAGCCACACATCGAAGTTTTTAGTATTGTTACGAGTAGAAATTATCTCTCTATTTTGGTAGATCATCTGCGCTAATTCATCCCCAAAGCGCGGAATTGTAACTGCTCTGCGTATAAGCGGAAAATACATGTTCGTGGCTCCCTTGAAAATGCCCTGCATGACAACCTGTCCCTTATCACTAGTACAGTCTCCACCTGCATCATCTAGCCAAGGCCTGCGCCCAGAGCAGTATACCTTTATTCCCCGCAAGCCATTTTTAGATAGTGAACCGCCCATGCTCCTCGAAGCACCGCAGGAATGATTCCTACATTCCAAGATAGTAGAATCCAGAGATAGTGACTTGTAGTTATTAATTAGATAAAGCTGCGCCTTATTTTCAGGACATTTGTTTCGTTCTTCTTCGGTCCTATGAGCCCAACGGTACCATGGAAATTCATCGAGATGTCCGTTTGCACATACTGCCACATATCTAACTGGGAAGATCTTAGAAGGCGCGATATGCTCCTTACTTGTGCATTCTATAGAGATACATTTCGTTTTCAACCCTCTCTCATTTCTCTTCTGTAGCTTCTTGCAGCTGGAACAATATCCCCATATTGGAAAACTTTTAACAGGTATCTGCCCTGGATGGTCTGGATCTTGATGTGATGATATTGATACTAATTGTGTAAGATCTTTCAGGGTATTTTTTCTAATCTCCCGTAGCAGTAATTCCTCTGTTATGGGATGAAACTCCTCACTCTTCCATCGATTGAGCCCCATTATTATCATGGAATCAATCTGGTTGTCATAGATGGATCCGGGTCCAAATACTCCAGTAACCTGACTAGGGCGAATTTGGTTGGACAGTGGATAAGTCATTTAATTATCGTACCTCAATAGAAGGTGTCTTTCCACATCTCTCAGTGACTCGGGCGTGCTTATCGGAAACATGTCGGTGCCCTGCCTTCCGGCTTTTGCAAATTCAACAATCAGGGGGGTATCAGAACTTTTTTTCCAACGGGTATAGCACACCGCTCCCATTTTATTACGGATAAGCTTAACCCATTCCTCCTTGAATACATCCAGCATACTCTTGAAGTCTTTGTATACGGGTGAATCTTCATGTGTTTGTTCAATTGATTTGAACCGTTCCAAGATAAACTTAGTGGCTTCCGCACCGTCCTCTATTCTAAATCTGCTTGCATCCTTATTTTTAGCCAATGTTTCAACAGATAAACGCATCATTGTCATGAATACTGGACGAAGGCCGCGTCTACAGGCAGGAGGGGAGAACGGAGTCAGTGTGGTCGGTTCAACTTGTTTTTGCATGGTATTGTGGAATCCATTGAAGTTCTCATAATGTGAAAGATCCCTGACCTTATGTGGATTGAATAGGGTAAAAACGCAACCAGGTGAGTCTTTTTTTCTGCCTATCCTTCCAGCTACCTGTATGTATTCAGTAACCGATTTAGGTTGGCCCACGATTGTCAATAACGAAAGTCGATTTATATCAATTCCAACAGAAATCATGCTTGTTGCAAGAAGTACAGATATTTCCTCGCCAGTTCCTAAGGGTTTTTCAATTTTAGCCCTTATGGTGTTTATTTCTCTCTGGGTCCTCCTTCCGGTCAGTTCTTCTATACCATTACCGGGAGTTCCAATGTCTCGTCTTTTATCCCCATTGCCATACTCATGTTCCGCTAGAAATCCCAGATTCGTATTTACATCGTCTTCAATTAATCTATTTGAGCCCCCTAATTCCCTGTTGCTGTTATAATATCCAACTAGTGTCCAATAAGGGTCCACCAACTCGGACGAAGAGCCTGATCTGAGTGATGAATGTACAGTGTGTAATAGAACGGAATAGAGTTTAGCCAACGAGTACTTGGTAGATTTATGTGAGAATGATACGCCTACAAAAATTTTGCCGGGACCGCTGCCAACTCCCCACCAAGACAGAGAATGATCTCTATTTATTCCCGGAGGGGGGAACGTTTGTACTGTGGATAAGTCGAAGAGTCTACGTATTTGCTCGGTTGCCCCTCTAGCAGTGGCTGTTGCAGCAATTACTTTCGGCCGTAAATTGTTTTTATCGCGAGTAAGAAAATCCACTGCGGTTTCGTACAATCCAACCATTGTACCGAGAGGGCCAGATATGAGGTGGAGCTCATCTTGGATTATTAAGTCAGGTGGAAATATTTCATCAACATCTCGAATGAATTCCCCTGTATGATGTCTTGTATCAGCACAATACTTGGGTGTTTCTTTAGACTGGAAACCGTGTAAATCACATTTTTTATATGGACGGCCAAGAATATTGGCTATGGTGCTCTTGAAGGGCATCCGAGCAAATTTATCGACGGTAGCAATGATCATGGAGGGACAACGAGCATACACATCTGTATCCACGGTTACTAATGGAAGTACCCTAGAGGGGTCAAATTTGTTATCGGTAAACTTGCAACCACTAGTATCATTTGTACAGCGCACCATAGTCCACTTTGTACCATCTGCATCGTATCGATAGTTGTTCGGTCCTACCTTATGACCGCACCATGGACAGTAATATGTCTGCCAAGGGGACCCCCTTTCTAGATGTTCGTCCTGGCTATTGCTTAGAGTGCGGAGGGCCTTTGATGAATCCTCGTGGTCGTTAGGCGTCAGGCTGCCACCTACCCACAACCCGAGAAGGAATGGATCCTTGCCCAACCCTGTTATACTCCGGTCCCTCCGCAACACCTCCAATGCACATACCAGTGTTGAGGCCCTTTCAAACTGCTGGAGTGTCAGTAACCTTAGCGTGTATCGCATTATGACAGAAACGCCCAACCCATCCTCAATTCCTCCCCTTAACCGTCTTAGAATCATGACAAATGCAGCCGCCCCTAAATATGCCTCGGTTTTACCACCCCCTGTGGGAAACCAAATAAGATCGGCAATAGAGTTATCCTTGTGTTTTTTTGATACGAGTCCACTCAACGACATCAATATGAAAGCAATCTGAAATGGGTACCATTTCACATCTCCTGGGGCTGGTTTTGGCCATGGAAATTTAGATTTGGGATTTTTAAATTTATTTAGCGCATATTTGAAATGTATTTTCTGATAAAGCATTGCTCTATTGGTAAGTATGAATGACTTAAGTATTATTTTACTTGTATCATCCTTGCCCTCGACGAGTAATTTAAGACCGGCAGACATCCTGTTCAGGACCCTGGTACATTCATCCATGTTTTTTTTTGCGATTGTTCTATACCTGTTGGTAATGGACTCATTTTCACCTTCCGACATGTTATCTACGCTCTGAGTAAATTCTTTTTCTACTATTTTATTCTGTTTTGTGATCCATCGTTTGTACTTATCAATCAGAGGAGACAGTATAGCTTCAATTTTCTTCTGATTATTTTCATGATCTTCTAGATTGCCAACCCAACCTAGTGCATACATGTCAACATCTTCAGGCTTATCTACATCGTCAATTTTTGCAAAAGTTTCATGAAATATGGGCATGAATGTGGTTCTAACATAAACAGGTGGGTTCTGCTTATCCCATTCAGCAGCACAACCATAACCAATTCCAAAGGTTTTTTTATCTCTATAAATTAATTCGAGTTTCTCCTCTTCATAGTTATCTGAAAATGGATTATCATAAACCGGCTTAAATGTATTATTTTCCAATGATCGAAGCTCTATCAACGGCTGAAATATACAGTTCTCTTCGTTGTGAACTTTAGTCTCAGCATAGCTGCTACCAGATCTATCCCAACTAATCCATTCCGTGTTGTTCTCCAAAAATATGTTTAGAGTGGAATTTTTATCATTTTTCCACCATATCTTCGCTTCAGTTTGTCCCTCTTCTGGTATTCTGATCTCACCTTCATCTTGTGTAAGGTCAATTTGGAATAAGTTGTTTTTATCTAGTGGGCGCCTAGTCCAATTACCATCCTCATTGCGTACATATTTGGCATAATTTACAACTGCTTGAATCCGACTTGTTCCATCTTTCAAACGTACCCTAAGGCCCATAGAACTAGGCCTAAAGAAAGCGGTAGATTGCTGATCTATGTTTGGATCCTCGTCCTCCTTGTCAGCCTCATCCCCCTTTTCCATATCCAATTCATCTAGGGCTGCGCTTTTTGGAAATAGTATTCCAGACGCATACATATCCAGCGGCCTATTTCCCGCTGTGAGTGTCTCATTGACGCTACCAGGGCCCACAAAGAACCGGTGTGCCTCTTCCACCAGCCCCGTGTTAATCTTTTCAGCGGACACTTGTTGCCACCCTTTCAATATTTGGGAAGGTAAGCCTGATCAATGCACCGCCGTCGACAGATATGGCTTCCGCCTTCCCCTCATAATGCTCCATGATCTTTCGTACTATGTATAGTCCCAAACCATGACCGTGTAATTGCCTGTTGTCTTGCAAATGACCAAATTTGAACGGCTCAAAGATCTCCTCCAGTTTAGACTCCGGTATGCCCCTGCCTGTATCTGCAAAATCTATGTGTAGGTTATGATTATGATGCCAGTAATGGAGTGTAATCTCTTTTTTGTCGGTAGTCGATTTTTCTATTGACTCTATTGAATTCATGTATAGGTGCGTGAGTATTGAATCTAAATCAATTGGATCTAACTTTACCACGAGCTGACTTTTAGCTTCTCTATTGTGGGGATTGGACGAATCAGTCTTAATCACTATGCTCAAATCCCTGCACTTGTCTTCAAATCCCTTGGCCACTGACTGCCAACATTCTAATATGTTGACTTGTTCAAATGATTTATCACTTACAATGGATTTTGATATATGATCGGTCATAACAGACACAAACTTCATGAAATGTAGCATCCTGGCTTGGTTGTCCTCCATCTGATCCAGCATTTCCTTTGTCCTAGTAGTTTCATCTTCTGTGAGACCTCCGCTACGAGACAAAATTGCTTCACGTATCTGGGCTCCCTCATTTAATAGATCCATATTGGCTTCTAGAGGATCAGTCACGTGTCGCGCCATAAATGATGCGGCAATCCCCAAGGTAATCAAGTTTTTTTCATAGCTCTTTATCTCATCTGTTTCCGTTGTTAATATTTCCGCTTTTTCTTGCAGGACGTCTATTACATTGAGAAGCCCGTCGCTGGATAATTTTATTTGTCGCTTTTCATCGGGGCTATTCCCACGGGTATTGTTTTTTATGTTAACCACCATTTGCTTGGCTGTTTCTGGATCCGGTTCTTTGTCATCTATTTTTAATTTTTTAATTTCTTCCTCTTTCCAATGCTTCATATACTCGGCAAAAATATTTATCATAATACGCATAATCTTCTGTAAATCATCGAATTCTTTATTGTCATCCAGTGTTTCCCTGTGTGCTGCAGGCTTAATCATAGGATTGTTTGACTTGGTAAGGTGCACTATCCCATAAATTTGCTTCAGGCCTATCCTGCTTGTCTCTTGTCTTGCACGTGCTTCCAACGTCAACCAGTCTTTTTCACCCCCGTATGGTCTCAGCCATACCCCGTCTCTATAGATGTAAATACCATGATTGTACTTTAGAAACTCCTCCATTTTCTTAATTCCAATCTTATGATTGTAATACTGTTCAATATCCGTGGTTTTGCGCTTACCGGGAGCACGAGGAAAATGATAAATATCCACAGAAAATGGCCCTATATTGGTGACAGGGCAGCTATCTGCTACATCCTGTTTTTTCCACTCGTTTTGTTTTGCAACTGACTGCATTATGTCTACGAACAAATGATTTCCATCAAATACAGAGCGCATCTTGAAAGGCGCATTATTAATTATCTCCTCGCGTAGTTTTACATCATTTCTTCCAACTATCTCTCCTTTTTCATCTCCATCACTTATTCTGATCTTAATATCATCAAAATTTTTCTTTGAAATAAAAGTGCTGATCTCACTCTTAAGTTTGTTTATTTTCTTTGAATCCCATGTAGATTTTAGCTTTTTCAAATTTAATCGTACGCCGTTATTGAGATTGGCAGTGTCGGTGATCTTCCTCTCGAACTTTACTTCATTAACAGTGATGCCGGGTTTTTCAAATGCGGACCAATCAAATTCCATCCATACCAGTTTGCCATTTTTTACTGCATTTAGTTCTGTCACTGTGCCTAATCTCTGGCATGCTAGCCTACCAATACCCATTTCACCCCAAACAGCTTTACCGTCACTCGTCTTTGTATCCCGTAGACGAGAATCAGTTCCAATAACCATCCACTTAGTTTCTATGTCTTCATTAGACATCCCATCCCCGTCGTCACTAATTTCTATCTCAGTAGATCCATATCGTAAATTCTTAAATTTAATTAGAACGTTTTTGGCATTTGCGTCACGAGAATTCTTGATCAGTTCAAACATAGCTGTGAAGTCAGAGGTAATAGACTTGCTGCCAAAGTAGTCCATTGTTCTTGCATCAAAAGTGAATCCAATACTATCAGTCAAATGAGTGCTCGCCTCCGTAAAATAACGCTTGTGCGATCATTCGATCGTGAAAATATGCTCCAAGAGGGGGACAGTGCATTATGCAAACCACGTCACCGCGCATACTCCATAAGGGTAATGCGGCGTCTCCCGTTGATCATTGTTTTAGTTATTTCTTTTGCGATGGAACTGACCACTGGAACCACAACCGCATTTCCAAATTGGCGGTACGCCTGAGTATCCGACACGGGTATCTTGAAACGCCGGGGAAAGCCCATAAGCCGTGCACATTCTCTAGGAGTAAGCATTCGCGGAATACGGCGCCGACCGCGATTAATAAGAATCTCTGAACCATCTTTGTAGTACCTCCTGCTTAACGTCCTAGTCACACCATCCGGGTCAGCAATTCCGTAGCCGAATCCTGCCCCCCTAGCACGGCATGCCTCCTTATGCCGCTTCAAGGCAGCCCACACTCCGGGTGTCAACACATATTCGCTACCGGGATCAGGCTCTAATATGTCCCTCAATCTAGGCTTGGCATTCTTCATTTTGGGGAACTCGAACTCCACCTCACGGTCAAACCCTACGATGAATAACCTCTCCCGGTGTTGCGGCACAACTGTCTTTGCGTCAATTATGGCATGTTTTACATCATAACCCACATCATGCAGCCGCCTTAGCATCACTTTGAAGGTCCTGCCACCATCATGTGATTGGAGGTGTTTTACATTCTCTAAAAGAAATCCACGGGGGCGCTTCTCCCTGAGTATATTTAATATGTTGTCAAAGAGTCTCCCCTCCGGAGAGTCAAAGCCAGATGGCTGGCCCAGACTGTTTCTTTTGACTACACCTGCCAATGAAAATGGCTGACAAGGAAAACCCGCGGCAAGAACATCATGATTAGGTATGCTCCCCGCATCCACCTCAGTAATATCTTTGTCGGTGACCGGTTCAAAATTTGCTTCATATGTCTTTCTTGCAGGTTCGTTTATCTCACAAGAATACACGCATCTACCCCCTGCTCTTTCTAATCCAATCCTCATGCCACCAATGCCGCAGAATAGATCGATAAACCGGATTTCTTTGCCCATATCAAGTGCTACTCATTGATAATTAATTAATATTACTATGCTACCCTAATTTTTGGAATCAATGACAGATGTATTTACGCCTGAAAAACGGTCATGGGTGATGTCCCGTATAAGAAGCAAAGGTACCGGCATCGATATTAAAATGAAGGAGATCCTCACTCACACGGGGATCAAATTTGAAATGTATCCTCAAATACCTGGAAATCCGGACTTTGCAAGCCGTCGGCTGGGGATTACGGTGTTCTGTGATGGTGATTTTTGGCACGGATATGACTACCGAAGGGGAAAAATTCCCAAGAAACAGTTCTGGAGGAACAAGATAGAATGTAACATGGAACGTGATCTATATGTATCAGGGATGCTACGCAGTAACGGATGGTCGGTTCTCCGGTTCTGGGAGCATGACATAGACGGCAATCCGGACAAGTGCTCCGGGAAGATACAAAGAAAGATCAGGGAGAGGTCGGCTAGGCGCGGATCTAAACAGTCAGGCCGGGGATCCGGCCGGCGGGCAGCAAGGCATGATTCCCGATAGTCCTTGGCTGTCCTGCGGCCGCGCCGGCCTGCCGCCGGCTGCAGGACAGGGGGATTCTGCACGGCCGCAAGCCGCGGCACGCACCATCCCCTGAAGACGGAGCAAGGCCATCTTTAAATCAGCATAATTGACAGGCAACACAAGATGAAGGGGGAATTCATAGCCAGAAAGCTCCGCCACGCCAAAAAGGCCGCAGGAGAGTCGGCATCGGGCGGAAGGGCGACGGTCACCACCGGCGGGGGGTTTACCTGGACCGACCTGCAGAACCCCGGCAGGCAGCACATGATGGAGCTGGCAAAGGAATACAACCTCAACATGCTCAACGTAGAGGACTGCCTTACAAAGTTCGAGCTCCCCAAGCTCGACGTCTACCCTGAGCACGTATTTCTCATACTCCACTTTCCGCCCCTCAAGTCCACCATGATGCCAAGGCACAGCCAGCTCTCCATATTCATGGGGAAAGACTTTCTGATAACCGTACACCAGGGGGACCTCTCCCCGCTGGTGGAGCTGGTAGACGCGTGCAGCAACGGCGCCGACCCGGAGAGAAAGGACCGCGCCCTGCGCGGCTCCACTGCCGTTTTGCTCCACGAGATACTCGACGCGCTAGTCGACGACCTGCTGCACACGCTCCGCAAGATAATGGCAAACCTCGAAGAGATAGAGGAGGTCGTCTTTGACGACAGGAGGTCGGCGGCAAGAAAGATCTCGCTTCTCCGCAGGGAGATCACCATGCTCAGGAGGATAGTCGGTCCGCTCAAGAGGATAGTGCTCGATACGGCAAAGCAGGTCAACAGGTCATTTGCCACCGAAGACCTCACCCTCTACTTTGATGACGTGATAGACCACATAGACAAGGTGGTCGAGACCCTGGAGGAATCCAGGGAGACCATGGAGATCTACAAGGATACCGACTTTATGCTTAGCACAGAAAAGACCAACAAGGTGCTGGCCATCCTGACGATAATATTCACCCTTGCGATCCCCGCCACCGTGCTAGGCACATTCTACGGCATGAACATCAACCTTCCCGGGGGCCCCGAGGAGCCCGGCACGTATGCCATCTTTACCACCGTGATACTGGCATCGCTGATACCGGCAGCTGTAATGTTCGCATACTTCAAGAGGCTCGGCTGGCTCAACAACTAGGCCCCCGGGTTGTTCCCGGCAGCACAAGATGCCTGTCCCAATGGGATCCCCCAGACCTTTGTCACTCTGCCGCTGAAATGCGGCGACATACTGTCAAGTCATGAATATGCCTGATCTGTGCGGAATGCTATACGCCTGTCCGGTTATTCGGGGCAGCCGTCATCGTCCATGTCCCCGTCATAGTCTTCTGCGTTAAAGGGGCATACATCCAGGTCGTCTATCACCCCGTCAAGATCCCCGTCAGGCGCAAAGCGCTGCTGTTCCGGCACGATATCGGGGCAGCCGTCGCCGTCCCTGTAATCGTTCCAGGTCTCTGCGTTGTCGGGGCAGCGGTCTATGTCATCGGGTATCGTGTCAAGGTCAGAATCAGGGACTATCCTGCTTGGGGCCTCCGAGGGCTGTACATCGGGGCAGCCGTCGCGGTCAAGGTAGCCATTGAGGGTCTCCGGCTCGTCCATGCACTGGTCCCACCTGTCATCCACGCCGTCATTGTCCGCGTCGGGGAATGAAAACTCGGCAGTCTGGCCAGGCACTGAATCGGGGCAGCCGTCATCGTCAAGATACCTGTTGTATTTCTCGGGCATGGTGGGGCACTGGTCCACATCATCGGGAACGCCGTCCTGGTCCCTGTCGGTGGATGCCAGCCCGCTGTCGGGGCAGCCGTCCATGTCCTGGAAGCCGTTGATCGTCTCCGCCCGGGTGGGGCACGTATCAAGCAGATCGTTTAGCCCGTCTCCATCTGTATCAGAGACCCTGCCCCCGTTGCTCACAAAGTCGGGGCAGCCGTCCTCGTCCTGGAAGCGGTTGTACCTCTCCGGGCTCTCCTTGCACTCGTCTTTATCATCGGGGATCCCGTCGCCGTCAAAGTCGCCAAACGTCTCATATTCCTCAAGGTCGGGGCAGCCGTCATCATCCTGAAAGCGGTTGTACCTCTCGCCTGCCAGGGGGCAGAGGTCGTCCTCGTCTGGTATGCCGTCAGAATCAAGGTCAGAGGGCATCCCGCCTGTGACGCCCCGTATGTCTATGCAGCCGTCATGGTCAAGGTATCCGTTAAAGTTCTCGCGCTCGCCCAGGCACTGGTCCCACCTGTCATCCACGCCGTCCTCGTCAGCATCTGGAAAGTTGAACTGCATGGACTGGACGGTCACGGTATCCGGGCAGCCGTCTGTATCCTCAAAGCGGTTGAACTTTTCGGGCTGGTTGGGGCACTCGTCAAAGTCCCCGGCTATGCCGTCGCCATCGGGGTCTGTAATATCGTCAAATGTATCGGGGCAGCCGTCGAGGTCCAGTATCCCGTTTATCACCTCGGGCTGGCCGGGGCAAAGGTCCGTAAAGTCGTTGATCCCGTCGCCGTCCGTGTCAGCGGTAGCAGACTGGGTCGAGATGGTGTCTGGGCAGCCGTCTGTATCCTCGAACTTGTTATAGGTCTCGCTTGATAGCATGCACCTGTCCACATTGTCCGGTATGCCGTCAAGGTCCGCATCGCCCATGGATTCGAGTATCAGCACGTCTGGGCATCCGTCCTCGTCCCTGAACCCGTTGAACCTCTCGGCTACTGTCGGGCACTGGTCTGCATCATCTGGAATGGTATCAAAGTCGGTATCAAGCGGGGCAGAGGCCATGTTCCCTCTCACGTCGGGGCAGCCGTCATCGTCAAGGTACGCGTTATAGTTCTCCTGCTCGTCGATACACTGGTCCCACCTGTCGTCTATGCCGTCGCCGTCGGTATCATCGAATACAAAGTTCGGCTCTTGGATCAGAACTGTGTCGGGGCAGCCATCGCTATCCTGGAACATGTTGAACTTTTCTGGCTCGTTGGGGCACTCGTCGAGCATGCCGGCTATGCCGTCGCCGTCAGGGTCTGTAATGTCGTCAAACCTGTCTGGGCAGCCGTCAAGGTCCAGGACCCCGTTTATCACCTCTGGCTGTCCGGGGCATAGGTCTATCACGTCGATTATGCCGTCGCCGTCTGTGTCGGCTGTGACCCTTTCAGATGCCACATTGTCTGGGCAGCCATCCTCGTCTTGAAACTTGTTGTAGGTCTCGGGCGCAAAGGGGCATTCGTCAAGGTGGTCCCTTATGCTGTCGGAATCAGAATCGCCCATGGATACAAAGTTGGGCGTATCTGGGCAGCCGTCTTCGTCTTCAAACTTGTTAAAGTTCTCGCGCTCGGTGGGGCATGCGTCTGCCGTGTCCGGTATGGTGTCAAAGTCTGTATCCATTGCGCCTGTTGCATCGTTGGCCTCCACGTCGGGGCAGCCGTCCCAGTCAAGGTATCCGTTAAAGTTCTCCCGGACATCTGTGCACTGGTCCCACCTGTCGTCTATGCCGTCGCCGTCGCCGTCAGGGAATCTATAGGTCGAAGATACCTCAGGTGCAGTGTCGGGGCAGCCGTCCGTATCCTGGAATAAATTATAGGTCTCTTGTTCAAACTCGCAAGAATCGGCCGTATCGGGGACGCCGTCCTGGTCTGAATCGATGGCCATCATTTCATCATCGGGGCAGCCGTCAAGGTCTAGCAGGCCATTGAAGGTCTCTGGCTGGCCGGGGCAGAGATCAGCTGTATCTATGAAGCCGTCATCGTCGCTGTCATGTGTTACCCTCTCGCCGCCAGGGGGAGAATCGGGGCAGCCGTCGCCATCAAGGAACCTGTTGTAGATCTCCTTTACCAGCGGGCAGTCATCCTGATGGTCCTGGACCCCGTCAAAGTCCGTATCATACCAGGGGACAAAGTCCGACGGGCATCCGTCTGGTTCCCCCTCATAGTCCTCTCGGACAAACGGGCATTGGTCGACCTCGTCCAGTATCCCGTCGCTGTCAAGGTCGCCCTCGGCCGCAAAGGTGGTCATGGGGGCGGTGGTCATGGTTCCCACCATGAACAGCAGCATACCCAGCGCATAGCCCCTTCTCATTACACGGCTGGTTTTTTCCCGGAGTTATTAAACGTCACGCATGAAGTCTGTGCGCAAACGGTGTGTTTTCTCTGAAAACCTGTCCTGCCAAAGTGATCCAACGAGCCCTCCCGGCCCCCGATCCACCCCCTCAAAACCGGCCAGATGCAGGGGCCTGTCCCGTCCAAGATTCCCTGCAGACGGGCCGGCTGTTCCCGCAGATCCCGGGCTGCGGTAGAATGCCACGGTCAGCAATCGTTGTAGGTCAAAGTCCGCCGGGTGCAGCCTGCCGGCCATATTGTATCCTGACTTGGAAGAATAATGATGCGGATCAGGGCCAGCTGGAATCATGGGCCTTACGGCACGTCTGGGCAGCCGTCGTCATCCATGTACTTGTTGAACGTCTCCGGATCAAACGGGCATGCATCCAGCCTGTCCGGGATGCCATCCATGTCCCGGTCCGCCTCCACCTGGTAGTCGTCTGGGCAGCCGTCATCATCTAGCACGCCGTTAAAGGTCTCGGGCTGGGCTGGGCACAAATCGTTGAGGTCCGATATCCCGTCCCCGTCGGTATCAGCCGTTGTACTCTGCCTGGATACTGAATCCGGGCAGCCGTCTCCATCAAGGAACCTGTTGTACGTCTCGGGCTCCAAGGGGCACCTGTCCAGCGAGTCCGGTATCGTATCAGAGTCCGCGTCTGCTTCTATGGAGTATTCCGGTATGTCGGGGCAGCCGTCGTGGTCCATCAGGCCGTTGTATCTCTCGGGCTCGTTGGGGCACAAATCATACGGGAGGGGGACGCCGTCCATGTCGGCATCAAAGGAGGATATTCCATCTGGGCAGCCGTCGTTGTCCAGCTGCCTGTTCCACGTCTCGGGCTCGCTGGGGCACAGGTCTATCGCATCCTGTATGCCGTCGCCGTCGGCGTCAGGCAGCGTATCATCGGGGCAGCCGTCGGTATCAAGGTACCCGTTGTACGACTCGGCCTCCAGGGCGCACCTGTCCGCTATGTCCGGTATTCCGTCAAAGTCTGCATCGGACAGGGATCCCGCAGAGACGCTGTCGGGGCAGCCGTCTGCATCCTGGAACCTGTTGTACGTCTCGGGCGCAAACATGCACCGATCATCCCCGTCGGGCACGCCGTCGGCGTCGGCATCGCCCAGTTTTGCAGTATCAGGGCAGCCGTCGCCGTCGGAAAATCCGTTGAATGTCTCGGGCTGGCTTGGGCACAAATCAACATGGTCCGATATGCCGTCGCCGTCAGTATCGGGCACAGAGCCCACAAACACCTCGGAATCGGGGCAGCCGTCGGTATCGTCGACCATGTTGTATACCTCGGGGGAGAGCACGCACTCGTCTGCAGAATCTGGGATCCCGTCCCGGTCTGAATCAAGGTCTGTATGATAGGGCGGTATGTCCGGGCAGCCGTCGTCATCCTGGTAGTTGTTGTACCTCTCGGGCTGTGTAGGGCAGTTGTCCGCCCCGTCGTGGATCCCGTCAGAATCGCTGTCGGCAGCAAAGACCTCGTCGGGGCAGCCGTCTCCATCCTGGAACCTGTTCCACGTCTCCTTGGCATCGGGGCACAAGTCGTCCGTGTCGTCCACGCCGTCCCTGTCATTGTCCGTAAAGCGAGGGGTATCTGGGCAGCCGTCGGCATCCTCAAATCCGTTTAATGTCTCGGGCTCGAGGGCGCACCTGTCCGCTATGTCGGCTATCCCGTCGTCGTCCGCGTCGGGGAGCAGCTGCGCGACTAGTATGTCGGGGCAGCCGTCGTCATCCTCAAATCCGTTGAATGTCTCGGGGGTGGTCCTGCACCGGTCCTCGCTGTCCGGCACACCGTCGCCGTCGGCATCCCCGGACTTTGTATCATCGGGGCAGCCGTCCTGGTCGTCGAGTCCGTTGAAGGTCTCCGGCTGGCTGGGGCAGGAATCCACATAGTCGGATATGCCGTCCCCGTCCGTATCGGGCGTGTCGGATTCTCTGCTCACCGTGTCGGGGCAGCCGTCGGCATCCTCAAACTTGTTGTAGGTCTCCTCTGCGCGCGGGCACTCGTCGAGCCTGTCGGGTATCCCGTCGCCGTCGGCATCCGGGTTCGCCTGTGCATACGCCGAGTGCACGGGCACACCACTTAGTACCGATACCAGTAGGAGCGCCAGGCCCGCCGTATATCTATTCTTCAACGCCCAAGCCATATCCCCATTGGCATGTTATTAAATCTGACCCTAGGAGTCTGCCGATTTCGGATAAAACGGCCGGAAAACTCTCAGTCGGAACGATATGGCCGCCCATGCCTTGGTCCGGCGGGGCTTTCTAGCGGGCCCGTCCCCACAGCCCCGGGCATTGCCTGTGAGACTTGGGCGATCGGTGGCAGGGCATCCCGGCACGGGGAGACGGGTCCGACTGCATCCAAGCTCCTGCCAATCCCGGGCTTTCCGTATGGACCGCCTCTTACTGCAGGTCCTGCAGGGCGTTTCCGTGGCCCCGTTCCCCCTCATAATACAGGACCCAAGGCGGATCACAGTGGCTACACTGTCAAGCGGATAGACACCCCTGCATTTCTGCCAGGATGCGGCTACTAACGAGGGGATTGATTTTCCAAGCCATTGATGGACAGGTTTGACAGCACTAGTACCGTAGTATTCTCAAGTATCAGGCGTTGCTATGTTGAACGTATATGTGACATCAAGCACGCCGCCCTCGCTAAGGTCAACGCCCTCCAGCGGGACCGCTGCAAACTGCATGGCCCTGTCAGGATTGTTACAGTGCTTGTCATTTTCCTCAGGATCCGGTATGCTGCATATTACAAGGCCGCCCAAGCTGCTGCCGCGTCCCGGTTCGGTTACAAGCTCATCTATTGTGTTCACGCCGGTTATCCAGGTGCCTTTCATCTCGACAATCCCCGTTCCTGAATCATATTCAATGTTGGAATCGGCCACACAGTTGCCGTCCACGTTGAACGGTGTCAGCCTGGTGGTGATCTCGCCCTCGGTCAGGGCATCGAACGCACGCTGGGCATAAAGGCACATGCTGTCAACCCGCGTATCATCGACTGAACGCTCGCCCGTCTTGAAGACGGATTTTATGATATAATCCTCCCCGCTGTCCAGCAGCCTGTTATGGACTGTCTGCGAGCTCAATGTTTCGCCACTGGCACCCTTCTGCACAACTTCGGCCATGCCATAGAACTGCATGCCCGTCTCGTCTGAACCGGCAGGGATGAGCGCCAGCATTCCAAGGATGGTGGCGCCAACAAGGCCCGCGTATGCTAACATATACTGCCCATACCTCCGTGATTTATTAAGTTTGAGCTCTTTTCAGACATTTTACGGCTCAATCTCCGGCATTGCTTCCTTTATCGACTCAGGTTCCTGTACCTCGGACTCTGGTTCTTGAACAGGCTCCTGGGCGGGCGGCGCAGGCGGCGGAGCTGGCGCCTTTGGGGGCTCAGGTACGGTCTCGGGCTCGAGGTTTACCTGCGTGGGCCCTGCAGGCTCCTCGACGGTCTCTTCGGGCGGAGCTGGTGTAGTCTCCTCTACGGTCTCTTCAGGTGGGGCTGGCGTGTTCTCGACGGGATCGGTCTCGGGGGCTGGCGGAGTGGTCTCCGTTGCAGGCTCTTCCGGCGCCACAGGTTCTGCTGGCAGCTCAGGTTCCGGATCTATCGGTTCAGGCCCCACAGGAACTATGGTCTCTGGAACGGGTGGTTCCGGTTTTTCAGGTTCGGCCGGCTCCTCGTCTGATATCTGTGGTTCAACTTCAGGGATAGTCTGGTTTACTTCCGGTACAGGCTGTGGCGTAGTTTCCGGCCGGGTCTCATTTACGGGGACTGTGGGCTCTGGCAGGGACGGTGCGGGCGGCAGCTCCGGCTCGGTCATATTGACTGGGACAACATCGACTGGCGCGGTCACATCAGGCTCTGATGCAGGCGGCAGTTCAGGTGTAGTCATATTGACAGGAGGAACATCGGGGGGCGCTGTAACGTTGGGCTGGACCACCGGTGCTTCGGGCAGGGTCGGCAGCTCTGGCTCGGTCATATTGACTGGGACAACATCGACTGGCGCGGTCACATTAGGCTCTGATGCAGGCGGCAGTTCAGGTGTAGTCATATTGACAGGAGGAACATCGGGGGGCGCTGTAACGTTGGGCTGGACCACCGGTCCTTCGGGCAGGGGAGGTGCGGGTGGCAGCTCGGGTGTACTAATGTTGATGGGAGTCAAGTCGACGGGTGCAGTTACCTCTGGCGGTTCTGTGGTGGGCGCGGTCAGATTAGACTCTGGTTCGGGTACATTTTCAGGCTCCGGATCAGGGGTGGATTCCGGTGTTGCCCCGGGAACAGTCTCTGATGTAGATTCCTCTACGGTGGATTTGCCTGTGGAGATATCTTCAGGTTCCTCCACGGGGACGTCCTCAACGGCATTCCCGGCAACGTTCTTGATAGTATGCTCGGAAATGTCAACCGTATCCACTACACTCTTCATTACCATCATCTTGATATCGCCGTCTGCCGTGACCATATACGGCTCACTGGACAATGGTGCTACAAACGAGGTCGTACCGCCTGCGACATCAATCACATCGCCTACGACCTTCGAGACCACAGGAGGGCCGTCCTCGTCATGGCCATCCGGACCATCTAAATTGCCTGATGTGGACGGGGTTGGCTCCACCCTTACAGTATCAGCTATTGGGAACGTCAGGGCGCCGTCATTTTCATATTCAAGCAGTTCTACTGTAGGTTCTGGTATGTTAACATCATCACATCTGTTTACAACCGTGGTTGTATAATCCCTGTATGTGAATTCTTTTACTCTCTGTTCAAGCCATACGACATATCGCCTATTATTGTCGTCCGAACATTCGAGGGAGAACGAGGTTGAAAACTCCCCGTCTTCTGCCGGTCTTAGCAAGTCCCTGTGGATGTATGAGCCGTCAAGTGTTACAAAGAGATGCACTGCCCTGTCCGTCATGGTTGTTTCCCCCTCTACGTATATGTCCGTGTTTGACATTTTTCCTACATCTGCTTCCATGCTGTGTGTCGCTGGAGCGTCTGATGAGAGTGTTGTTACGGTGTTGTCCTCTGCCGTCAGGTTTTCTCCTGTTGAATACACTGCCGTTTGTAGTAACCGTACTGGCTGGCTACCCTGTACGAAGTCTATCCGGTATGTGCCGTTTTCAATTACATCTGCATCAAGTCTGATGTTCTTTCTAAATATGCCGTCTGAATTGATGCTTATTGGTGTTGCTGCCACAAATGTCTTGTCAGGTCCGAGCACTCCCACTGTTACGGTGCCAAGTTTCGGTTCGTGTGTAAAGCCGTCAATCCTGATGAGTGTCCCGTTTGCCTCAGTCTGGGTGCGTACATCCATGCCGTATCTGTGATCTCCATCCGGTATTGTATATGGCTTAGGCCATGTTTCAGGCTCTGCAACAGGATTGTTATCCTCACACGCATTTACTGTTACGTATGTGCGCTCATCATAATAAAATTCAGCGAGATGTTTATACAAAGCTATCCGATAATATTTGTCATATGTTGAACATGTAAGATGTGCTATAGTTGAAAATTCTCCATTTTGATTGGCTCTTACATATTCATAATATTCTCTATCACCAGATGGAAATCCTACTGAAAGTCCTAATGATTGATCAATTATTGTTGTATTTCCATGTATATGTATTGCAGTTTCGTTTAACATGTCGAATTTAGCTACAAGTTCATGTCTTAAAGGTGGTTCAAAAGTAAGTGTTGAAGCAGAAGAGTCACCTGTTAGATTTCCTGCCGAACCACGTATAGCCATTGTCATAAAACGTGATGGGTCTATATCAAGCTGCCTTATAGAAACGCGATAATGGCCATCACGAATATCATCGTCTCTTGTTAGCAATATTCCTTCTTTAAACATTCCATCTGAATCAACATTTATTCGATATACGATTTGCTTTCTATCAGGAACAAATATGTTAATCACAACAGAGTTATGTTCTGACTCTGGAGTAAATCCTTCAACTACAACAATATTGCCATTTGCTTGCACACGTGAATGCATTCCATATCTATGTTCTCCTTCGGGTATTGTATATGGTTTGTACCATGATCCTGCTTCAACATCTCTAATAATTCGAGGTCCATTATCACATGCATCTATTGTTACAGATGTACTTCTATTATGGTAAAAGTCATCAATGTAATGATATGCCGTTATTTCGTAATATTTGTCTATTGATAAACATGGAAGATATTTTGTATATGAAAATTCTCCATTTATATCAACTATTATCTCATCTAGAAATTGTATGTTATCTATAGGAGATATTGTTGAAAGTATTAATGGATAATCTGTTACTGTTGTATTGCCATGAATATGTATTGCCCTATAATTTAATTCATCAAAATTTACTGTCAATTTTACTGGTAATACAGAATTTAATGTCGAAGAAATCGTATCCTCATTCGACAAAAGTCCTCCAGACGCACCCACATACACATCAATATAATTACCAGAATCCATCTCCGGATGTGTTATGTTGATATGATATGCGCCATCCACAATATCCGTTAGCAATATCTCCTCCGAGAACACCCCCTCTGAATTGACAGGAACTTGTGATGTTAGAAGCCCCACCCCGTTGGGGTCCTCCAGACCGATATTGACGCTCGAATATGATTCAGGTGTAAACCCGTTGATTACAATCATTGTCCCCTTTGCCTGGATATACGCATGCAGTCCAACGTGGTGATCCCCCTCTGGAACCACATAGGGCTTGGGCCATGGCTCATTATCCGGATCCACGGAAATGTCCTCTTCGACAGTCTGCGCATCGGCATATGGTAGTGCAAAAAGCGGCAGAAATAGGACTGCCAGAATGGCTCTATTCATCACAAAATACACCATTTTCCATCATGTAGGGCCTGTCCATGTCCGATATAACGCGCAGCATTGTATAAAAATATAAATCACCCAGGGCGTAATAATTACAATAAAGGCCTCAAATGCAAGGTTTGCTAGTAACAAATTCTCCATTATGCCCACAAATTAGGACAATTTTCATTTTACGGTGGATGGTTTGGAGATCCATGTTCCCAGAGGTAGACAAGCGTGCACCAGATACTAGATGGAAACACGGGCATGTCATCTCAACAGTCTACTAGGAAGCCGGTCCCGCAGCCGCGCCACGCTCCCCGAACCAGGCCGCAAATGAAGAGAGGGCCCTGTACCTGTGCGATACGGCATCCTTGCCGTCCATCTCGGCAAAGGTGGTAGCCCCGCCCTCGGGTACAAACACCGGGTCGTACCCCCATCCCTTTCCGCGCTGATCCCCCGCTATCTCGCCCCTGACCTCGCCCGCAAAGACGGCACCTCCTGTATCATCACGGTATGCCACCGCAGACCGGAAGGCGGCCCCCCTCTCGGATCCCACCAGCCGGAGTATCCCTTCGTTGCCTATCGTCCCCTGCACATACGCCGAGTACGGGCCGGGAAAGCCCCCCAGACAGTCTATGTACAGCCCGTCGTCTTCTGCCAGCACCGGGTGCCTGCACAGATCAAACGCGGCGCGCGCCTTGTGCTCCGCTATCTCTTCAAGGCTGTCCGATTGTACCTCCGGCAGGCGCGCCTCATAATACCCAGCCTTTATTCCGAGACTGTCCAGTATCCTCCCCGCCTCAGAATACTTGTTCTTGTTCGACGAGGCAAACAGTACATCATACGACTGTTGCATATCTCCCCCTTGCCTCTATCTCGGCTACCAGCGAGGTGATCCTCCCCAGGCGCGCCGCCCCGACCGCCGACCCATACCCCGAGAGAAACCCCTTCCAAGCCTTCTCCATCTCGCGAACATGCGCGCTGTTCAAGATCTCCTTAAACAACCTCAGGTCCACAGCATGGTCCTCCGGCTTGTCCGTCCTGGCCGACAGCCCAAAGTCTATCGCGTAGAGTGTTCCGCCGGAGCGGATAAAGTTCGACGTGGTAAGATCCCCGTGCATTATCCCATTCTTGTGCAATGTGCCAGCCATCCTGCCTATCTGTTCAGCGAGCCGCACCAGAGCTGCCCCCGAGAAGGAGCTGACGGGCCTGCCGCGTACATGCTGCATGGTGATGCTGCATTCCACAGTATCCACGAAAAATACCACCGGCACCGGCACACCGGCGGACCTTGCCTGCCGGATTATCTCCGCCTCGCGCACGGTCCTCCTCTTCCGCAGCCTGGCGTCAAGGTCCGCGTTTCTGTACCCGCGGGCCCTCCTTATCTTTAGCACGGCGGCCCTCGAGCCCCACTCGGTCAGGTAGATGTCCCCCTCGGCGCCCCTGCTGAGCAGCCTCACGGGGCATGGCGGCATAGGCAGCAATTTAGAGGTTGTTTTGGGATCAGGCAGCAGGCGGGCCCCCTGTCCACCCCTAGTAGGATTATAATCATGTAGGGTATGCCGCATGAACATGGAAGGCGAGAAGAAGCTCAAGCAGGAGGACTGCAGTGAGGACAAGCTGGGCCCCGGCATCCTGACGCTCACCACCAAGAGGCTGGCATTCGACAAGACAAGGGGCCGGATCATGGACTTTAAAAAACAGATAGACGAGACCATAATCAACATGCCCCTCGGGGACGTCTCCAAGGTCTGGAAGGAGGGCCGGTTGATGAAAAAGGTCTGCTTTACGGGCACGAGCCTCGGGAAAGAGGAGACCTACAAGTTCGGCGTATTTGGCAGCGGCGGCTGGCTGGAGGCCATCCAGGACGCAATAGAGGATCTAGAGGACGATGACTAGTACCCTACATCTACAGTATCAAGCCGCCACGACTGTCTAACGAACGTATCAGCCAGGGGTGCGCCGTCCTTTATCGACGCCTCGAGCAATCCAGTGCATGCTATCTGCGCCCCGCAATCGCCTGAATATACCGGCGGGACCACAAACAGCCTGCAGCGCTGCCTCCCGCAGGCGCCCTCCAGCATCCCTGCAAGCCTCTTGTTTGCAGCCACGCCGCCCACCACCATGAGCTCCCGCTTGCGCGTAAACGAGAGCGCCCGCTCTACAGCTTCTGCCACCATGGCAAATGCAGTCTCCTGTAAAGAATAGCTTGCAGTCTCCTTGCCGCGCCGGGCTGCAGTCTTTGCCGCGGATAAAAGCCCCGAGAATGAAACGTCATTGCCTTTTACAGAATACGGCAGATCAGTATATTCCGACGACTCTGCTGCAAGCTCTTCGACCTGCCTTCCGCAGGGCGATGGAAACCCAAGCGACCTGCCGAACTGGTCCAGCAGCTGCCCCAGCGTTATGTCCAGCGTCTCGCCAAAGACCCTCCACCTGCCGCCCACAAACGCAAGCAGCATGGTGTGCCCCCCAGATACCAGCAGGACCAGCGGGTCTTGTGCCCCCGTGAGGAGCTTTCCCAGCTCGATATGCCCTATCGCATGATTTACAGGATATATCGGAATCCCGTGGTACGAAGAGAGTGCGCGCGCTACTACAGCGCCCACCCTAAGGCATGGCCCAAGGCCGGGCCCCGCGGCATACGCGATAGCTCCAAGCTCCCCGGCGGAGGCATCCGCTTTTTGCAGCGACTCGGCTAGCACCTGCGGCGCATGCTCCGCATGATGGCGCGACGCCTCCCTCGGATGTATCCCCTCGCCGTCGGGAGGTCTGTATATGCTCCGTATATCCGATTTTATCTCGGCCTTTCTGCCTTTTCCCTTCAGTACAGAACATGAGAAAGTGTGCGCCGTGCTCTCTATTCCTAGACAGAGCAGCCCTATCCCCTCCCTGCCGTAGAGACCACCTTGATTACATCCCCGTGCTTTAACTCGTGGTCTGCGCCTATCCTCTGCCTTGTCTTGCAGTCGATCGCGTGCAGAAACCCTTTTTCTATATCCGTGTGTATTGTCCCCGCAAGCTGCCTCGCCGTGGATCCCGCGGGGAGCAATCTAGCGTCGGGGAGCACCTCGCCGTCCTTGTTGCAGAACCTCCCCTCATCCTCGACAGGGTACACCACCATTAGCCCCAGCAGCTCAAAGACTGCCGCGTTGATAGCCTCCTGTATCCCTGTAGTCCCTATCTTTTCAAAGACGGACCCGACAAGGTCGAGCGCCTTTTGCTGTGGGGGCGACACCGCAGTGCCCTCTTTTACCGCAAAGCCGTCAGAGCCCGGCACATACTCGACGAGCCCAGCACCTGCAGCCTTTCTCAGCAGCAGCTCAGCTTCTGCGCTGCACGGAACGGCGCGGCCCTCTATCTTGGATACTATATCCAGGTCGCCGCACAGGTCCGCCTTGTTGGCTGCAACAATTATGGGCTTTGTGCGCCTGCGAAGAGCCCGCGCAAACCCCGATATGTCCCCAGAATCCCAGTCAGACGGCTTTTTTGCGGAAAGGCCCGACTCCAGCAGGACAGCCCGGACGTCGGCCTCGGTAGTGCCAAGGCCGCTAAAGCGCCTGGCTATGCCTTCCCCGAGATCGGCCGCCTTGAGCAGGGCCTCCCTGGAGACCTTCGCCCACTCCCTCTCCAGTATCTGTACAAACCACATCTCAAACTCTTCTTGCACAAACCTGACATCCTCCATCGGGTCGTGCGTCCCCGCGGGAACAGGCTGGCCCTGCAAGTCGGTCGTCCCCGCAATATCCACTACATGGATGAGCACTTCTGCCTGCCTTGCATCATCCAAGAACCGGTTCCCAAGGCCCTTGCCCTCGTGGGCCCCCGGGACCAGCCCCGCCACATCGATCAGCCCGACAGGCACAAAGCGCGTGCCCCCGATGCAGAACTTTGTCTCGTGCTGGACGCCAAGCACCTTGCAGGCGCACTCGGTCCGGGCATAGGCGACCCCCACGTTGGGCTCTATAGTGGTAAACGGAAAGTTTCCCACCTGGACGGGCGTCTCAGTTGCCGCAGAAAAGAAGGTCGACTTGCCCACGTTTGCCTTGCCCAGCAGGCCTATCTGCATGACAAATCACGGCCCGCTTCGCATATTAGTTTTGCAGAGACCAACAACATTTAACCCGACCCGGGGCTATTCTGTACATTGTCGCTGGCCATTACGGGCAGCCCGGGCACGGGCAAGCACACCCTGGCAGGCAGGCTGGCGGGCCAGCTCGGCCTTGAACTCGTGGACATAACAGAGGCCGCAGCAGAAGCAGGGGTGACAGAGTGCTCCGGTGGTATCCTGGAAGTGGACACAGAGGCTCTTCGGACCGTGTTAAAGCCGAGGCTGGGCGGGGACTCTCTTCTCGTGGGCCATCTGGCGCCCTATGTGATGGACGGCTCTCTAGTAGGGAGGATCATCATACTCCGGCGCAGCCCCTACAGTTTGGCCCGCATATACGACGAGCGCGGATACAATGAGGAGAAGTCAAGGGAAAACCTCGGAAGCGAGATCCTCGGAACAATAGCGCACGACGCGTTTATTCTGGGCGGGGCAAAAGCTATCCAGATAGACACCACAGACAGAACAATCGAGGAGACAGTAGGGCGCGCCCGGGATATAGCAGAGGGCCGTGGCCGCAGCGATGAAGTAGACTGGCTCTCGATAGTGCGCGACAAGGGGGACCTTGGGAGGTTCTTCCCATGATGGAGGGAACAATATGACATTCGAGATATTCAAGTGCGACCTTGGCGGCAGGATAGGCTCTATACAGACTAGCCGCGGCACAGTAGAGACCCCCGCGTTTGTCCCGGTGATACACCCCGTAAGGCAGGGGATCCCTGCTGCAAAGATCCAAGACATGGGATTCAACCTGGTCATCACCAACGCGTACATAGCCATGAAGAACCACGGAGAAGAGGCCGTCCGCAGGGGCATCCACGGGATAATCGGCTTTGACGGCCCCGTAATGACCGACTCCGGCGGATACCAGGTGCTCGAATACGGGGACGTAGATACAGACCCCGCAGCAATGGCCCGCTTCGAGGAGGGCATAGGCTCGGACATTGCAGTCCCGCTGGACCGCCCTACAGGAATAGGCCTGTCTAGAAAGCGCGCAGGCGAGCTCGTCCGGCATACGCTCCGGGTCTCAAAGGAGACGCTCGAGAATAGCTCCGGCGGCCCGCTCTGGGCTGGCCCCATACAGGGCAGCGAGCATCTCGATCTTGTCAGAAGCTCTGCAAAGGCGCTCACAGGATACGGCTTTCGCATGATGGCGCTAGGCAGCCCCGTCGAGTTTATGGAATCGTACGAGTACGGGCCGCTTGCCGGCATGATAGCAGCAGCAAGAGAATCAATCCCCGATTCTGTCCCCCTCCACCTGTTTGGCGCGGGGCACCCGCTGACCATCCCGCTGGCTATCTCCTTGGGCTGCGACACGTTCGATTCTGCCTCGTACATTCTCTACGCTAGACAGGGCAGGTACATCACCGAAGACGGAACCAGGCGCATAAAGGAGATGGGATACCTGTCGTGCAGCTGCGAAGTATGCTCAAAGTATACTGCGCCCGAGCTTGCAGGGGCCAAGGATAAAGAGAGAATAGACGGGATAGCCCTGCACAACCTGCACGCGATAAAGTCAGAAGTGGACCGCGTAAAAGAGGCCATCCACGAGGGCCGCCTCTGGGAGTATACCATGAAAAAGATGAGGGCGCACCCGAGGCTATTTGAATCGGCCAGAATACTGGAGCAAAACGGCGCACGCTTTATCCGGACCACCCCGCGGTTCAAATCAAGGGCGGTATTCCTGTTCGGTCCAGAAGACCAGTACAGGCCCGAGGTAATCTCCTACCATAACATGGCCCGTGAGTATACGACGAGAAAAAAGATCCTCTGTATCACAAGGGACGCGCAGATAAAGCCTGCCTACCTCTCCCCCCAGTATTCAACGCTAAAGGCGCGCTTTATAGATCCCGGCAAGGTCCAGTTCTGCCAGTACAACCCAGTACTTGGTATCATCCCCGTCGAGATCTCTGACATATTTCCCGCAGCCCACTATGTATACGGCGGAAGAGCAGAACCCGGAGATTTTGCCGAGTTTGCGATAACATGGGATGCGTTCCTTGCCAGGAACAAGTTCGCAGAGATCCACTATGAAAAGACAGACCCGTTCATCTCCCATTTCATCAAGAGGGCAAAGGGCGCGCGCAGGCTTGCCCTGAAAAGTAGAAAAAGAAAAAATACCTGATTACGCCTAAAGTCCGGCGTCTTCTGCCCAACCCTTGACGAAGATACCGTTCTTGTGTAGAGGTACGGGCTGGCCGGCAGTATAGTTCATTGGTCTCATCCAGAAGATTGCCTTTGTTGGGCAGACTCCGATGCACGCACCATCAGTGATGCATCTCTCTGGGTAAAAGACGAATGCTTTGCCTCTCTTCCAGCCCTCTACGGGCTTTACACGAAGAACGTCAGGTCCTAGGGTTGTACAGATCTCGACACACAGGGCGCATCCAATGCACCGCTGCTCGTCAATGTCTGGAAGTATTGCTATTGGCATTACAACGACCTGAATGCCCGGTTGGTATTTAAACTATTATGGATCTGCATAACGCGGTTATTTTCTAGGCACGGGAGTACACGCACCGGCGCCTGATCGCAGTGAACAGGGATGAACCAGTGCAGATCGCCCCGGGATCCCCGCACCGGAAACACCCGCCGCAGGGCATGGCGCATCCGGATAAAAAAATGAAAAAACTAACGCCTGTATAGGGTTATTTCTTTTCCCTCTCCCTCATTGCCTCGATCTGACCGGAGGTTACCCAGTCAAGGAGCTCGGCAGAGGTGGGGTTTAGCTCGGATTTCTGAGCCATCATGTTTGCGACCCAAATCCAGTTTATCTGATTCAACAGTGGCTTGTTGTTCTCGTCACCGGCGCGTACCTTTGCTACAAATGCCGGATCCTGGGTATTCAGCCACTCCTGATATGTGCGTCCCATGAAATGGAAAGTATCGATATGGTAATTAAAGCTTTTGAAGATTATGCGATCTGCGGAACGATCAGCGCGAATAAAGAGGATTATAAGGTGGCGATCGGGCCGTACAATCCTTGAATGTAAAGGTGCTGGGCGCAGCAGGCGAAGTGGGGCGATCCGGCTTCCTGGTGGGCTGCAACGGCACAAACCTGCTCCTCGACTATGGGATAATGTTCGGAAGGAGGGGCGATCCGCCAAAGTACCCCGTACACGTCAAGCCGAGGGACGTGGATTCCATAATAATCACGCACGCCCACCTCGACCACTCTGGGAACGTCCCGTCCATGTACATCAGCGGGAATGTGGACACCTATGCCACTGCCCCCACTCTCGAGCTGAGCAAGCTGCTGATCGAGGATATGCTCAAGATAAAGAGCAATGTCCACATATTCGACCTGCCTGAGGTGAACAGCATGATGAGGAGCTCGATAAAGATCGGGTTCAAGGAGAAGGTCAAGCGGGGTGATGCCACCTTTGAGCTCAGGGAGTCAGGCCACGTGATAGGCGGGGGGACGGTCCTCGTCGAATCCGAGGGACGAAAGCTCTTCTACACGGGGGACATCCATGTCAGGGGCTCGAGGATGCTCCGGGAGGCTGACCTTGACGTGGGCGAGATTGACATGCTGATTACAGAGAGCACATACTCCCAGACAAACCAGATGCCCAGGCAGGAATCCGAGGGCAACCTCATCGAGTTTGCCAACGAGGTCATGGACAGAAAGGGCACTCTTTTCATACCGTCGTTTTCCGTAGAGCGCTCGCAGGAGGTCGCGTGTGTACTCAGGAATGCGAATTTTGGGCACAAGATAATCATGGACGGGATGGCCCTCAAGGTAAACGACATAATGCTCCGCCACCCGGAATACCTGAGGGACAGCAAGGTCTTTTCAGACGCGATAAACAGGTCGGTATCGATTAGGAGCCATTACGAGCGGGAGCGTGCGCTCGGCGAGCCCTGCGTGGTAATATCCCCAGCCGGAATGCTGGTGGGCGGCAACGCCATATTCTACCTGCAAAAATTGGCAATGGACGCGAGAAACGGCATAGCGCTTGTATCGTACCAGGGCGAGGGGACGCCGGGCAAGAAGCTGCTAGAGACCGGCAAGATTGTCAGCCGCGGCAAAGAGATGAGCGTTGCAGCAGAGGTAAAACAGTTCCAGTTTTCCGGCCACTCCGACCGGACGGAGCTCTTCGAGATGATAAAGTCGATAAAGGGGGATCCCGAGGTGCTGACAGTGCATGGAGACCGCGAGTCCTGCTCAAAGTTTGCCGAGGAGATCACCGAGGCTACAGGCTTCAAGGCGCACGCCGCGCAAGAAAGCGAAGTTGTCACGGTCTGAGCCGCTGGAGTGGACTGGCGCAGACCAGACCGTAAACAGCGGCCAGGTATTCCTCTGGGAGAAGAGGGGCTCCTCATGGTACGGGATAGACGGGAACAACATAATCAGGATCAGTCCCGAGCCGTTCGGGATATCGTCAAAGACGGGCGACTGGGGGAGGTACTTTCGGAACGGGGACGACCTTGGGGGGATAATAGATGATATATCAGGCGACAAAACAGTGGCAAAGGCGGTAAAAAAGTACCCGGGCCTGCGGCTGCTCAGGCAGGATCCCTTCCAGTGCTGCATCTCGTTTATGGCATCGTCGAATTCTAGCATACCGTGCATCAGGGACCGCCTCAGGAGGATCTGCTCTACATTTGGCAAAAAGACAAAATTCCGGGGCGAGGAGTTCCGTGTCTTTCCGCGCCCGCGGGACCTGGCTTCTGCGAGCAGGGCGGAGCTGCTCAGCTGCGGCCTCGGGTACCGTGTGGGGTTCATAAAAGACGCGTCGGCAGAAGCAGCCGGGGGCGGCCTTGACCTTGCCTCCCTGAGAAGATCCGGATACCAAAAGGCCATGGAAGCGCTGATCGCCGTGCCCGGTATAGGCGGCAAGATAGCCGACTGTGTAATGCTATTCTCGCTCGATAAGCTCGAGGCGTTTCCGATAGACAGGTGGACGATGCGCATACTGGAGAGATACTATTCACGAGCAGTCCCGCTCCCCCCCGGAACGCTTACTCCAAAAAAGTATGCAGAGCTGCATGACAAAGTGGTGGAATACTTTGGGCCATACGCCGGGTACGCGCAACAGTTCTTGTTCAAGATGGAGAGGGACCTGGGCGGGGGCAGATGGCTGCAGGACCGCGACAGCGGGCCTACCCCAGGCCAGTCCACGGGCTCGAGCCGTCGCCGGTGAGCACAGTATCGAGGACCGCCCTGTCTGATGCTGCAGCAAACGAGAGCCTCACAGAATAATCAAGGGCAGAATCCAGCTCTTTCAGGTTCTCGTCTAATACTATCCCCCCGGCCTCCCTGACAAGGAGGCACCCGGCTGCCGCATCCTGGATTCTTATCTTGCCCCGAAAGTCGATGAATACATCCATGAGCCCTGCCGCCAAGAGAGCCATCTCGAGGGCGTTAGCTCCGAGGTGCCTTGTATGGTTGTGATTCCCGTATACATGCTGGAGCCTGCCCATGAGCTCAGGCCCCGCGCCCGACGTGTTGATGCCGACTATCCTGTACGGGAGCCCGCCCCTGTGCACCTGCATCGGGGAGCCGTTGCAAAACGCCCCTCTTCCCTTTGACGCCCAGTAGGTGTCCCCTGCGGATAGGTCGGCCACCACGCCATCAGTTATGGTGCTGAGCCTGTTATCTTCTGCAAACGCAAGCGAGCAGCAGAAAAACGGCAGCCCCCGCACCGCGTTGGCAGACCCGTCTATCGCGTCCATTATGACAAAGCCGCGGGGGTCATCCCCTATCTGTATACGTCCGCACTCTTCTCCAAGAACGGTGCACTCGACGCCGCTGCCCCTTAGATAATCCAGGACCGCCTCTTCTGCCACCATGTCAATCCTCCGAGATACGTCGCCGCCTGCCCCCCTGCCAAAGTCGCCTGCCGCGCGCTCGGTCCCTGGCATCCCCTTTATGGCCTCGCCGACCAGCCGCGACGCCTCCTTTAGGTGCTCCAGCATTGACATGCAGCGGCCCCGGCGGATCGTAATTTAAGTGGAATATCGGGTGCTGCCGCTTGAAGGCATAAATAATTAGCGTGGAGTCATCGCGTGATGACCGGCAAGGACTCCTCGCTGAGCTCAAAGGAGGCGCTGATGGGGACAAAGCCCGGCAGGGAGATCCTCAAGCAGGGGCTCTTCAAGTCGGCAGGATACCGATTATACTCCAAATACAAGGACGAGTATGAGGCAGAGTTTCCCGCGTTTCGGCGCCGCTTTGCAGAGGGCCTGTTAGAACAGATCAAGTCGGATCCGGATCCCGCTGAAACACAGAAGATATTTGCCAGGGAGGTGGGGTCGGATATCATGGCGCTCGGCTCATCAGAAGCGGAAGCCGCCAAGGCAAGGCTGGGGGATCCCACAGTATTGAAGGACCGCGTGGACAGGATAACTGACTCGAACTTTGTAAAGATGACGTTTCCGGTGTTTAGCGCCCTGTACGATGCGGCAGCAAGCATAGACGGCAGGGACGATCCAGGGCTCAGGCGCGACCTCGTAGAGGGCCACATAATTGCCATCGACCTCAGCGAGCCCATGGACAGGATAATGGACAGGGACGAGGACATAGAGTATCTAGACGACTACCGGCTGATGAACCCCTACATACTGAACATGGCGCGGGCCAAGATAGCCCGGGGAGGCAAGGAGGTGCTGCGGGTCTTCGAGGAGGGATTCAGGGAGGCAAGGGAGGGGCAGCGCCTGGACGTGGAGCTCAAGTCGAGGCCTACAGGGATAACCGGGGAAGAGATGGAGGAATCCTACAAAAAGTACCGCTCGGTAATGGGGACTGCCGGGCGCAACATGGCCCTGGACAACAGCCGGCTCGGCGAGGCCTTCTATACGGGGATGGCAGGCGCTGCAGAAGGCGTGGGATGCGGCAACGAGATCGAGGATTCCATAAGGGATGCGGCAGTCAAGGTGCCGTCGTGGCCCCTCTACTATGCATTATCCTCGGGCAGCGTCCGGAGGGGCTTTGAGCTGGCCATGGAGAGGGGCAGGCAGTACCTCCGGGACGCAAGGCTCGGCATGGGGATGCTGCCCGAAGGATTCGAGTACAGGGACTTTCTAGAGTTTCTATTCCTGTCGGTAGAGCATTACAACGAGCACTGGTACGGCCGGCTGCAAAAGTCCGGCCTGTGGGACAAGCTGGAGGCGGGGCTCCCGGTGGCCGGGCCATGATGTGGTCAGAAAAGCACAGGCCCCGGGACATACCGTCCATGGTGGGAAACGAAGAGGCCCGTGCCGCCCTCTCCGGGTGGTTCTCCAAGTGGAAAAAGGGCACAAAGCCTGTCCTGCTGGTGGGCCCGCCCGGAACAGGCAAGACGACAGTGGCCAACCTGGCGGCCAAGGCCCACGGGTATGACGTCATAAGCCTCAACGCAAGCGATGCCCGGAGCAAGTCCAGGATAAACGAGGTGCTCTCCCCCGTGCTGGGCAACGTCAGCGTCCTTGGCAGCCCCATGATATTCATCGATGAGGTAGACGGCATACACGGCCGCTCCGACTTTGGGGGCGCCGAGGCGCTCATAAAGATACTCAAAGAGCCCGCTGTCCCGATAGTCCTTGCCGCCAACTCTGACGCATCGCCAAAGATGAAGTCGATAAAAAAGACCTCCAAGCTGATACCGTTCAGGCCCCTTCCGCCAAGGCTCATGCGGGTATACCTGAGAAAGGTCCTGTCTGAAGAGGGCGCGTCGCTCTCCCCCGGCGCGGAGATAAAGGTGATCAGCGAATCGCGCGGGGACATACGGTCCATGCTGAACCTTGCGCAGTCGCTGGCCGGCGGCTTTGATCCCCCCACGGAAAAATCATTTGAAAAATTAGACGTAGAGGCCGGGATAAACGCATTCTTCAAGGCAAAGACCCCGGAGGAGGCAAGGGCCGTCCTGTATGCAATGCAGATAGACCCCCGGGAAAAGATAGGCGCGTTTTATTCGAGCGTGATTACAAGCTCCCTGCCTGCAGGCGAGATGAGCCGGGTGCTCAGGGTGATCTCGGATGCCGATGTATTATACGGCAGGATAAGGAGGACCCAGCAGTGGAGGCTGCTCCGCTATCTTGACGGGATACTTGCCGGCGCCTTCAGCCCGGAGATGAAGGTTAGGTATACCCAGTACAACCTGCCGTGGCCGCTGCTCAACAGGCTCCGCTGGGACGGCAAGTCCCTGGGCGAGGTGTTCGGGGTGATGGGCGGGATAATGCACACCTCGAGGAGCGCCTTTGGGACGTTCTACTTTCCGTACATGCTGCAATGTATAAAAAACAAAAAGTTCGATCCCGGCCTTGAGGAAGGTCATGCCGAGGTGCTTGAAAAGGAGGTAGCGAGGCTGGGATGAGCTGGATCAGGATGAAGATGAAGTATCCCGGAAAATGCGTGGTATGCGGCAAGCCCGTGGCCGCCAACGAGCAGGGGTTCTGGCAAAAGGACAAGGGCGTAAAGCACGAGGCCTGCGGGGAGGCAAAGGAGCTCTCCTGCATAATATGCGGAGGCCCGGCAGGATGCCCCGAGTGCGAGTTCAGGGAGGACTGCGACCTTGATGCCGTCTCCCAGCTGTGCGTCTGCGGGGGGTGCATGGGCAAGGGCGACGTGTATTCACTGTACCGGGAGGCGGCAGGATCCAAGTTTCCACTGCTAAATCTTAAAATTTAGCCCCCCGGGGGGATGGCCATTGTCAGAGAACAAGCCTGAGGGTTCCACTGAGCCTGAGGCAAAGGCCGCTGAGGGTTCCGCAGAGCCCGGGAGCGCCGCAGAGCCTGAGGCAAAGGCAGCAGATCCCGGGAGCGCCGCAAAGGCCGCAGAGCCTGAGGGTTCCGCAGATCCCGGGGCAAAGTCAGGCTCGGCGCGCGAGGCAGCAGAGATAGCAGAAAAGGAGGCAAAGGCCGCTGCCGCCAGGATGGAGGCCGCGAGGGAGGCGGCTGACGCGGAGATCGAATCAGAATACCAGGGCATTGCAAAGGGGCTCAAAGTGGATAAAGAATCAGAGACCTTTACCGACAAGAGGAGCGGGGAGACCATATTCAACCGCGTGCTGGGTGAGCCGGAGTTCTGGCTGGACAAGGGGGACCGCGTGCCGACAGTCCCCGTGCTCAGCGACGAGCAGAAGGCGGAGATATCGAGAAGGGTCGAGGTGCCGACCGACCAGACTCCCCGGTACGAGCCAAAGCATGTATTGAGCAAGGAGTTTGCCGGCACATCAAACTATGAGATGGGGCTCGGCGAGGTCAGGGAGGAGGCCGAGCAGAAGCTGCAAAGATTATCGGATTCTGGCGCCGGCGGCGACGCCATCCGCAGGGCCGAGGAAGACCTGAGAAAGCTCGACTGCATGTACGAGAACTACCACCTGGGAATGAACGTCTTCAGGACTGCAAAGGGCGGAAGGGACAGGGCCAAGAAATAGGTGCCCCCATGGCGGAAAACAATTTTGACATAATATGCGCGCGGATCACCTACAAGACGGTCCCCCTGTACAAGCTTGCGCGCTTTTCATTCAAGGATGTGCCGGCGGCGCTTGCCGAGTTCAAAAAGATCCCCGGCATCTCCGAGGTTTTGATACTGCAGACCGGCAGCCGCGTCGAGGTCTTCATGGTGGTTCCAAGGGAATCCGATGCGCCCGACGTGCGGAGTTCCGCGGGGCAGGGGCTGACAATCAAGCAGATAGAGGATATATGGATAGGGCTCACCGAGCCCGACCAGTACGACCTTGACCACTTTGACCAGACGCTCGGGGTGTACAGGAATGCAGAAGCGTGCGTCCACCTGCTGAGGCTGGCAGCGGGCCTCGAATCGGTGGTGGTGGGCAAGTCGGAGATCCACGACGAGATAAGGTCCGCCGAGGCGGCAGCAAAAGAGGCGGGCGCCTCGGGGGAGGTGCTCGGGCTGCTGTTCGATACGGCCCTCCGGATAGGATCCAGGATAAGGGAGTCGACGGGGATAGGCGAGGACATACAGACCATAGGGGACATAGCCGTCAGGATGGCAGAAGAGGGCGCCGGCATGGCCGGCAAGAAGATCCTGTTGATGGGGACCGGCAGCACGGCCGCGCTTGTGGCCAAGGCGATGGAGGCAGGCGGGCATGCATTCGAGGTGACCAGCAAGGAGGCCGTACGGGCCGAGGGCTTTTCAAGCATCCTCGGGGGGACGCCCGTCGGGTTCACGGATGTAATGGCCGACTTTGGCAGGTTTGACATCGTCTTTGTGGCCACTACAGCCGACTATCACGTGCTGACGGAATCCGTGATCGGGCGCGGCATGAAGGACAAAAAGACAGGCACCATGATCCTTGACATATCCCAGCCAAGGGCGGTCAACGAGGACATATCCGGGCTCCCGGGCGTCAAGCTCATGTTCAGGGACCATATAGCTGAACACGAGATGGAGGGCCTCAGGGCCCGCATGGCGAAGATGCCGGCGGCAGACGCCATGGTGGCCAAGGAGGCGCCGGTCCTGGGCGCCATGATGGCCATGCACCGGGGCTAGCCGGGAATGGCACCTGCCCGCGGGGGATTCTCAACGTTTTTATTTTATATTCCTAGAATGCCCCCGATGACAAAACTGCGGTGCGCCGACTATGGCTTCGAGTGCGAGTTTGTTGCAGAAGGCGAGGTGGATTCTGTGGTGGATACGTTCGGAACGCACATGGAAGAGGAGCACGGCATCGGCTACAACAGGGAGGCCCTGATGCAGGTAATACTCCGCCAAAAGAACGAGGCCTAGCCGTATACGGTGTGGCTGTCGTGCAGGGGCCCTTTCTACGTGCCCCGGCAATAGTACGATTCTTGGCGGCATGGCTGCCGCGGGGCCATTTTCCGCGCTATACAGCAGACGGGCTAGCCGTACGATTCATACTTGACGGCATAGCTGCCGTCTTCCTTTTTGTCGTGCAGGGTCACAAAGCCCTTTTTCTCCACGTGTTCCATGACCCCGTCTATCGTCCCCTGGTAGCCGCAGATGTATATCATGGTGTTCTCCGGCGTTATCTCTTCCCCCACCAGCTCCTCTAGAGGCGAGCGCCCCTCCTTGCCAGGCTTGAAGAATGATTCCACCCTGCCCGTGTGCCCGGACCACGACCTGTTGAACCTCTCCTTGGGCCGGCTTATGGCGGCCCTGTACTTGAAGTTCCAGTCGTTACTATCAGCGCTATCATATTCGAGCCCCGTAAAGTGGGACTTGTAGCTGAGCTCGTCCACATAGCTGGCACCGTGAAGAACGATGATCTCCCTTTTGTCGCCGGTGGAGCGCAGGTGGTCTGCAAATGCGACAAACGGGGCGATCCCCGTGCCCCCGCCCACGCAGATGATCCTCCTGTTGTCGGGCCTGCCGTCGGGCAGCTTGTAATCGATGGTCAGCGCGTTGCCGGTGGGCATCCCCATCTGGACCGTGTCCCCCTCGCTTGCATAGAAGAGCTCGGTGGTGACCCGGCCTGGCAGCGGCTTTCTGACCCACCTTATGACGAACTCAAAGTACTTGCGGTTGCCCGGGTGCGAGGCGATGGAATATGCCCTCCTGACGAGCTTGTGGTTCTCCGAGGGTATGCCCATGCCCAGGGTGAGAAACTGCCCCGTCTGGTACTCGGGCATGTCGCGGCCCTCCGGGACCAGCCGTATTATCACAAGGTCCTCCCTGAGCAGCTCGATGTAGGTGATCCTTGCCGGGACGTCCGTTACCATGCATGACCCCCGGTACCCCGTTGATTAAAATATTTCCAAATTTCCGCGGGCGGATTTGATCCGGCAAAATAATATATGCATGGGACCGGCCCTGCGCAGGCATGCATTCTGAAAAGCTTGACAAGCGCTCGGCCAACAACAGGTCCGCCCTCATGGGGGGCGGGGAGGCCAGAATCGAGGCCCAGCACGGCAAGGGCAAGCTCACCGCCAGGGAGAGGATAGCCATCATGCTCGACGAGGGGAGCTTTACGGAGGTGGACTCGCTGGCGACCCACCACTACCACGAGTTCGACATGCAGAAGAAAAAGTTCTTTGGGGACGGGGTTGTCGGCGGGTACGGCAGGATAGACGGCAGGAAGGTCTTTGTCTTCGCGTACGACTTTACCGTGATGGGCGGCACGCTCAGCCAGATGGGCGCAAAAAAGATCACAAAGCTGATGGACCATGCAGTAAGGACAGGCTGCCCCGTGATAGGGGTCATGGATTCAGGGGGGGCCCGTATACAGGAGGGGATAATGAGCCTCGACGGGTTTGCGGACATATTCTACCACAACCAGCTTGCATCCGGGGTGGTGCCCCAGATCACAGCTAGCATAGGGCCGTCGGCGGGGGGCTCCGTGTACTCGCCCGCCATGACGGACTTTGTGATAATGGTCGAAAAGTCGGCCACCATGTTCGTCACGGGGCCCGACGTGGTGCAGACGGTCCTCGGCGAGTCCATCTCGTTTGAGGACCTCGGCGGCGCCATGACCCACGGGTCCAAGAGCGGCGTGGCCCACTTTGTCGCAAAGAACGAGTACGATTGCATGGACTATATCAGGAAGCTGCTCTCGTTTATCCCCCAGAACAACAGGGAGGAGCCGCCGGTAGTAAAGACTGCCGACGACCCCGACAGGCTCGACCACGGCCTTATCGGAATGATCCCCGAGAACCCGCTGCAGACCTACGACATGAAAAATGTGATACACTCGATAGTGGACGACCGCACGTTCCTTGAAGTGCACGAAAACTTTGCCACGAATATCATAGTAGGGTTCGGCCGGTTCAACGGCAGGGCCGCAGGAATAGTGGCCAACCAGCCGGCCAGCCTTGCGGGCGCGCTCGACATAGACGCGTCCAGCAAGGCCGCAAGGTTCATCCGGTTCTGCGACGCGTTCAACATACCGGTGATCACCCTTGTTGACACCCCGGGGTACATGCCCGGCTCCGACCAGGAGCACGGCGGGATAATCCGGCACGGCAGCAAGCTCCTCTTTGCATACTGCGAGGCCACCATCCCCAAGATAACGCTGGTAATAGGCAAGGCCTACGGGGGGGCCTACATAGCCATGGCCAGCAAGAACCTGGGAACGGATATCAACTATGCGTGGCCTACCGCCCGCTGCGCCGTGCTCGGCGCAGAAGCTGCCGTAAAGATAATGAACCGAAAGGACCTGGCTGCGGCATCCGACCCCGAGGGGCTCAAAAAGGAGCTGATAGGCAACTTTGCCGAAAAGTTCGACAACCCGTACGTTGCCGCGTCCCACGGGACAGTGGACGCCGTAATAGACCCCGCAGAGACCCGCCCCATGCTGATAAAGGCGCTCGAGATGCTCTCGTCCAAGCGCGAGGGCCGCATTTCCAGAAAGCACGGAAACATAAACCTGTGATCGGATTGATTGAAAAAATTCTCATAGCAAACAGGGGCGAGATAGCGCTAAGGGTGATCAGGACCTGCAGGGCGCTCGGCCTTGGGTCGGTGGCAGTATACTCCGACGAGGACTATAACGCGCTGCACGTCAAAAAGGCATCCGAGTCATACCACATAGGCGGGGCGGCCCCGGCTGAATCCTACCTCAACCAGCAGAGGATCATAGAGGCGGCGCTCTCCTCCGGCGCGGATGCCATTCACCCGGGATACGGCTTTCTCTCGGAGAACGGCGAGTTTGCCGCGCTGTGCGAAAAGAACAGGATAAACTTTATCGGCCCTTCCGCCAAATCGATGAACCTGTGCGGCGACAAGATGGAGTGCAAGGCCGCAATGCTCAAGGCCGATGTGCCCACGGTTCCCGGCAGCCCGGGCTTGGTGGGCAGCGCCGACGAGGCGGCCGGCATAGCGTCAAAGATAGGCTATCCTGTTCTGCTCAAGTCGGTCTTTGGCGGGGGCGGCAGGGGCATCCGCCTGGCTGAAGACGAGGGCGGGCTCAGGGGCGGATATGATTCTGCCACAGCAGAATCGATAGCGGCTGTAGGCAAGTCGGCCATACTGGTGGAAAAGTTCCTCAAGAGGACCCGCCATATAGAATACCAGATGGCGCGCGACAAGCACGGAAACGCAGTCCACATATTCGAAAGGGAGTGCTCGATACAGAGAAGAAACCAGAAGCTCATCGAGCAGACCCCCTCGCCTGTAATGGACGAGGATACCCGCAAGAGGATAGGCGATCTGGTGGTCAAGGCAGCCGAGGCCGTCGACTATACCAACCTGGGAACGGCAGAGTTTTTGCGCGCGGATTCCGGCGAGTTTTATTTCATAGAGATCAACGCGAGGCTGCAGGTGGAGCACCCCATAACGGAGCTGGTCTCGGGGCTGGACCTAGTCAAGCTGCAGATAGACATAGCAAACGGCGAGCCCCTGCCCTTCAAGCAGAATGACCTGAGGATGAACGGCTACGCCATAGAGTGCAGGATAAACGCAGAAGATACGTTTCTTGACTTTGCGCCGTCGGTCGGGCCGGTCCCGGACGTCAAGCTGCCATCCGGGCCGGGCGTGCGGTGCGACACATACCTGTACCCTGGATGCACAGTCTCGCCGTTCTATGATTCTCTGATGGCAAAGCTGTGCACCTGGGGGGCGACATTCGAGGAGTCAAGGCTCAGGATGCTGGGCGCCCTCGGCGACTTTTACGTGGAAGGAGTGGAGACATCCATCCCCCTCTACAAGACGATAATGGCATCCGACGAGTACAAAAACGGCGAGCTCTCCACGGACTTTCTCTCCAGGTACAATATCATAGACAGGCTGGACAAAGACATCAAAAAGGAGAGGGCCGCAAACGGCGAGGCTGCAGCAGCCGCCGCCATAATGCACTCGGAGTTTCTATCGAGCAGGGCGGGCGGGAACAGCGGAACCGCATGGAAGGGAGGCGCATAATATGAAATACGAGATAGAAGACGCGGGCTCCTTCGAGGGCAGGATGGCGGCAAACCCCGGAAACGGAGAATACACACTGGAGATAAACGGAAAAGAGGTGCGGCTCAAGGTAATATCGATGGGCCCCCGCGGGATGGAGTTTCTGCTGGACCAAAAGTACCACTCGGCAAGATACCTGGAGAGGAGCACATCCGGCATTGACATGATAATCGACGGAACGCCCGTCAGGGCAGGCATGCATGCAGATTTAGACAAGATAGTCTACAAAAATTCGGGCGGCGGGGGAGGCGGCGGCCCCGGCATTGCCCTGCGGAGCCAGATACCAGGCAAGGTCGTATCATTGGAGGTATCCGAGGGGGACGAGATAAAGAAGGGCGACCCCGTGGCGGTCCTTGAGTCAATGAAGATGCAGGTGGCCGTCAAGGCGCACAAAGACGGCACGGTAAAATCCGTCAGCATAAAGGAGGGCGGCAGCGTCGCAAAGAACGACGTCATCGCCGAGATAGAATAAAAAACCTAGTTTCCCTTTAGAAAGCCCTTGATCTCTGAATAGTTGGGCTCCTTGAGGGGGTCTTCTGAGACCCACTTGTACCCGATGGTCCCGTCCTCCATTATGACAAAGACCGAGCGCTTGGCCGCGTTGTAGTCCTTTACATGGAGCAGGTCCGGCATGAGTATGTCATAGTCGCGGATGGTCCTGCTGGTATAGTCCCCCAGGACAGGAAAGCCGAGGTTGTGCTTTTCGGCAAAGGCCTTGTTTGCAAACGGGCCGTCGTTGCTGATCGCTACCACCTGCGCCCCGAGCTTGGAGATTTCATCCCATGAATCACGGAACGTGCATAGCTCGGTCTCGCAGACAGGCGAGCTTGCCGCCACAAAGAACGACAGGACGACCTTTTTGCCCTTGAACTCGCCGAGCTTCCTCATCTTCAGATCGGTATCCACCAGCTCAAAGTCCGGCGCCTTGTCACCTATGTTGAGTGCCATGGAGCGGGCAGGGGCGCCCCCGTATTAAGAACTTTGCAGGGCCAGGCTTTGCACAAAAAACCCTTCGGAGATTCTGAATACCTTTTTATAGCATTCCCTTAAATCCGATACTGCCTTGGTGGGGGAAGTGGCAGGCAGCTACAGTACTGTCCTGCTGATGTTTGGGTTTGCGGCCGGTGCGACGGCCCCCGCATTGCTGATCTCTAGGATGATCTCCCCCAGGTCAGGCGACAACCCCGTCAAGTACCTGCCCATGGAGTGCGGCCAGGTCCCCAAGGGCGAGGGGCGGACACACTTTATGATGCAGTATTACGCGTACATCCTGATGTTCGTGGTATTTGATGTCATGGCGATCTTCCTGTACGCATGGGGTGGGACAATACTGCACCTGCCAAAGACCGCCACCCTCCCGGTGATAGCGTTCCTTGGGATAATGTTCGCGGCAATGTCGTTTGCACTGTACCAGTCAAGGAGACGGGACATATGGTAGGGGTGAGTGCAGTTGCTTAAGGATGTAGTAACGCCCCAGAACGCTAACGTCCTGATGGGCAAGCTTGGCGACATACTGGAAAAGGCCATAGACAAGCCGCTCGGCTATGCGATAAACTGGGGCAGGATATGGTCCCTGTGGCCGGTCCACATAGAGACCGCCTGTTGCAGCGTGGAGTTCGGGGCGGCATCCGGCCCGAAATATGATGTCGAGAGGTTCGGGATAATAGAGGCGTTCGGATCCCTCAGGCAGTGCGATTTGATTGTGGTCCAGGGGACGATAACAAGAAAGATGGCCCCGAGGCTGCGCCTGGTATACGACCAGATGCCCGAGCCGAAATATGTCATAGCAATGGGGGCGTGCGCGATAACCGGGGGTCTCTACTTTGATTCCTACAACGTTCTCCCGGGGATAGACGGCGTCCTGCCGGTAGACGTGTACGTTCCAGGCTGCCCGCCCAGGCCCGAGACCCTCATACAGGGCTGCATGCTGTTACAAGAAAAGATCAAGAGAATGAGGGCCAGGAAAGAAGTATGAGCGCGGAGAGTGGGGAGGCCCCCGCCAAGCCTGCAGAGAGCAATCCTGCAGCATCCGCGGACAAACCGGCAGAGAGCAAGCTTGCCGCGGACAAACCTGAAGTAAAACCCGCAGCACCACCCGCGGACAAACCTGCAGAGGTAAAACCTGCCGCGGACAAACCTGAAGTAAAACCCGCAGCACCACCCGCGGACAAACCTGCAGAGCTAAAACCTGCCGCGGACAAACCGGCGGAAACCAAACCGGCAGCACCACCCGCGGACAAGGCCGCTCCCCCAAAACCAGCAGCGCCGCCCGCCAAGGAAGAAGAGAAGCTGCCCGAGTTTGAAAAGGGGCTCACTGACAGGATTACTGAAAAGTTCGGGGACAGGGCGCAGGTCTCGTTTGTACAGCCCAGAAGGACGCGCATAATGGTAAAGAGCCCCGACATCAAGGAGGTGGCCGAGTTCATCCGGGACGAGCTAAACTTTGACCATGCAGAATCTGTCGCAGGCGTGGATTACCCAGAGAACGGGGAGATCGAGGTGGTATACCACTTGGGATCGTACCTGGACCCGTCCCTGTCGGGGCAGGTGCTGGCCCTTGCGACGCGCGCCCCAAGAGAGGATGTGCCGGACCCGGGAAACGACTCGACGCGGCTTCCCAGCCTCAGGGATGTATTTTACAGCGTGGAATTCCACGAGAGGGAGTGCTTTGAGATGCTCGGCGTATACTTTGAGGGCCACCCGGACAACCGGAGGCTCCTGCTGCCTGAGGACTGGGCTGACCTGCCCCCCCTCAGAAAGGACTTTGCGATAAAGGGGCGGTAGGCATGAGCAGACAACTAGCACCCGGACTGGAAATAGAAAAGGCGGACGACCGCATAATGACGCTCAATGTGGGCCCGCAGCATCCAGGCTCTGGCCACATGAGGCTTGTCGTAAAGATAGACGGCGACTACATAGTCAGCTGCGACCCGGACCCCGGGTACGTGCACCGCGGCGAGGAGAAGATGGCGGAATACAGGAACTTTGTCCTCAACATTCCCCACCTGGAGAGGCCCGTCATACATGATTCGTGCAACATACTGTACCCGTACTGCCTTGCCGCCGAGGATATAATCGGCGTCGAGGTGCCCGAGCGCGCGAAATACGTCAGGGTGATAGCGTCGGAGCTCAACAAGTGCATCTACATCCAGTACTGGCTGGCCATATACGGAATATTCCTAGGGCACTCGACCATGTTCATGTGGCCGGCAGGCGACCGCGAGCTGCTCATTGATTTAATGGAGAAGCTCACGGGCGCCAGGGTCACCCACGCGTACTTTGTGCCCGGCGGAGTCCGCAATGATCTTCCCGCAAATTTCGAGGACGTATGCCTCAGGCAGGTCAACTATTTTGAAAAGCGCATAAAGGAGTACGCCGATATCTTTTACGACAACCCGATACTCAAGGCAAGGACCGTCGGAACCGGCGTGCTGTCCAGGCAGGATGCGGTAAGGTTTGGAACCACCGGCTCTGTCCTGCGCGCAAGCGGCGTCGACTTTGACCTGCGGAAGCGCGAGCCGTACGACGCGTACGAGGAGATGGACTTTGAGACGCCCGTCCTCAAGGAGGGCGATTCATACGCGCGCTCCAAGGTGCCGTGGCTCGACATGATGGAGAGCTGCAGGATCATAAGGGACGCGCTGTCCAAGATGCCAAAGTCCGGGAAAGTCAGGACCAAGCTAAAGCCCAACCCCAAGGGCAAGCTGCCCCACGAGGAGGTCTACCGCAGGGTGGAATCCGGCAGGGGCTCGCTCGGGTGCTATATCGTATCCGACAGAAAGCCCGAGCCGTACAGGATAAAGCTCAGCGTGCCCTCGTTTAGGAACCTCATCTGCCTGCCCAACCTGCTCCGCGGCGAAAAGCTCGGCAACATGCCGGCAGTCTACTGGAGCCTCAACTATTGGCCCGTGGAGGCCGACCGGTAATGTCCACGATAGCGCCAAAGTTCCGCCTGGGCTATTTCATCAAGGCGGTAACCGACAACATATTCTGGTCGATAATAATACTGACGCTTGCCGGAATCCCCCTCATGCAGATAATACTATTCTATGTCGACCTGCCGGTAGTCGACGGCGAGCTGGTCAACCCGTTTCTTGCGCTGACCTGGCTCTCGCACCCCGACAGCGCTTTGCCCCTGGTAAAGGCCCTGCTGTATACTGACTTTTTCAGGATTGCAGTATTCCCGGGCTTTGGGTTTGCGGCGCTGCTGGCCGCCGGAACCATATTCGTAGAGCGAAAGATGCTAGCCAAGCTGCAGCTCAGGGTCGGGCCGTTTTACTGCGGCAAGGTCGAAGGCCTGCTCCAGCTCATGGGTGACGGCCTCAAGCTGATATCAAAAGAGATAATCATACCCGCAAAGGCCGACAAGCCCATCTTCATCGCCGCGCCGATACTCTTCGTGGGCACGGCTGCAGCATTCGTGGCGCTCATACCTGTGGCCCCGGGCTGGGTGGTGGCTGATGTCGACATGGGCCTGATCGGGGTCTTTGCGGTCATAGGCTTCTTTCCCATAATTACAATACTCTCCGCGTGGTCGGCAAACAGCAAGTTTCCCTTCATAGGCGGGATAAGGGCCCTGCACCAGATGGTCTCGTTTGAGATCCCCCTGATACTCTCATGTCTGGGCGTTGTAATACTGACTGGAACATTCAACCTCTCCGAGATAGCCGCAAGCCAGTCGTTCTTTCCGTGGATAGTATTCCTGCCCATTGGCGCAATCGTGTTCATCATATGCGCCTTGGCCGAGCTCGAACGGATCCCCTTTGACCTGCCCGAGGCAGAAAGCGAGATAGTCGCAGGATGGCTCACCGAGCTCTCCGGCATGATGTACGGTTTGGTCCAGCTGGGATCATACGTAAAGCTCTATGCGTTTGCGGGCCTCTTTGTCGTGCTGTTCCTCGGTGGGTGGAGCGGCCCGATCATCTGGCCGCCCCTCGAGGAGCAGCTGATCAACGACGGCATAAACCTCGGCCCCGTATCCGCGGCGGTCCCCGGGCTGCCGTTTTTCTCGATAGAGTTCTTTAGCGCCGTGATATGGTTTGTATTAAAGACGGCCGCGGTAATATTCTTCATACTATTGCCCCGGGGCGTCTTCCCCAGAATCAGGATAGACATGCTGCTGCAGATCGGCTGGTACAAGCTGATCGGCCTGGCGTTCGTTAACATCTTTATAGCACTCGGTTTGCTCTACGCCGGTGTAATAGGGCCGGGAGGATTGATTTGACGGGCACAGCAAGCGGTATAATAAAGGCGCTCAACTCGGGCATAAAGCATCTCGCCGTCAAGCGGTTCACTCTGCGCTATCCAGAAGAGAAGCTCAAGTTTGTCGGGGACGGCTACCAGTTTGACCCGACTACCGGCGTGGGCATAGCGGGCCTCAAGGGGAGGCACATGCTGTTCCATGACCACTGCACGGGCTGCCAGCTCTGTGCGATAGCCTGCGAGGGCATAGCCGAGGCCATATCGATGGTAAAGGTCCCCGAGACATGGAAGCAGAACAAAAAGGCGATCATGCCACAGATTGACTACGGCAAGTGCGTGTTCTGCGGGCTGTGCGTGGATGCGTGCCCGTTTTATGCCCTATACATGACAAACGACTACGAGCTCTCCTCGTACACCAAGGAGGCGCTCATCTATACGCCGGCGCAGCTGCAGGTAAAGCCCAGTGTCGCGCAGGATGCCGAGATCGTGATTGACGACCGTGGTGCTACGCATGGCTGATGCTGCATTCCTGGCGCTATCGGTAGTGACCATCGGCTCTGCCATTGCGGCGCTCGAGATGCGCTCGCTGATATACAGCTCGATTGCCTTGATGGGGACGCTGGGCGGGATAGCGGGCTTTTTCTTCCTGCTCGATTCGCCATTTGTGGCGCTATTCCAGATAGCCGTCTACGTGGGATCGATAGCCGTCCTGATACTGTTTACAGTAATGCTCGTCAAGAGGGAGCTGATATTTACAAAGGTCGAGGACCGCAGGCGCAGGCTCGCAGGCGTCGGCCTCATGCTGGTATTCATGACGGCAGTAGGGGGGATATTCCTGGATTCCGGCATAAGGGCAGTCACCGAGGGAGGCGGCCCCGTCGACTTCACCGAGGTGGGGGCGGACTTTTTGACATATTACTGGCCGGCGCTGATACTGATGGCGCTGATCCTTGCGGGCTCAGTCACGGGCTCGCTGGTACTGGCAAGGAGGGAGGATGTAGAGGATGAGCAACGAGCTAGTTGACTTTGCGCTGGTGTCGGTGGCGCTGCTGGCCATCGGGATATACGGGCTTGCAGTCAAGCGCAACTTTATCCGGATGCTCTTTGCAGTCGAGATAGTCATAAACGCGGCCAACCTCAACCTTGTGGCGTTTGCGAGGTTTCTTCCGCACAGCGGGGGGCAGACCTTGGCGCTATTCTCGATAGCGATAGCTGCAGCCGAGGTGGCAGTCGGCCTATCGCTTATAATAGTCGCATATAGAATGTACAAAAACGTGGACGTATCCGAGTTTAGGAGCCTGAAGGGATAATGGAGTATGCTCTTCTACAGGCGGTCTTCCTGCCCCTGCTGCTCTCCCCCGTGGCGTATATCCTGGGCAAAAGGGCCGGGGTCAATGTAACCACGTGGTTTACGTTCGGCGTTCTGGCATATTGTGCCGTGCTGGTGGTCATGGTCGCCCTCGAGGGGACATACGAGGAGCGCTATCCGTGGACGAGCCTGTTCGGCGAGTTCGGCCTGCTGATGGACGGGCTGGCCGCGCCGTTTGCCATAATGATATACGTGATAAGCGCCGTTCTTGCGCTCTACTCCAAGCCGTACATGGTACACAAGTTCAGGGAGATGTACGAGGAGTCCCGCGGCAGGGCGGGCGGTTCCGGCGGCGCAGGCCAGTCGACCGAGATGGTATCGTCAGGCGGAATGGACGAGTATGTAAACAGGCAGTCGGGTACGTACTTTGCGCTATTCCTGGTCTTTGCAATGGGGATGCTGGGGACGATACTCTCCACCAACCTGATCGAGTTCTACATATTCTTCGAGGTAATGCTCATACCCGCCTTCTTCCTCGTGGCCTTCTGGGGCGACGGGCCGCGGAGAAAGATCGCCCTCATGTTCTTTTTCTGGACCCACGTGGGCGCCGTCGTACTCCTGCTCGGCTTTCTGTCGATAGGGCTGAGCGTGGGCAGCTTTGACTTTGCCGACATACAGGAATCCGTCATTCCCCCGGACATTGCGTTTCTGGCGGCTGTTGCAATAGCCATCGGCCTTGGCGTAAAGCTGGCCGCATTCATGTTCCACATATGGCTGCCCTGGGTGCACGGGGCGGCGCCAACGCCGATCAGCGCCCTGCTGTCCCCCGTGATGATAGGGATTGGCGCCTACGGGATATTCCGGCTGATCATAGAGTTTCTGCCGTTGCAGTACGGGGAGCTTGCCATCTGGTTCCACGTATGGGGCCTTGTCACCATGATATACGGGGGGGCCATGGCCCTCATGCAAGACGACCTCAAGAGGCTCCTTGCATATTCGAGCATAAGCCAGATGGGGTACCTGTTATTCGGGATAGGCACGTATTCCACCCTCGGGCTCGCCGGCGCAGAGATGATGTATGTGACACATGCCCTCGGCAAGGGGCTGCTCTTCATGACTGCAGGGGTTCTCATTGTACAGGCGGGCACAAGAAGCATCTCAAAGCTTGGCGGCCTGGCAGGCAAGATGCCGATAACTGCCGTCTGCGCGGTTATAGGGGCGCTGACCATAATGGGGATACCCCCCACCAGCGGCTTTATGGGCGAGTGGATCATATTTTATGGCGCGCTCGAGACTGCTATAGAAGAGGGCTCGACGCTCCGGATGGTAACGTTCGGCCTCGGCCTTGTTGCCACCGCGCTGACCATGTCGTACATGCTCTGGATGCTCAAGAGGGTATTCTTTGGCAAGACCCCCATCGGCCTCGCAAAGGTAAAGGAGGCAAGCTGGTACATGACCGCCCCCATGATGGTGCTCGCCGGCTTTACAATAGTGCTCGGGATATACCCCGACATATTCCTCGAAGGGATAATACCTTACATGGAAGGGGTGCTGGGGGCCTAGCATGGCCACAGAGATACTGGGGATTGCGCTGGAGGGCGGCGCGTATGCCGCCTGGCTGGTCTGGATCCTGCCGTTTGTTGCGGCCCTGATAATGCCCGCGGTGGGAAAGGGCTCGAAAAAGGCCACCAACTATGTGGCTGTCGGCTTTGCACTGATGAGCGCGCTATCCGCCGCGTCGCTGCTGCCTGCAGCGCTCGAGGCGCAGGAGGTGCACGACCAGATAGGCTGGATAAACTCGATAGGGATCAAAGCCGGCGTGCTTGCAGACCCGCTTGCGGTAATAATGGCCAATGTAGTCGGCTGGATCTCGTTCCTTATCATGATATACAGCACCGGGTACATGAAGGGCGACCGGAACATGGTCCGGTTCTGGTTCTGGATGATGTTCTTTATCGGGTCGATGCAGCTCATAGTCCTATCGGACAACCTCCTCCAGATGTTCTTTGGATGGGAGGGTGTCGGGCTCGCGTCGTACGCGCTGATAAGCTTCTGGTATAGGGACAAGAAAAAGGACCATGTAGGTCAGGAAGGCAGGACCTCCTTGGGCCTGCTGGACTATTACTCGCCGACACACGCGGGTATGAAGGCCTTCATCATGACCAAGGTGGGCGATGTCATGATGATCGCCGGCATGCTGCTCATATTCGTATTCGCGGGGACTTTCGGATTCAAGGAGCTGCTCGCCGATACAGCCTGGGCATCGGCCATGTCGGCCCAGGGCCTGCTGATACCTGCCGCCGTGCTTCTCTTCGGGGGCGCGGTGGGCAAGTCGGCCCAGTTCCCGCTCAACGAGTGGCTTCTAGAGGCCATGACGGGGCCCACGGCGGTATCCGCGCTCATCCACGCGGCAACAATGGTAAAGGCGGGCGTCTTCCTTGTGGCAAGGCTCGGGCCGCTCTTCTTTGCACTGGGGGCGGCAGGGATACTCGCCGACCAGTTCTTTGAGATAATAGCCTGGACGGGGGCCGTAACCGCCCTTCTGCTGGCAAGCCAGGGCATGGCCAACCCCGAGATAAAAAAGGTGCTCGCATATTCGACAGGGTCCCAGATAGGCTACATGATGATGGCGCTCGGCGTGGCAGGGCTCTCCGACAGGTTTGTAGACGGGTATACGGCGGGCTTTTTCCATCTGATATCGCATGCAATGTTCAAGGCGTCGCTCTTCATGGCGGCGGGATCACTCCTGCACATAGTGGGGTCGCGCTTTATGACGGATATGGGCGGCCTCCGCAAGCACATGAAAAAGACGTACGCGTTCATGTGGGCAGCCGGCCTCGCCCTAATGGGCGCCCCGTTTATCACAACCGGCTTTTGGAGCAAGGATGCGATATTTGCAGCAGTATACGAATCAGGCAACACCTGGGCGCTGCCCATATTCATAATTGCCGTGCTGACTGCGGTGATCACCGCGTTCTATACCACAAGGATGATCGGCATGGTATTCTTTGGAAAAAAGAGCGCCCATATAGAAAAGATGGAGGCAGGCGGAGGCCGCATCCACGAGGCCCCGCTCTCCATGTGGGCCCCCTACGGGATACTGGCCGCCCTTACCATAGGCCTCGGGGTCATCGGCCTTACCTTCGAGGGCGGGATACACCACCTGTTTGAAGAGTACCTGGAGCATTCGTTTGGCATACACACTGCGGGGCATGCTGCAGCATCAGTCCTGCCGGGCTTTTTATCCGAGCTAAACCCGGTCGCCCTTGGCGCGTCGCTTGGCGCATTTGCGACAGGGATTGGCCTTGGCTATATCTTCTACATAGGGCGCTGGGTGGATCCCGTGCGCTTTGTCAACTCGAACATACTGTTCTATTCGATACACAAGGTTCTCCTGAACAGGTGGTACCTCAACGCGATGATCTACTGGGCGTTTGTGGTCGCGCCACTGTGGCTGGCGAGGGGCGTATTCCGGTACTTTGAGAGGACCGCCATAGACTATGGAATGAACACGGGATTCGAGAGGGCGGTGGGATGGAGCGCCAGGGTCGTGCAGGGGACCCAGACAGGGGTGGCCCAGTCGTACCTGTTTGTATTTGGAGCGGGGATACTGTTCGTAGCCCTGATATTGCTGATGTAGGTGTGATGGATAGATGATAGAGCTTACCTCGACCCCGATAGTGATAATGGCCGTGCTCGGCTCGGTAGGCGTGCTGCTGCCGCTTCTGGGCATGGCCAGAAAGGATACAGGCTCCACATTCTATGCCGTGATAGCCTTTGGCGCGCTTGCCGCATCTATAGGGTACGTGGCGTACCAGGTGATAACAGAGCAGGTGCTGCCCGCAGCCGTATTCGGCGAGGATGTGATCTCGGACGACATGTTCGGCGGGTTCTTTGCAATAGCGATGCTGGTGATAGCCGTCATGACGACTGTCGGCTCGATAAACTATATGAGAAAGCTAAAGCACCATGCGGTGTATTATTCGCTGATACTGCTCTCCGCGATAGGGATGATCCTCGTCGCATACTCGACGGACTTGGTCATGCTGTTTGTCGCGTGGGAGCTGATGAGCATACCGACGTACGTCCTTGCCGGATTCAACAAGTCAAACCCGCGGTCAAACGAGGCGGCGATAAAGTACTTTTTGTTCGGGGCGCTCGCGTCGGCCGTGATAATATACGGGATATCCATCGCATACGGGATAACCGGCTCTACAAACATAGCCGAGGTGATCCAGGGCTTTGCCGTCCTTGACGCGGAGCTAATACCGCTGGGCCTGCTGGCAGTCGGGCTATTCATAGCGGGCTTTGGCTTCAAGATGGGCATCGTCCCGTTCCACATGTGGCTGCCTGACGCCTACCACGGCTCGCCCCCGCCGGTGGCGGCGCTGCTTGCCGCAGGTACGAAAAAGGCGGGCTTTGCGGCCACCTTCCGGGTGGTCGTCATGGGGACGGTCGCGCTCAGCATCGACTGGACGCTGGCACTGGGGATAATCGCCGTGATTACAATGACCGTTGGAAACGTGGCGGCTATAATGCAGAGGGATCTATCCAGGATGCTGGCCTACTCCAGCATAGGGCACGCAGGCTACATACTGATAGGCCTGGCAGTGGCGCCCTTCTCGTCGGTGGGCGTCTCCGGGGCGATGCTGCACATTCTGAATCATGCCGTGATGAAAGGCGCCGCATTCATAGCTGTAGCGGGGATAGTCGCGGTCCTGGCCACCACCCAGCTGGACAAGCTCAAGGGACTCGGAAGGAGGATGCCGATTACATCGCTTGGCCTTGTGATATCGCTCTTTGCGCTCGCAGGAATACCGCCGCTCAACGGCTTTTGGAGCAAGCTGATGCTGTTCGGAGGGGCGCTCGACGCGGGTCCTGTCGCACCGTGGGCCCCGTGGCTTGCCATAGCCGGGGTATTGAACAGCGCCCTCTCGCTTGCCTTTTACGGCTGGATCATGAGAAAGATGTACTTTGAGGGCGAGGGCGAGAAGAGGGTATCCGAGCCGAGATCGGTGGTGGCAGTGATGATATTCTCGATAATATTCATGGTGGGCTTTGGTGTTTACCCGGAGCCGCTGATACAGCTGGCCGAGAGCGCAGCCCCCGTGCTGGCGCCGGGCGCCGGCATCATGCCTTGAATTTTGTAAACTCGACTAGCGTCTCTAGCATGCTGCGGGGCGCCCCCTCGGGGATCCCCCTCATGCATGCAAGGGCCTTGTCTGAATAGCCCCCCAGCATCTCCTCCATCCGGTCGAAGATGTCCCGGGGATCCTTGCTCTTTTTGATGAGCAGGTTGAAGAGCTTGTCCTCGTTCTTCCAGTCGTTTAGATCGTCCTTGATCTGGTATGCTATACCTATGTTCTTGCCGAACCCCGTCAGGTCCTCGACCTGCCTCTCCGAGCCGCCGCCGAGTATGGCCCCTATCTTGGAGGCCACCTCGAACGCGGTTGCGGTCTTGTACTCTATCACCTTGAGGTAGTCGTCAAAGGTCACATCCCCGCTGTTCTCCAGCCGGCCCTCTATGGCCTCGCCCTCGCTCATCATCATCGCGGTGGTCGAGAGGTCGTCGGCTATCCTGACGTTGTCTAATCTTGAGCATATCTTGAGTATGAGCCCCAGCACAAAGTCGCCCGTCAGGATGCTGGTGTTCTGGCCGTATTTTATGTGGAAGGGATCCTTGTGGCGCCTCATGGTCTCGTCGTCGATTATGTCGTCGTGGATGACGGACTCTGTGTGCAGCAGCTCCACCGCGCATGCGGCGGCGTATGTGTTGTCATCGGCGCTCCCCACGCTCTCGGCGGCAAGGACCAGTATTATGGGGCGGATCCTCTTGCCGCCAGTAATTGCATATCTGAGGGGGCCCGTCAGCTCGAGCTCCGGGTGCAGCGCCAGCTCGGCCTCCAATGCAGCGTCTATCCTGCCAATGTACGGCCCGTACTCCTCCATCAGCGGATTGACCTCTATGTTCTTCCTGTCCAAGCCCGGCAGCTGTCATGCCCCGCGCTTGATAAATAAATCTTGGTGCTCCCGCCGGGACTTCCATCTGTCGAATTTGGACCCGGGATCACTGCCTTGAAAGGGCAGTATGCTTGACCGGACTACACCACAGGAGCACGGGCTGCACCGGGCCCGCCCGTATTTAAAATCCGCCGCATAGATCGCAGGCACGGATTCTGCCCCCGGGGCCATCCCGCGCCCGGGCCCCGGTCCGGCCACACGGGTGTGATCTTTTCCAATTCCGGTTAGACCGGCAAGCTGCGCATGGCACTTTCCAGAATGTGTGAGCCATGGCGCCTCATATTTGGATAATACATCCATTCACGGGCAACATGGGGCTGCGGTGCTGTACTACAGGCCGGTCCTGGGTTGGGCCCCTGCGGCCCCCGCCCTGGCCCTTTGGCGGCGCCTTGCCAGCCGGACGGTGACATGTGCCACGGCAAGCCAAATGGGGACATGGATGCATGTTACGGCAATAACACTAGCAGCGTAGTGGCCAATCAAAGGCATTGCGGCAGAATGAAAGTACAGCATGGGGATAATCGAGGGGCTGAGTGGCCACCCCAACCGGTTAACCAGCGCTTCTATGGCAATGAGTGCGTATCCGAAAACAGGAAACATCAGATACAGCAGTCTTACTTTGTCCCTCCTGTGGAAAAAATCAAACGAGATACTCTCCAGAACATCCCAGCACTCTCCCTTCCAGCCTGCGTTGTCATTCATGTTAAAAAAAATATGTCAGGGCTTTACGGTAGATGAATATCCCTGATTCGTGTTGTAGGTGTTCATCATATGGTTCCATGCATTACTGACGCATATTGACTGTCCCGGGGCGCATGGAACAGTGCCGGTAAGATGACAGCCGGGTAGAACTTCATCTAAGCAGGCACAATCCAAGTTTGAGCTCCATGCATTGTCAAACTCTATCAAGTTGTTGTTCCTTACGGTAAGCATTTCAATGTCTTCTATTCTGTTGTACATTATCAGTCTGATCCCGCCGTAAATTTCGTCTATAAGTGGATGATCCTCATCGCGGAATTCCAGAATGCATGTGGTTGTACAGTCGGCATCCATGTGTCTATCCACATCGTCCAGAATGTTGTTGCCCGCGAACGTGTATGTAATAAGCGGTGTAGGATACATTCCTCCGTCTATGTCAATGTCTAGTTGACGGAATACAGGATCTGGCACGGATGGGCACGCCGAATGCTGGTCTGCGCGCATCATGTATCCTTGAGCCATTCCTTGACGTCTGTCTTGAGGTCCTCCTTGGTCTTGGATTTCCTGTCTTCTGCGTCAGCTGCGCCCAACCCGACAGACATGATGGCTGCCGTGAGTGCGCATACGGTAATGATTTTTTTAAACATTGGCATTAGCAAGCTATAATGATATAAAAGACATCGGTGGATTTTCACACACGATATTCAGCGTGTGTTTAGGCGGGGTGCGAGATGACTGCCCCCAGACCGAAGGATCTATTGAAAATAAGATCGCGGTACCTGCGTGGACTCCTAGAAGATACTGCTGCGCAAGGAGACATCCGCATCATAGAAGAGCTCAGGACAAAGGATCCCGGGCTAGTGGAGCTCGGGAGAATGCTGGGCGAGAAGGCGAGGCAGGGACACAGCATGGATTGTCCGGCTGGAGAGACGGTGCGGGGGTGGGCCGCTGGACTGTGGAGAGAGCCCGGATGGCGGCAAGGATCCGCTTCGCCGGGGCGGGCATGATTTTCGAGTCATGGAGGAATTGAATGGACAGGGGCGCCTTTAGGGCGCGTGCGGCATGGCCTGCGGTGGTTGTATTTTCAAAAAAAGCTGGATTGCTGCTCTAGTTGTCTGCAGATGTGATGTCGAATATGTATGTGACGTCCACCGAGTCATCAGCGCGCACCGTGGGGGTTGTTGGTGCTACAACGGCAGAGAACAACGTGCCGGCATTCTGGCAGTTGCGCAGGTCCAGGTGGTCGTTGAGAACAGTGCAGATGGCAAGGGACTGGATTGTCTGGTTCTCTAAGATGTTGGTCACATTGGGCGAAACGGCACCGGAGCCATGGAACGTGGCAGTCATGACTGCCGTGCTTGTGTCTGTGGTGGTGTCAATGGCAGCCGTTATGCAGGTATCCACCGGCGGGGTAGAACTCTCGCCTCCGAATGTATCGGCAGGGGTAAAGTCGCCTGCTGCAGCGGTTTCTGTTATTACTCCCTCCAGCTTGTCTGTAATGCATATGAGGCGCGGTGCGTCAGGGTTGTTGCCGGTGTTATCAACGGAGGTAAAGGCGCTCTTGATCAGGATTGATTCGCCGTTATCCACCAGCCTGTTGTGTACAGTCGATGATGCAACGATGTCGCCGTCTGCGTTCCTGTGTGTCAGCTCCGCCATCCCGTAGAATGTCGGGCCGTCGCTTTGTTCTGCAGGTATGAATGATGCACTTGCGGGGGTTAATGCCAGCAGCGCAAATACTGCGGCAAAGCCCGTCAGTGCTATACCGTATGTCGGTTTTAACATGCCCCCCCCCCCGTGAGCCTGCTTATAATCATTTTTACCGGGTGGCTCCTTTGTATAGCGCCGAAATCATGTCCGTCAGTAATTAATGTCCTCTTCCATCCAGTGCGGATGGGCCTCCCTGTACTCGGAGCTACCTTACGCCTGAATGGAGAAAAGGGTCCAGAGTTTCAACCCCTGCGGGCTCCGGGTCCTGTATTCGGATGCAACGTGTAATACGAATCGTATCTTTTCAGCCGGCCCGGGTGCATTCACACAGCGATTGTTTTTACCCGGGCACCCGCTCTTACGGGGCCTGCGGGAGCCCTCCCGTCAGGGCTCCGACACCCTCCCCATGAAGAGGATGGCCCCGCTCTCGTCGTCCTGTATGAGGAATACAAACGGGCGGTCCGCGATGAACCGCGGTTCTGGTGCTGACCGCAAGGACTCTATTATTAGTCCAATGGACGTAGCGGCGGCCGCCTCTGCCCCCTCCTCATTTACGTCTATAAACGCAACATGCCGGGCGTCCGAGACTAAAGCAAACGGGGCAACGCCGTCAAGGGAACCCATTTGGAATATACTAAACACGCCGAGATCCAGCAGGTACGACTTCAGCCCGTAACTTGTGGATGTGGTAAACTTTGGCAGCGATACGGCTACGTCTCTCCCGCTTAGCCCGTTGGTCCACTCTAGCATCTGCCCCGCCGACAGGGACTCCTCCAAGTTACTCATGCCTCCGGGCTCCGGCAGCAGCACCAACATGGACAGGCGGCCTCCCTCGTACGGCATCCTGAGCACCTGCAGCCCGTCGTATTCCGCATAGCCAAAATGCTCCTTTATGCGCATGTAGTGCGCAGAGCCGCCGGAGGGCCCGTGCCATTCGTCCTCCAGTGTATGCTCCGGCAGAAACTGCTTTACCCACGTCCCCTTGAAGTATATTGCGTTTGTAATCACAAGGACGGTGTCGGAATCCAGTTCTCCGACTACTTCCGATATCTTTTCGTTGGTTGCATCCGATACCCACCCGTTTATTCTGTCCACGGGGTTGTCCCCCGGGTCCTCTACGGTGGCAAGGTATGTGCTGCGGCCGACGTCTATGTATTCCGGGTTTATTGCACTGCTGAACTGCCACAGTGCGTTTGCCATTACCAGCTCGGCGTGCGGGTCGTCGCGGCTTATTGACGCCATTGCATGCGCCGTCGAGTTGTGGCGCGCCTGTGCGTCCGGCTCAAAACCAAAGACGTCCTCGAGTTCATTGGCCCCCTCTCCGCCTGCCCCTTCATACAGCAATGAGAACGCAGTGTACATGCTCATCGGCGAAAAGAAGATGTTCCCTTTCCCTCCGGATACCTGCCTGTAAAAATCGGCGGCAAAGCCGTTGTTTGAATCCGCTATCTCCCGCGGTATCACCGCCGATTCTATCTCCGAGGCGCTGACCACGGACAGGCTGGCGAGATCCGGGGGGCCTGTCCCCATAGACTCCGGGGCATCCTGTGTGACTGGATCCAGGGCGTCTTGTACGTCAGATGCTGACAGTGCCGAGTATGCAACTGCTGCAGCTGCTATTGTCACGACTGCGGCCGCAAGGTATGCCATCCTCAACGGACTTCCACCGAGTACTCTAAGTTATGCTGGAAATGGTGTGTGGAAAATGCAGGTGGTGCAAGGATTGTCATGGCGGCGATAATCAACACATTCATCGGTAGTACTCCGTGGACCCATATAAAAAACATGATTGGCATGTGGATTAGCAGTTAGATTCAGGTATGGAAAAAATTATCAGAAACATGTTACCATCAGACATGACTCTCGGGCTGACCAATGTGCACAAGTACTCTTGCTGCATAAACAGAATCCACGGCATGTGGGCCCGCCCAAGGCTTATGTGCAATCAAGTTTGGTTTTCACAAGACATTCACGCATGAGAGGGATCGCGAGCACATATCCGCTGGCTATCTGCAGGCTAGTTCCCGCTTACAACCTCCGCCAGCCATTGGGTGCGGCCGGATGCGGGCTTGGATGTTTCTATTCTGGGCGCACTAGATTCAGTCTATCCTCCACATTCTCCCAGGCGCTGAATACCTTGTAATGATAAGACTGGGTGTGAGGATTACACTTGCCGAGGTCTCTGCGGACATCGATCAGTGGCGGAGATTCAAAGTTAGAATTGAACACGCATGTCGACCCCATGTGTACACCCACTATGGCTGACGTATCCCCCCGTGATAGACTATGGCGGACCCGCTATCTCCTCCCTGGCTCGGATATGTCCCTATCCCCACGTTGCGGAAAATGATACCGTCTCCAATATACGTGGCATTCTTGTACATGAGATCGCCTGGCCCGTTGTTGTACCAGCCGTAGATAGTAATCTCCTGCAGGCGCTCTACATCTGCCAGCCGTCCCCAGATTACCTCGGTCACTGTCCCGTCGTGCGCCCTTACCTTGCTGCCCATGGTAATGTCTGTCGCCGTTATGGGTATGAAGGCGGCATCAATATTTAGATTTTGGCGGGCCATTCCGTGCTTGACCGACAAGAACTTCGTCAAGTTACTTTCTTTGCCTGTCATATCGTGAAAGCGGAAAGTATGCCCGGGCTCGATATCAATACTGTGTGCCGCAACAACGACGCCAGAATAGGACTGGTTGCTGGCCCCGATGGCTATAGTGCCCTCATATTTATCAGGCTTCCCCGAACTATTCAGTATCCTAACAATGTGTTTGTCACCTCCAAAGAGCTCAACCACATTACTGCTAGGTTGCGGGGAACTACTGTCTGGTACGTATCCATCACGGAACGTCCCCGTAATCCTCACATTGTCAACTGCGGGCTGGATCGGGATGCAATATAATCGTGGTGTGCCGATGGCCGCGGCCAAAGACTTTTTTACAGCTCCCTCCGGGTGCAAGCATGAACTGGTGGCAGAGATAGACCGCATGGTGGAGGAGCGGAGCCTCCTCAAGCACCCGTTCTATGTGATGTGGTCCGACGGCGATCTCACCCTGGACTCGCTTGCAGGCTACTCCAAAGAGTACTTTCAACTGGTAAAGGCCGTACCGGGCTTTATGTCGCCGATAGTAGATGCGGCCCCTCCCGGCGTGGCAGGCGAGCTTGCCGAGAACATGCAAGAAGAGGAGGATCACATACTGCCGTGGACCAGGTTTGCCCGCTCGCTGGGCGTGGACGGCGAGGAGCTCTCTACCTATGCGGGCCTAGACGAGACCAGGCGGGCAGTAGGCGGCCTCTCCGCGCTGATGGGATCATACGAGGGGGGCGCGTGCGCAATGTACGCGTTTGAAAAGGAGATACCAGAGATAAGCAGGATAAAGATGGAGGGCCTGGCCGAGTTCTATGGGATAACTGGCGCCGAGGCCACCGAATACTTTAGGCTCCATACAGAGGCGGACATAAGGCATGCCGCATCCTGGAGGGGCATACTGGAGGGAGCCTCCGGGCAGCATGAGGGGCTGTTGGAGGCCGCAAAAAGGTCCATCTCGGCCCAGAACCTTCTGCTGGACGGCTGCCACCGGGCCTACTGTACCGTTTCAGCCTAGCCCGGCTTCAGGCACGCCCCTGTTCCCGCGGGCGTGTAGGATTTTATACCGAGCGCCGGCCCAAGATCACGGGGCCCGTAACTCAGCCTGGTAGAGTAACCGACTCATAATCGGTGAGCCGTGAGATCAAAGCTCGCCGGGCCCACCTGATCCAGTTGGTTTTAAAGTGGGCCGGGCGCACCCCCGCGCGGCCGCAGTGAAGAATCAGAGTTATGTCTGATAATGTGATGTGAAGGCATTTGACTGAGCAGCCTGTTTTAACGGGTCCGCCCTTCCACCTGCCGCATGACATCCCCGGGGATAAGGCCCGCCGCATGCAGGCTGCGGGCCACCTCGAGCGCGCCGGCCAGCCTGTGCAGTTTTATGCCTTCGGCGCCCAGGCGCCCTTCTGCGCCCTCCATCCTGTCTATGACCACAAACGCGTCGGTGACTATGGCCCCGGCGGCCCGGAGCGATTCTGCAGCCCTGATCACCGAGCCCCCGGTGGTGGCCACATCGTCTATTATGAGCGCCCTCGCGCCATACCTGACTATACCCTCGACGGTCCTGCCGGTCCCGTGGCCCTTTGCCGCAGCCCTGGCGTATACAAGCGGCTTGACGGCCTCGATGGCCAGGGCCGATGCCACCACCAGCCCGCCCGTGGGGATGGAGGCCAGCGTGTCGAACCTGTCTAGGCCCACTTCGGATATGACGGAATCAAGGAGGCCCCTTATCATGCCGCGGAACTGGTGGGGGTGGCTCGGCACCGACCGCAGGTCGAAATAGTAGGGGCTGCGGCCCCCTCCTGAGAGCTCAAAGTCGCCGAATTTGACGGCCCCGCTCGAATGCAGGAACGCAGAGAACCCGTCTACAAACCCCATGGGATACCCCATCCCGCTGGATTTATTTTGGTTTGTGTTGGCACCCCTGGCGTGCCCGAGATATGGCTCAGCTACGGCTCGGCGGACGTTGTACTTGACATAAGGGCCGAGAACCTGGAGACCAACATAACCGCCGGGGGCGGCTCGATGGAAGGGGCCGATATAGACGAGAGGCTAGGCCAGCTCGGCCCCATAGAAGAGCTTGCCGTGCTAAACGATTCACCTGCCGTCCGCGAGGTGATATCGAGGATATTTACCGCGTGTACAGCCCGGTCCGGCCCCCCGCCAAGGGTCCTGGCGGCAGGCGGGGCCGCAGGGGGGATCGGATCCGCCCTGCCCGAGGGCGCCAAGGCGGAGGCATTCGACGGGCTGCCCGGGGGATCAGGCAGGGTATTTCTTGCCGAGATGGGCCTCGACGGGCTGTTCGGGTACGAGACTGTATCGACAAGGCTGCTCCGCATGTCGGGGCCGGCAGGCATGCTGGCGGCCTATTCGAGGCGCCAGGGCAACCTGCCCGCACCCGGGCAGGTGGTGCCGCCAATGGATGAGGCAAAAAAGCATGTAGACGGGCTCGAAACAAGATGCATAGAGGTGGCGGCAGGGCCGGGCGGCATATACGGGATGGAGACCGGCCACCCGTCAAAGACCGCCTCGCTCTCCGGCGCATTCGAGTCTGCTGCAATAAGGGAGTCTGCGCGCACAAAGTCTATGATAATAAGCACGGGATGGGGGGCTGCCGGCGGCACCCTCTCCGGGGCGCTAGGCTCGCTGTGGAGCTGCATGCCGGCGGTAGCCCCGGGCGGCCTTGCCGTGCTCCTGGCCGAATCAAGGCAGGGGACGGGCTCAGAGGCAGTCCAGCGGCACATAGAGGGGAGGCTCGGAGTTGATTCCCTTAGAAACCCCCCAGAGTATGTCTCCGGCATGGAGGACCTGCTGTTTTTGACAGAGTCGCGGGGCTCCTTCCAGATGTGCCTTGTATCCGCGCTGCCCGAGTTTTATGCAAAGGCACTCGGCATGGTGCCGATAAATGGCGCGGGGCCCGCGCTCGAATACATACTCAATACGCAGGGCCCCCGGCAGAAGGTCACTGTCGTATCAGACGGGGCGCGCGTGCTGCTAAGGTAAAATGGATGCGGGCAGCGGCGCGCACAATACTGCAAGCCCGACCACGGCGGCAAACGCCATCATCCTGCCGCGCGGCAGGGGCGATATATCGTCGAGCGGCATCGCGCCCGGGTTGCGGGAGCTGAGCAACAGTATGAACATCGCCATTATCCAGTAGCCGAGAAGCACCAGCACGCCCATGCTGGCATAGGTCGCATACCTGTGCCACTTTGCCCCGAGGAGCGTCCGCGCCATGTGCCCGCCGTCGAGCTGCCACGCTGGCAGCAGGTTCAAAAACGTGATCAAAAACCCTATCCATGCAGCAAATAGAACGGGGGTCATCAGCACCTCCTGGCCCTCGCCCCCCTTGCCGAAGAGCCCCAGCATTGCGGTCATCAGGAGGGGCTCGCCCTGCTGCCACTCGACGAGCCTCGACTCCGCGTGGAGCTGCTCGGCAAGATCCATGGGTATCACGGGGGCCTCGTACGCGCCATAAAGGCAGACAAGTATTGTTATCACCAGGCCGGCGATGGGCCCCGCTATCGCTATATCAAAGAGGATCTCCCTGTTGATTGTAAGGCCTCTTGACTGGATGAACGCCCCAAAGGTGGGTATCCCGTATATCGGTATCCCGGGTATAAAGTAGGGCCATGTCGTGCGCAGCTTGTGCCACTTTGCCGCCACGAGGTGCCCCGATTCGTGTATGCCCAGTATCCCCAGCAGCGAGAGCGTGTATATCCCGGCCATCTCCAGCGGGTCGCCCACTTCGATTATCGAGTTTGCCGTCTCCGTCCTAAAGTACCCGTCGATCATGACAAAGGCGACGACCACCGCGAATAGAATCCGCGGGGTCCACGACTTTGAGAGCCACTTGCGCTGCTTACGCGGCGGGAACCGTGTGACCACCACGCTGAGCCCGTCGGGGCCGGACTCGAGCCTGCAGATGAGATCGCGCTCCTCGAGCTGCTGTGCAAGCAAGACGAACTTTGACTTGAAGTCGCTGTCGGCCACCAGAAAGCGGAGCATGTCCGGCTGCCGGTCCATGTCCGTTACCTCGAACTTTGAGGTGACGATGGCGACCACCTCTTCCACGGTGGGATCGCTCATTGCCCTGCTGCGCTTGCACGGGGATTAATGGTTTGCGCGGCTCCTCCCCCCTGCATACCTCAGTATGGCCAGCGCCGAGCCGTCCATCTCGAGCCTGCTTATCAGCGCCGGCGCGGAGACAAACTCGGTCCTGGCGCCTGTTCCCTCGGCGAGCTCCAGCATCGCCGATATCCTCCTAAACTGGGGGCCCGTGTGGTACTCGGCGGAGACTATGAGCGTCTCTACCGCCCCCCTCTTTAATGCGGCAAGTATAGCCCCGTTGCTGTGCGCGGCCAGGCCCTCCCTGACCAGGTCCTCGTATCTGCGCATTATCCCCTCGACCCTTCTCCTCCTGAGCCTGTACAGGCGGGCGATCATCCTCCTGTGGATCTCTTGTTCCGGGGTGGACTTTGAGACCCCCTCGATTATCCGGCACCTGCCGAGCACCCCTGCGCGCATGATCCCCTCAAGGCCGGTCTTGGCCTGGCCGGGCCCGCCTATCAGGACCAGGTCCGCGCCACCTGCCATCTCCGATACCTTTCCCTCCACACGGGAGAGAAAGGCGCGTATCCCCCCCTGCCTGGCGCGGAGAAACCTCTTCTGGCTCTGCCCGCCCTTTTTGTGCCGGCCCTGCAGGTGCGTGCCCAGCCGCTCCTCTGCAGTCACCTTTCCGCCGGTGAACTCGCGGATCCATGCGGACTGCTGGTCCAGCACCACCAGGACGACCCTGCGGCCCGTCTTGAGTATGTCGCGGACCGGCTTGGTGTACGGCCGCCTGCCCTGCACGCACATGTGGGGCAGCCTCATCGAGACAGCCATTGCCGATATCCTGACCGTCCCTCCCTCCATCCAGCCAAATACGCACGCGGTCCTCGAAGAACCGCCCAGGGGTGCGGGCGCGCCGCCCGGCCGCATTAGCGCCTCCGCCATCCCGCCTGCTATTTCACGCGCCCCCGGAAGCCCCCCCAGCCGGGAGGCCGCCTCGCGCCTTTTCCCGTGCCTGTAGTATATCGATACGCACGGGGATCCCGCCTTTTTGAGCCCGTGCAGGAACTGGTTTACGGCGAGCCACTCCCGCGGGGGGACCTCGGGGGTGCGGGCCTTCATGGGCCCGCGCGCGGCAGGTCCCAATTTATCACTTTAAAAATTAAAATTTGGCGGGCGCGCACCGGAATCATGCAGGTGGGGCTGAGGCAGGTGGGCGACTGCACGCTGAGGCGCGCCGAGCCGGGCGACCTCATACCGGTCATGGAGATCAACCTCAAGACGCTGCCGGAGCATTATTCGGACTATTTCTACGAGAGCCTGCTCGCGGAGCTGCCCGAGGCGTTCCTGCTCGGAGAGTCCGCCGGCAGGGCCGTCGGGTACATCATGTGCAAGCTGGAATACGGCTTTTCGAGCTTCAAAAAGCTCGGCTTTGTCAAGAGGGGCCATGTGGTCTCGGTCGCCGTCCTGCCGGAGCAGCGGAGAAGGGGCATAGGCAAGGCGCTCGTCGAGGAGGCGGTGGCCGGCGTCAGGTCCAGAAAGTGCGACGAGCTGTACCTCGAGGTCAGGTGCAGCAACACCGACGCGGTGGGGCTGTACGAGGGCATGGGCTTTTCCAAGAGGCAGCAGCTCAAGTCATACTATCGCGACGGCGAGGACGCCTATGTGATGGCCATCGAGTTCGAGTACCCGGATTAAGCAATAAATACGGTGTGCCGCGGCGCGTGCATGTTGGAGAGGCGCAAGGCGGCCGGGGTGCTCATCTTTGTATCATGTATAGGCGGCTTTGTGCTCTATGTGTACCTGCTGATGCTCTCCGAGTGGAGCCCGATAGTCATGCAGCTCTCGGTCCTGATGATAGCCGGCGGCATACTGGGCGTCATATCGTGGATAGGCTACCAGATGGCCACAACAAAGCCCACTGCCTCGTCCGTTACTGACGAATGATCACTTTGTTATGCGCGCGTCGACCACCGTCTGATAGTACCGGGGCCCCACTGCGCGCACGATTCTTGAATCCAGCACCTCCGACGGGGCGGGAGCAGCCGCCATGTACTGCTCTTCTGCCAGCGCGCGCGCGCCGGACCGCTCGTCGGAATGCACGTGCGAGTAAAAGTGTATTATGCAGCCGCTCTTTGCGGCATCTGCCGCATCGGGAAGAAAGCCTATCGAGTCCTCCGGCAGCACCATGAGCACCCTGTCTGCTATGCCGCGGAGCTTGCCGCGGATCACCTCCCGCGCGTCCCCGGTTATCGGTACCACAGTCCCTGCCAGCTTGTTCTTGGCTGCGTTCTGCTCGCAGAGCCGCGTGGCCTCGGCGTTTGTATCTATGCTGTATACGAGGCATTTTTTCAGCCTGGCGGCAGTTATCGAGAACGTCCCTATTCCCGCAAACATGTTGACTATGGTCTCGCCGTCGCGGACCAAGGCAGCAATGCGCGCCCTCTCGGTGGAGAGCCGGGGGGAAAAAAACGCCCTCTCCACGTCGACATCAAACCGGCACCCCGATTCCCTGTACTCGGTTATGGTGCCCTCCTCCCCTGCCAGCAGCTCGAGCCTCCTGGTCCGGTGCTCGCCCCCCACGTCGGAGGACTGGAGGTAGACCGAGCGCGCCGGCTTGATCATACCCAGCAGGGTCTCGCCGATTATCCGCCTTTTGGGCAGGAGCGTTGCGGGGATCCTTATCACCAGGATGCCCCCGATCTGGTCGAAGGCCGAATACAGCCCTGCGGCCTCCTCCTCGGTCAGCACGCCGTCTAGTGCGCGCCTCAGCATCCGGGCCAATGGCAGGGCAGCCGCGGCAGAGACCTATATCTTGCTCGGCAGGGCCCCGGATTTCCACCCCCCGGCCGCACCGCCGCTGTTTCTTTTATAGCTGAAGGGCGCTAGCAATGCCATGAACTATAATATCAGCCGGGGGGCGGCGGGCTGAGCCCCTCCGGAACCGGGCGCCTTCCCCCGTATGAAATGTGGGTAAAGAATACCGCCTGGAAAAAGATCGACGTCATGAAGAAGAGTGACGGCCGCATATTCGGGGAGCTCCGCTCGATTGTCTCGGGTCTCTCCCGGAATCCCCATCGCGGGGTGCAGATGAGGCGCGGGCTGACCGGCTGCAAAAAGATCAAGTTTGGAAAGACCCACCGGAAGAAATTCGAGTACAGGGTGGTCTACATTGTGTTCCATGATCTGCGCCAGGTCATCATCCTGTACGCCGGCATACGGAACGACAGCACGTACGACCGCCTGTGGGCCGACGAGAAGGCCCTCAGGAGGGGCGATGACTGCGATCCCGCGGGCGATCTTTGTCCCGGGGGGGACCCGCCGCCCCGCGGCGGGCCTCACGCGGAGTAATAGTACCTGCCGGAGCCCTTCTGCTCCTTGTCGAGCCTGCTCCCCGCCTTGTTTATGCGGGGCCGCATGGAGTGCTCGTCGCGCCGGAACGATATGCCGAGCGAGCGGAGGAACCTGTTCATGGCCTCGGCCTTTTTCAGGGGCGCCGTGGCATGCCCCTCGGCGCCCGGCCTGCCCTCGAAGATTATCATTGTATCCGATACAAGGTCCATCAGCTGTATGTCGTGGTCTATCACGATGGCCGACCTGCCAAACGAGCGGACGTACTTTTGCAGGAACTTTGCCACGGATATCCGGTCCTCCACGTCAAGAAACGCAGACGGCTCGTCGAGCGCGTAGACGTCGGCCTTTTGAAGAAGGCACGCGGCCACTGCAACTTTCTGCAGCTCCCCGCCCGACAGGCTGCTGAGCGCCTTGTTGTACAGCTTTTTTATTCCCAGGTGGTCCGCCACCTGCTCCTCGCCCATGCTCCCCTCGATGGGGCCGCCGTTGGCGCCGTCTAGAATGGCCACCACTTCCGCGTCTGAATCGCCCTGCAGGTACTGCGGCTTGTATGATATCCTGGCAGTCTTGGCGACCTCGCCTGAATCGGGGCTCTCCACCCCGGCGATCATCTTCATGAGGGTCGTCTTGCCCAGCGCGTTGGCGCCGGCCACACCGAGCACCTCGCCCTTTCTGACCATGCCCGGCTCTACAGACACCCGGAACTGCCCAAGCGCCTTCTCGAGGCGCGTATACGAGACTGTCTCCTCGCCCTCCTGAAAGTCGCCGGCAGTAGTGGACGCGTCGAACGTGAACTGCTTGTCCCTGAACCGGATGTTCTCTACATGAAGGTAGCCGTCAAGAAACGCGTTTATCCCGGTCTTTGCCGGCATGACCCCGGAGACTATCCCGTATACGGCAGGATCCCCGTACAGCACCTCCACATGGTCGCTCAGGTAGTCAAGCAGTGAAAGGTCGTGCTCGACGACCATCACGCTCCTGCCCGCCTCTGCCAGGCCCTGTATCACCCGCGCCACGCCCGCCCTCTGGAAGACGTCATTGTACGAGGACGGCTCGTCGAAAAAGTAGAGGTCGGCATCCCGGGCTGCAGCGGCAGCCACGGCCACCCTCTGCAGCTCCCCGCCGCTCATCTCTTCTGTGCGGCGGTCTACGGCGCTGCCAAGATCAAGCTCCTTGATCAGCCCCGCAGCGGCCCCCCTCTCGTCGTACTTTTCGATGAGCTCGCCTCCGGTGCCGTCAAAGGCCTGGGCTACATTTTGCACCTGCTGGGGCTTGATGGACGGCCGGATCCGCCCCTCCTTTATGCCCTCAAAGTGCTGCTTCAGGTCTGTTCCCGAATAGTACCGGAGAATCTCGTCCCAGTCCGGCGGGCCGTCGTATTTGCCGAGGTTGGGCTGCAGCGCGCCCGAGAGTATGTTGATTACGGTGCTCTTTCCCATGCCGTTGCGGCCGAGCAGGCCGACCACCTCGCCCCTTCTCGGCGAGGGCAGCCTGTACAGCCGGAACGAGTTCGGGCCGTACTGGTGCACCTTGTCCGAGGCCAGCTCCGCCGCGAGGTTCACTATTGTGATTGCATCAAACGGGCAGACCTTTGCGCATATTCCAAAGCCGTTGCAGAGGTTCTCGTCTATGCGCGCCTTGTGCGTCTCCTCGTCGATGACTATGCATTCGGCGCCCGACTTGTTGACCGGGCAGTACTTTATGCACTCCTGCCCGCACTTGCGCGGCTGGCACAAGTCATGATCGACTACTGCAACCCTGTGCGTCATGTATGCTCCTGCCGGCCCGCAGCGCGGTCAGGCCCCGGCGCTCTCCTGCTCCCGTGCCAGTGCGTCCTTTAGGGTCCGGTCCTGGGTGACCAGTTCCATGTCGTCCCATTTCATCGCATACTTGAGCAGCGTGCAGTCGGTCATGGATAGCGGCTTGCCCTGCGCGTCCACATACCTGCCCGACTCGAATAGATCCTTTGCGTCGAGCATATAGTCTTCTGCGTGGTTGAGCTCCCGCTTTTCGACCGTGGCCATCTTGCCCAGCCTCTCCACTATCTCCTCGGATGTGAGCACCGCGCCGTACTCGTGCTTTTCCATGTGGATAGTCTCGGTCAGTATCCTGTCAAGCAGTATGAACGTTATATCCTTGTCTGTGAGCCCGTCCTTGAACTCGTTTATGCTGCTGCCGTCGAGCAGCCTGTGTATTATCATGGTATCAAGCAGGAGCACCGGCGGCTTTTTGGCAGCTGCCTTCTGGACGGTCCTGATCTCTATCTTTGGGAGCCCGTCCACTATGGCCTGCAGCTTCCCGAACAGGACGGCCTTGCCGCCGGCAGGCTCGGCCAGGAGGTTGCCGCAGAACCTGCAGTTTACGGCGCTCTTGGCCATCGAATACACGATGGTGGGCGAGCCGCACGATTCACACTCTATCTTTACAAACCGGCTGGTGGGCTCCGGCACCTGTATGCTTGCTGCTGCCAACAGGGATGCGCCCCAACACGCCGTAATATGCCTATCGTGCGGCCCCCGCAAGGCCCCGTCCCAGGCGGGAAGCCGATCCGGGGCCCTTTTCCCCGCCTGCCAGGGCGGGATGCCCGCGCCGCATCCCCCGCGCGCGGCAGGCCCGTCGGGGGAAAAACCGCGGAATAATAGATATATACCATCCGGCCGCCTGAATCTCAATGAATAATTCAAGACAGAGACTGGTTCTGTTTGGTGCGGCCGCACTGGCAATCGCGCTCGTGGCGCCCGCATTTGCAGACCAGACAAACAATCCTGATGATGACGACGTGGCGCCCGCACCGCCCAGCATAGGCGCGGACATACCACTCACGTACTTTGGCCCCGCACCGTCCCAGGTCCAGAAGGAGCTCATAGGCCCCTACCAGCTGCTCAAGGCGGGCACTGTGGACCTTGAAAACGGGACAGTCACACTGCCCCTGTACAAGGGCAAGGTGAGGGAGGGCCCCGACACGTTCCATACAGTATGGTACATACTCACTGACACGACCGACAAGGGCAACGCTGAGGCGCTTGGCCTCAACTATTCCCCCAAGCTCACGTATGCCGAGATCGACGGCGCCGTAAGGTATGCAAAGCTGCACCACGGCGCGGAGCTCGTCTTTGCGCGCGGCATGGTAGACTTTGAGCCCGAGCGGTCGGTCACAGGGACCGGCTTCCCGCCTACGAGCTTCCAGCCCGGATCAGTGGCGGATGAGCACTATTCGCCGCTCGTCCTTGTGAGCAACGCAGGCAGGCACGTCTACAACGCGCCCATGATTGCAACAGGCGAGGACATTGAGGCATGCGACGGGGATCCCGACTATACAAAGGTGCACGACAGGGTCGTGCGCATATGCCCCGAAGAGGGCACCGTAACCATCGAGATGACCGCGGGTTTCAGCTTTGCAAGGCCGATAATGTACATCAGCATGGACAGCAACGACGAGCTAGCAGCCTCCCTGGAGGCGGCCACCTGGGCGCCCGCCATGAGTCAGATTGACGTTGGCAGGGACGACTCCGCGTGGAGCGCCGTAGAGAGGCTCTTCGTCATGGCCAACGGCCCCACGGGTTCAGAGAACCCCGGCAGGCAGGGCCTAGACAGCGCCATACAGGATCACAAATCCCCGCTCAACGTGCTTGGCGGCATACCCACCATAGCGACCGACTACTCGCCGCTCTGGGACCTCAACTTGGGGTTCTGGACCGAGGAGGCCAAGGAGAAAGGCTATGACTTTAGGGTCACAGAAGAGTTCCAGATACTCGGACTGGTGGAGCAGGGATGGATAACGGGGCCCGAAGGCGGGCCCTACGGCAGCACCGGGATAATAGTCAATTGTCCCATCGTGTTCAGATTCCTCTAACAGTATAATTTTTTTTTACCAGGCGCGGCGGCACGCCGCGCATGCGGCGTTTTGGTTATGGCGCCCTCGGCGGGATTTGAACACGCGTCTCAGCCGTGACAGGGCCGAATTCTAGACCGGGCTATACTACAAGGGCGCAGATGTACGCAGGGCTGCGCCCGTTTAAAAGTTTGCGAAAAACGCCCGCCCTGGATGCCGCTATATAAGCAGCCTCCGGGGGCCTCGGCCCCTTATATTCGACAAAGCCTAAATTAACGTCCCGGGGAAGTGCCGGCGGCGGGTCTGTGGCGCAGCCAGGTAGCGCACCGGACTTTTAATCCGGCTGTCGTGGGTTCGAATCCCACTAGACCCACCCATCCTGACAGGCCCCGTGCATGCCGGCCGCAAGAATAATTATCGTGCAGGACGGCGGCAGGCGGACTTGCGTGTGAAATGCGATGAGGACGGGATCAGGCGGGCAGTGGACGCCGTGAGGTCTGGCGGCGTGATCGTCTTTCCCACGGATACGGTATACGGCATGGGGTGCGATCCCTATGACGCCAAGGCGGTAGGCGAGATATTCAGGATAAAGGGCCGCGACCCGGAAAAGCCGCTGCCCCTCCTGGCGCACTCGATAGGCGACCTGGAGGGGGTGGCGGCGCTTGAGGGGTACGGGGGGATGACGTCAAGGTTCTGGCCGGGCCCGCTGACCATCGTGGCGGAGCTCAGGGACGGGAGGCTGCGCAAGACGATGGGGCTAGGGGAGAGCATAGCCGTAGGGTGCCCGACGGGGGGTGCGTCCGCGGGATACTCGATGGATGCAGGCTGCTGGTTGGCACAAGCGCCAACCCCTCCGGCGCGGGCCCGTTTACGGATCCCGACAAGTGCCTTGCGAGCGTCGGGGACGTGCCGGTATTTGTCGACGGCGGGACCATACCGGGTGCGGGGGAATCTACCATAGTGGGGCTGCTCGGCGGCAAGGCCAGGATACTCCGTGAGGGGAGAATCCCGGGCTACGAGGTGCTCCGGGCGCTGTAAGCCGGGGCCTGCGCGCGGCCGCTCACCCGGCCAGCTCGGCCGCCTTTTTTGAGAGTGTCCGAAGCCGGCTGCTCACCCTGCCGTACTGTATGTCCATTCTGCGCGAGAGGGCGTCGATTGCGGCTCCCGCCTCCTTGATCATCCTGCTCTGCTCTGCCGCGGCAGGCGAGCCCCGCGAGACCCTCCGCTTTAATGATTCCTGGACGGTTGCCGACCGGACCAGGCGCGCAACTGCCGCCGCATCGACGCCTGAGCCCCGCAGGGCCTTTTTGATCTCGGCAGGGGGCAGCCTGTCGAGCGGCTTTCCCGCCGCAGCAGCCGACTGCACCAGCTTCCCCGTGATCTTGTGCGCCTTTCTAAACGGCACGCCCTCGATGACCAGGCCCTCGGCCACGTCGAGCGCGGCCAGGTATCCGCGGGAGGCGGCCTTTCTCATGGCCGCCTTGTTTACCGTGACGGACCTTACGGCAGATTCAGCCACGGCCAGGGCACCCGAGGCCATCCTGCCCGAGCCCCAAAGGAGCGGCTTGATCTCCTGCAGGTCGCGCCCGTACCCTGTCGCAAGCCCCTTGGATGCCGCAAGCACCCCCGTCAGGTTGCCTATCGCGCGGGCCGCCTTGCCCCGGGTCAGCTCCATGATATCGGGGTTTTTCTTTTGCGGCATGACGCTCGACGGGGAGGACAGCGAGTCCGGCAGCTCGATAAACGAGAACTCCGAGGTGGACCATATCACAAAGTCCTCGGCCAGCCGGCTCAGGTTGGTCATCAGTATCGCCGCAACAGAGGCGTACTCGGCGGCAAAGTCGCGCGAGCTCGTCGCGTCGATCGAGTTCTCGACGAGCCCCTCAAACCCCAGGAGCTGCGCCGTCATGCCGCGGTCTATGGGGAGGCTCGTGCCACCGACCGCCCCCGCCCCCAGCGGGCTCTGGTTGACCCGGGGGAACGAATCGCACAGCCTGCCCGCGTCGCGGGTCAGCGCGCCGGCGTGGGCCAGCATATAGTGCGAGAACGTCCCCGCCTGCGCCTGCTGCATGTGCGTGTACAGCGGCATGACGGTCCCCGTGTGCCGTGATGCCAGCTCCAGCATGGACCTGACGAGGCCGGCGGTCTGGCCGAATATGGCGGCCGTATCGTGGCGTATCTTCATCCTCATGTCCAGCGCCACCTGGTCGTTCCGGGACCGGCCCGTGTGCATCCTGCCCCCGCTGGCGGGGCCGGCCTTGCCGATTACAAGCGATTCGATGAGCTCGTGTATGTCCTCGTGTTTCCCGTCCTGGCCGGGCCGGGCCTTTTCGAGCCCCTGCAGGGCCGAGAGGATCCTCCCCGCATCGCGCCTCCCGATGAGGCCCGTCTCGTACAGCATGACCGTGTGGGCCTGGCTGCCCAGTATGTCATACATGATGATCTCCCCGTCATCCGAGATGGACGACACATAGTCCAGGACCGCCTTGTCAAGGTCCCTGTCCAGTCTAGACCGGTACAACAGGTTGGACTCTTGAATGGTTATATATAGCATCGACGTTTTGCAGCGCATGTCTGACGATCTCAAGCTGTTGCGCGTAAAGATCTTTGACGAGCTGTCCAAGATTGTGGACCCCGAGATCAACGCCACCATAACCGATCTCGAGCTCATCGACGAGGTGGACATAGACGGATCCAACGTCAAGGTGGACCTGCACCTTACCAGCCCGTTCTGTCCCGCGGTCTTTGGCTTCAAGATATGCCAGGACGTCCACGACAACCTCCTCACGGTTGAGGGTGTCGACGACGTCAAGGTCAACGTCTCAAACCACTTTATGGCAGAGCAGATCAACAACCAGGTAAACAACAGTCCCAAGCCCGCCCCAAAGGCATAGGCGCCCCAGGGTGGCTTATTTTTTGGACCGCATGGTATAGCTGCGCATTTTCCGCAGGCGCCCCCCGGGCGTCTTATTTTTTGAATCCCAGCATGTAGCCGCGCAGCAGCTGTATCCCCATGGCCGGATCGACCCCCTTGGGGCAGACCTTGCTGCACGAGCCGGCAAAGTGGCACCGCCACACTCCATGTGACTCGTCGACCTCCTTGGTCCTCTCGTCGGCCCCCTTGTCCCGGCTGTCCGCCATGTACCGGTATGCCTGGGTCAGGGCCTGAGGCCCCGTAAATGAGGAATCTGTCGTCATCGTGGGGCATGCAGAATTGCACAGCCCGCACTTTATGCACCCTGAAAACTGGATGAACTTTTCGAGCTCTTCGGGCGACTGCAGGGTCTCCCTTTCGCCATCTACCGGCTCCGCGCCCATGTCCCCGTTCTCGTCCATTATGTACGGCTTGACCTTGCGGTGGCTCTCGAACATGCTGCCAAAGCTCACGGCGAGATCCCTTATCACCGGGAAGTTGACCATCGGCTCTACCGTGACCACGGCGGACTGGAGCTCGTCTACCTTGGTAAAGCACGCCAGTTTTGGCATGCCGTTTATCATCATACCGCACGAGCCGCATGTGGCCTGCCTGCACGAATACCTCACGGCGACAGAATGGTCGAGGTGCTTTTTGACGTCCAGTATCGCGTCGAGCACGGTGGTCCATTTCTCGACTGGCACCTCAAATGATGCATACTCGCGCTTTTCGCCGGCGCCGGGGTTGGACTTTGCTATCCTGAGCGTTATGCTCCTTGACGGGGAGGCGTGTGCTTGCATGCCCTCCGGGGCGAGTCCGACTGCGGCCATTATACAACGCCGCCTGAGCTGGCTATTATAATGGTTCTCGATCCGTACAGTATCACCGACGCCATGGCCGCTATACACCCGTACGAGACCGCCTTTTCGTACCTGCGCCCCTGCCGGAGCTCCAGCAGGACAACCCTGAGCCCGTTGAAGCCGTGCACCGACAGCAGTATGAGGATGATCTCCAGCATGCCCGCATAGGGCAGGAACTGGTAGTTGGCTATCACGCTCTCGTATTCCAGCGACTCGGCAAACCCCTGGGTGAGCCGGAACAGTATGTGCACCGCCACCAGCGCGACGGAGCCTATGGCCGTCCCGTAGTGGATCTTCATTATGGTCCCCTCTCTCATGCCATCTCACCGAACATGACGGCCATTCCGTACATCATGGCGACCGCGGCCAGGACGATCGACGAGTATATGCCTATTTTGTGCCTTGCATTGAGCGACATCGCAGGGTACGGGTAGTCGGCCCTGGCCGGCCTGCCGACGCCTATTCCGCCGTGGCCGAGCATCACGCGGATCCCGTTGCCCGTGTGAAATACGCACATGCCTATTACTATGGTCAGCAGTATGTGGCCCTCTGTCGTCTGGGTCATCTCGAGCACCTCGCTCCAGCCGGCCCGGCCCTGCAGTATGCTGCTGGTCTCGTAGATGTGCCCCACAAAGTAGGCGAGCAGCCCGAGGCCGCTTAGGCGCATCAGCCAGTACGCTATGCGCTCTATCCCGTACCGCCGGGGGTTGGCCATCCCCTTTATCCCCTCGCGGTTGTCGTCCCTCATTAGTACTTCCTCTCCACGGGCTTGTAGCGCGTTATGGTCACCGGGTGCGTCTTCATCAGCGGCTCCCGCGGGTCATGGTAGGCAAGCGTGTGGTGCAGAAAGTTCACATCGTCCCTCTTGGGATAGTCCGTCCTAGCGTGCGAGCCGCGGGACTCCCTCCTGTTGATCGCCCCGACGAGCACCACCTCGGCCACGCGGAACATCGAGTCCACCTCCATTACATTGATGTAGTTGGTGTTGTACTCCTTGGCCCTGTCGTCGGTGTGCCTCCACGCGCTGTCCCTGAGCTGGCGGATCCGCCGGAGCCCGTCGGCCAGCCCGGCCCCGTCCCTGTACACGTGGGCCTTCTCGTTCATGACTTCCGTGAGCTCCTGCCTTATCTCATACGGATTAACGTTTCCATTCCCGCGGAAGATCCCGTCGTAGATCCTCTTCTCTTCTGCGGCCACCATGTGGTAGGGAAACTGCGGCACGGGCACGCCGCCCGTTATGTATTCTGCCGCAAGCTCGCCGGTGATCTTCCCCCACACTATGCACTCGGAGGTGGAGTTGGCCCCCAGCCTGTTCGAGCCGTGGGTGCTGTTGCAGGCGGCCTCCCCGGCGGTCCACACCCCCTGGAGTTCCGTGCGGCCGTCTATGTCCGAGTGTATTCCCCCCATCATGTAGTGGCAGACTGGCCGTATGTCGAGCACCTCCTGCGACGGGTCTGCCCCGGAGAACTTTATCGAGATCTCCCTGATGCCGCCCAGCTTCTCCTTGATCTTCTCGTCCCCGATGTGCCTCAGGTCGAGCTTCATGCAGTCCACGCCGGTCTCGTGCTTGAATCCCCTGCCCTCGTTGATCTCGGTCATTATCGAGCGGGAGACGATATCCCTCGGGGCAAGCTCCATCTTGCCGGGCGCGTACTTTTTCATAAAGCGCTCCCCCTTGTTGTTCAGCAGGTAGCCCCCCTCGCCGCGCGCGCCCTCGGTGATCAGTATTCCCGAGGGGAGTATCCCGGTGGGATGGAACTGGACAAACTCCATGTCCTTGAGTGCGAGGCCCGCCCGGAACGCCATGTCCAGGCCGTCGGGGGTCGAGGAGTGGGCGTATGTAGAAAAGCTGTACAGACGCCCGGCCCCGCCGGTGGCGATTATCAGCGCCTTTGCCTTTATGATATAGAATGTGCCCGCCGGTATGTCTATTGCGGTAATGCCCAGAAAGCGCTGCCCGTCGTGTATTATCGACGTGGCAAACCACTCGTTGAAATACTCTATGTTCTCATACGCCTGGCACGTGTCGTACAGGGTCTGCATCTCGTAAAATCCCACCTTGTCCGACGCGTACGTGGCCCGGGCATAGCTGTACCCGCCAAACGCGCGCTGGTCGATCCTGCCGTTCTTTCTGCGCGACCAGGGCATCCCCCACTTGTCAAGCTGGTATATCTGCCGAGTATCTCCATGCAGAGCCGCTCCGCCACGTCCTGGTCGGCAAGAAAGTCGCTCCCCTTGACCGTGTCGTATACGTGGGATTCAATGCTGTCGCCCTCGTCATCGGCTATCACCGCGGCTGTGCCGCCCTCGGCGGAGACCGAGTGCGAGCGCATTACCTGCACCTTTGAGATGACGGCAATCTTGATCTTGGGCGCCTTTTGCGTCGCCGATATGGCCGCCCGCAGGCCTGCCAGGCCCGAGCCGCATATGATCAGGTCATACTCGATTGACTCGACCATTCCGTCCTGACTCTCCCTCGTCGGTTTAAATATGTAGAGACGTGGGGCGCCTGCGCATCAGCATGATATCGGAGATCATGTGAATGATGCGATCCCATATTCAATGGATCTTTCGGCACGGGGCCGGATTTCGTGCCTAGCCCGAGCTCCCACGGGGGCTCTGTCAGATTGGGGCGGCATGGCCACTCTGTCAACCCGCGGGGACATGGAATGCCATATGGTACAAGCCCGGATGATTCAAAATGAGAATTAGAGGGCAAAAGTGCCCCGATCTTTGCCGTGCAGATTGCATGCCAGCGGGCCAAAAGGAGAGAATTCCCCTAGATGATCGGGTATTTATAATGACTCGTTACATGCTGCAAAATGAATATCATCGAAAGCATTTGGAATAATTTCTTAAATGATCCAGTGGGCGTTGTTTCATCTCTTGCCACGGTTCTAGTTCTGGCATTGGCTGGGTACATATATTTCAAAAGAGGAGCGGATGCTGAAGCGAAGTATCAAGCAAAGAGAGATGCTGAAGAAGCCAGTGCTTCCAAAAACCTGTATTTGGAGTTAAAAGGAAATTTTGAAGTTATAACTGCTAAAAAATTTCCTGACTATTGTCGTGAAATGATTATACATAATGATGACGGCACTACAAGGAATATTCGTTTTGCATTTGTGGAATTGAATCATGATTTCTATGATAGTTTGAGTGTTATTGGAATAATTCATTGCCTAAAGCCACAATTGCAACAAAGTATACAGAATGCTTACAGGAAAATTAAAAGACGCAACAAATATCTAGATGACGTTGTCAAATTATTATTATTTACTCTTGATGATGATTTAAAGATAGAGAAGAAGAAACAGGCTGAACAATATCTTGGTTGGATTAGTGACATCGAACGCCAGCTAGAAAGGGACATTCCAGTTATAACAAAAGAATTGAAAAAACAATTTGAGAATGTTTAATCTATTTCCACATCAGTTCTATAATTGCTTCGTTTTGTTTCAAAGTAGTCAGGCAGATGACCTAATGGAGTGCCCCCGGTAGATGCAACCTCCTCCTTCTCCTCCTCTTTCTCTTCCTTCAATTTGGACATATTAATAATAACACATAATACTCTATAAAGGTTTCATGCGGGGACGTGTATGCGTCCCCTTCAGACGGCAGGGACATGCCGAATCCACCCCAGATACTCGACAAGATTTCATGGGGGGCAGTACATGTCTCCTCGGTATGACAAAATCGGGCGGGGCGAACCGCTGCACGACGCGCAGCGCCCCCGCGGGACGCCAAATGCGCCTGCCGTACCGCCGGGGGCGTGCCGCATGCATCTGGACACGCAGCCTGCTGCATGACAGGGCCCCGGCTGGATTCCGGGCGCGGCCAAGGCCTGCCAAAAAGAGTTTATATATCGCTAGCGATATTTTGTGGATAATGTCCGAGTGGTTTCAGAGGGTCGGAAGCTCAATCCCGAGGGGCTTTTCAAGATATTTCATACTGGAGGTACTGCAGGAGAGCCCGTGTACCGGCAAGGAGATCATCGACCATGCCACCAGAAAGAGCGAGGGCGACTGGAAGCCCTCCCCGGGGCTAATCTATCCCCTGCTCGGCAGGCTTCTCGACGAGGGCATGGTCGAGGAGACGGGCGGCGGCAAGTACGGGATCACGGAAAAGGGCAAGGCCACGGCACAGGACGTGGGCAAGATACACGAGGCGGTTAGAAAGCAGCTCGACGTGCTAGCCAGGGTCGGCAACGCCGGCAGGTTCGTGGCAATGGACCTGCTGGAGAGGATCACTGTCATGGGCACCATGCTGAGCGCCAACGCGTCAAATATGACCGATCAGGAGGTGCGGGGATATAGAAAGTTCCTCGAGACCGAGCTTGAAAAGGTCTGCGGCAGGCCCCCCAAGGGCGGAAAGGAGATAAAGATAGAGTGACCCCGCCCGTCCAGCCATGATAGGCAAGCGGGATGCCGCCGATGTGGCGGATGCACTGGGCAAGAACCTCCAGGGGGTGGCAAACAACCAGGCCAACTTTGAGGGGCTGCCCGACACGTTCTGGGGATACTATGCAAAGGGCCACAGCGGCAGCGGGAGCTTTGGGGTATTTGTGGCATATTCCGAGGATGACGCCGACATCAACGGGCTGATAAAGATCTACGAGGAATGGGCCGCCCGGAACAGATCAGAAACAGATTAAGCGGGCCGCAGTACGCCCGCCCGCCGTGAAGCTTCGAAGCATGCTGTCCCGCAGGGGCCCGCTGGTGGTCCCCGGAGTCTACGACGCCCTTGGCGCCAGGATAGCCGAGAAGGCAGGCTTTGGGGCGATCTTCCAGACCGGATACGGCACGGCGGCATCCCTCCTGGGAATGCCAGACTATGGCTTTATCGGCGCCGCCGAGACCGTATCCAATGCAAGAAGAATCTGCGGGGCGGCCTCTGTGCCAGTTCTTGTGGACGCCGACACCGGATACGGCAACGCGCTAAGCGTCTGGAGGCTAGTAGGGGAGCTCGAGGCGGCCGGCGCGTCGGGCATGTTTCTCGAGGATCAGAGGTGGCCCAAGAGGTGCGGCCACATGGGCGGCAAGGAGGTCGTGCCGTACGAGGAATATGCAGAGAAGCTCGGGGCCGCAGTCGACGCAAGAAGCAGCAGGGACTTTGTCATAGTGGCCAGGACCGACGCGAGGGCGACAGAAGGCCTTGATGCGGCCATAGAGCGGGGCATACAGAACAGAAAGAACGGCGCCGACGCCGTCTTCATCGAGGCGCCCGCGTCCGCGGAAGAGATGAGGATCATCGGCAGGTCGATAAGGGCGCCGCTGGTTGCAAACATGATCGAGGGCGGCCGCACGCCGACTGCCTCTGCTGCAACACTGGACAGGATGGGCTTTAAGCTGATCCTCTACCCGCTATCCATGCTGTACGCGAGCTCCTTTGCCGCTCTCAGGGCAATGAAGGAGCTCAAAAAGAAGGGCAGCACAAAAGCGCTGGAGGGCGAGATGATGGAATTCGACGCCTTCAACGACCTGGTGGGCCTGTCCCGGATGGCCGAGCTTGAGGGCAGGTACGGCCGGGATAAATAAAAAATCGCGGTAAAGAGCCGCCGACTATTGGGAGACGTTTCTCTTTACTTCAATCTCGATTGTCGAAACATTCCTTGTCTTGCCGTCGTTTGACTCCAGAGTCTCCGAACCAATGCGAATGTCACCGATCTTGTATCCGGCATTCTCGGTCTTGCGCGATATGATCTGTGCAACGTCAACGGCGCGACCGATGCTCATGCCTCTTGCTTTTATGCTTACGGTAGGCAAGTTGGCCAGCTGGATCAGCGTCGATGTTACGTACGCCATCAGAGGCTTCTTGCCGATGAATATTGTGTCCCGTGTTTCGTTCGACATGCCGCTTGGTCGGATCCGCTATAATTTAAAGCTAAGAACCCGATTTTGCGAAAATCCGGAACTCATCTAAAAGGATCATGGACGATTGATCCATTTCCGCGGGTGCCGCAGGGCGGGGCACGCACTATTTGATGGTGGACCGAGAGGGATTTGAACCCTCGATCTCGCCCATGCCAAGGGCGCATCCTACCAGACTAGACGACCGGCCCGCGAAAACCGGGCATGATGCCCGGCTCTTGGGGATCTCTTGCCTGATTATTTACGTCTATATGCGCCAAGGCAGGGCCGCGGCAGGCGGCCCGCGCCCCTGGCGCTGGCGCCCCGCATGCCCGCACCGGAGGGGCGCCGCAAAATCCCCGGACACTATACAGGACGCCGCCTGTTCCCGGTATCCGGGATGAGGGCAGGGGGCCTTTCCCCGGCTGAACTGCGAAAGCTTGGACTAATCCGGGCCAAGACACAACAAAAAACATTTAAGCATAGAAATCAAGAATAGCGGGTTGGTAACAGACAACAAGGCGACGGTAACCTACGTGCAGCTTCTAAAGGAGGACCTTATGATCATGCGGTTTGTGCCAGACGATGGCGCCGTCCCGGAGTACAAGGCGGGCCAGTTCACGACGATCGGCCTGCCGGTAAAGAGCGAGGGCGGCAAGATCATCAGGCGTGCCTACTCGATAGCATCGCATCCAGAGAACCGCAACTATGTGGAGCTGTTCATACGCTGGGTGAGAAAGCCCGTCCCCGGGCGCCTCACCACCGAGCTATTCGACATAAAGGAGGGCGACGAGATAGGCTGGCTCAAGCCGACGGGGCGCGCCCTGCTGGTCAACGACGAGATGCCTGACGGCAGCCCCGACAAAAGGAGGATAGTCTGCATAGGCGGCGGCACCGGGATAGCGCCGTTTGCCGGAATGGCCCAGCACTTTCATGCGACCGGCGACAAGAGGGAGATCATAGTCCTGCACGGGGCAAGCTACATCGACGAGCTCGCGTACAAGAACCTGTTCACCAGGCTGGAATACGAGAGCCTTGACAAGGGCGCCGACAAGTGGAACTTTAGGTACAGGGCGTCGATAAGCAGGCCCCAGGAGTGGTTCAACAGGTCCTGGGGCGGCCAGAAGGGCCGTGTGGAGGCCTTCCTCAAGCCTGGCGAGGGCGGGACCTCGCCGCTGGAGGAGATGACGGGGGAGAAGATCACCAAGGAGAACACGATATTCTACATCTGCGGGTGGCAGGGGACCATCGACGGCGTCATGGCCCACCTGCAGCCCAAGGGGCTGGTCCGGATGCACGACAAGCGCGCAGACGGGAGCTTTGAGGTCAAGGACGAATCCTACGGGTAGGCACGGCCCCTCTATAAAGAAATAATATTGCCGCATCCGGCCGCTCCACGGGGACGTGGGTTAGCTTGGTATACTGCCAGCCTCGGGCGCTGGAGATCATGGGTTCGAATCCCATCGTCCCCATGCAATTAGACGGTTGAAATAGGACGCCGCGTGCGCAACGCTGATTGACGACCGCCCTATATCTGGCCCACCTCAACCCGGTCACCAGCGCCCACGTGGAGATAATCAGGGAGCTGCAGTCCCTCTCCGACAAAGTGACCGTAATGCCGGTGATCTTCCTCAGGGGGGAGAGGGAGGTAAACAGTAGGAGCTTCCCCTTTGGCTTTGGGGCCAGGAGGGACATGCTAAGGGCCGTCTTTGGGGATGCCATAGAGGTGTCGCGGAACTATACTTTTCATTCCCCGTTCTCGGGGTATCTGCCCCCCTGCTCTCTCGGCGCTCGTGGGGGCTCAGAAAGGGCATACTCGAGGGGATGGACAGGGACTATTTCACGTATACAGGAGACAGGGCGGAAGGGTGGATGCTCAGGCTGTACCGGCTGAGGCCAAAGATCGGCAGAAGGAGGGAGGTCTCGGCCACTTCCGTAAGGGAGAGGATCTATGGCGCGGCATCCGGCGGGGATTCTTCCTGGAAGGATGATGTCCCGCCGGGGGTGGCCGGGGTCATAGAGGAGAACTGGGGCGTGGTGGAGAGGTTCGCCGGCGCCGAGGACCTGACCCGGAGAATAGCCGGCATGAAGTTTCCAAGCGAGGGGTACGGCGAGGCATAGCCTGCGCGGCAGCATGAAATAGGTTAATTATGCCTGCCCTTCAAACGTTCCCGTGGGGTCTCCGCGCTTTGGGCTGATATGGTTCGACGGAAAGTTTGTGCCGGTGGACAAGCCGCTGGTCACCCTGACGACCCATGCGATACACTACGGGACGTCGGCATTCGAGGGGATCCGCGCCTACTGGGACTCGGACGAGCTCCGCATATTCAGGCTGCGCGATCATGTGAGGCGCCTCCGGCGCTCGGGGGCCTACTATTCCATGCGGCTCCGGTATACTGACAGGGAGCTCATGGATGGAATGGCCGGCCTCTGCAGGAGGAACCGCGTGAAGGAATCGTGCTATATCAGGCCGTTCTACTTTGTGGGCGAGCACGGGATAAACCTGCATGTAACCCGGGCTGCGCCGACGCATGTGGCAATGCTGGTGCTGCCCCTGCGGGATATCTTTGACAAGGGCGGGATATCAGCAGAGATAGTCGGGCGCAGAAAATTCTCGGACCTGTCGACCCCCGTGCAGGCGAAAATGGGCGGCAACTACCTCAACTCGATAATAGCCACGCAGGAGGCAAAAAGGGGCGGCTTTGACGAGGCCATACTGCTCGACCACAGGGGGGACGTGAGCGAGGCCCCAGGCGAGAACATATTCGTGGTAAAGGGAGGCAGGCTGCACACGCCCCCGTCCTCCTCGTCCGCGCTCGACGGGATCACCCGCGATACGGTAATGAGGCTCGCAGAAGACCTCGGGTATTCTGCGTCAGCAAGGAGGATAAGCAAGGAGCGGCTCCTTGGGGCAGACGAGGTATTTCTGACGGGAACGGCTGCCGAGATAGTCCCCGTGGTCCGGATAGGAAAAAAGAGGATCGGCAGGCGGCCCGGCCCCATAACAGAGGAGCTCATGCAGGAGTATCAGAGGACGGTGGCAGGAAGGAACCCCAGGTATTCCCGCTGGCTGACAGGTGTGTATGGTTGAGGGTCGCGCAGATAGGCACCGGCGGGTGGGGCAAGAACCACACAAGGGTGCTCTCCGAGATTGGCGCGCTGGCGGCAGTCTGCGATAGGGATGAATCAAGGGCCTCAGAGTACGGGGAAAAGCACAAGGTGCCCCATTACACCTCGGTGGATGCCCTGATAGAGCGGGGGGAGTTTGATGCGGCCGTGATATGCACGCCGACTGCGACTCACGCGGAGGTTGCCGGGCGGCTCATATCCGCGGGAAAGCACGTCCTTGTGGAAAAGCCCATGACGTACCTTGCATCCGACGGCGAGAGGCTCGCAGAAGCGGCCAGAAAGAACAAGGTCCTGCTGACATGCGGGTATATCGAAAGGTTCAACCCAGCTGTCGAGGAGGTCAGAAAGATGGTAAGATCCGGCTCGTGCGGCGATCTTGTCATGCTCGAGTTCCACCGCGAGAACAGGATGCCGCCGCACATAAAGGATGTGGGGATAATATACGACACATCCGTCCATGATATAGACACGGCCATGTGGCTGTTTGGCGGCACCCCGCAGGTGGTATTTGCAAGGGCCGGCAGGATAAGGCACGAGCACGAGGACTTTGCGTCCATCATGCTCGGGTTTGAAGGCGACAGGGTGGCGGTGATCTCGTCGAACTGGATAACGCCCGCCAGGGTGAGGACCTTCAACGCGGTGTGCACCGAGGCGATAATATCGTCGGATTTCATATCCCAGGAGGTGAGGACCACCAGGGAGGGATCCACCGAGGTGGCCGGGGGCGGCGGCGAGGAGCCGCTGCTCAGGGAGATCCGCTCGTTTATCGGGGCGGCCGAGGGGAAAAACGAGCCCGTCGTGAAGGCCCGGGAGGCGGTCAACGTGACACGCATAGCCGAAGCAGCACTTTTATCAAGCAGCAGGGGCGTGCCGATCTACTTGGAGCTGGAATGAAGCGCAACATGGTGGAGATACTGGCGTGCCCCATGGACAAGCACCACCCCCTTGAGCTGTTCGAGTGCGGCTCCGACGGGGACAAGGTGCTAGAAGGGGCATTATACTGCACAGAGTGCTCGAGGTTCTATCCGATAATAGACGAGATCCCCGTGATGCTGCCCGACGAGCTGAGGGACAAGGAAGAGGAGATGGAGTTTCTCAAAAAGAACAGGGAAAGCCTTCCGGAGAAGGTGACCGGCAGCGCGTCGCCCTGGCACCTGTAAAGGCATGAACCACATCTCGGAGAGCGCAAAGCTGGGCAAAAACGTGAGCGTCTGGCATTTTGCATATGTCGGGGATGGCGCCGAGCTTGGTGACAATGTCAGCGTGGGCTCGCTGGCCCATGTGGATTCCGGCGTAAAGGTGGGCGAGAACACAAGGATAGGTGGGCTTGCGTTCATCCCGCCGCGCACGATAATAGGCAGGGACGTCTTCATCGGCCCCGGCGCCGTGCTGGCCAACGACCCCTACCCGCCGAGCGGCAGGCTGGGGGGGACCACGGTCGAGGACGGGGCCGCCGTGGGCGCCGGCGCGGTGGTCGGCGCGGGCCTCAGGATAGGCAGGCGCAGCGTAATAGGGATGGGCTCGGTGGTTACAAAGGATGTGCCCAGCGGGGTGGTGGTTGCAGGCAACCCGGCCCGGGAGATGTACAACAGGGAGGAATACGACAAAAAGATGTCCCGGTGGGCAGGCTCTCAGCCCTGAACCCTGCGGAAGATCCACCTTTTGACGCCCGTCAGTATGAGCACCCAGGCGGCCACCAGAGCTACTGCAACTGCCGCCTTGGCGCCAGACGTGATGATCCCGTCGAGCTCCCCGTAGCCTGACACGGTAAGGGGCCCGAGCAGTGCTACCACTATGCCTCCTCCCGCTAGGATGAGGGCCCACATGGCCACGATAAACGCGATTATCGAGCGCATTTTCAGGGCCACGCCGCCGTCATTGCTGCGGTGATCACCGCCAGAATACCAGAGAATGCCGCAAGCAGGAATATGCTGCGCGCCACCTCCGCCTCTTTCATGGGGCCGCGGGCCAGTATGAGCCGCACCAGTGTAACGGGGGCGCCCTTTTCGCGCGTGGCCCGGAGGTGAAAGTCGTCGGTCGTCTCGACGGGCCTTGCCTTGATCTGCCGGTGCTCCACTATGCGGCGCATGCTCGACAGGAACAAAAACGAGTTGATCACGGCCGGCAGCAGAGCAACTGCGGCTATTATCTCCACGCCGCCTGCAAGCGCTATGGCGCCGTACATTGCGCCAAGTGCGAGAGCCCCGGAGTCCCCGGGGAATATCCTGCTCGGATTCTTGTGATACCTGTAGAACGCAAGCGCCACCAGGGGGAGGGGCATGCTGACTGCCGCCATCTCATAGTTTCCGATGATGACAAGCGAGATGGTCAGCGCCGCCCCCGCTATCACCATGAAGCCGCTGGATACCCCGTTGAGCACATCTATCGAGTTTATGGTATTGCCCGTTATCGGGATCATCAGGGCGGCCACGGCCAGGTACAGTATCGGTATGTGCACGCTGCCAAACAGCGGGAAGGACAGGTGTGGGTCGTACGCGCCAAGGACTATGATCGGCGCGGATGCGGCGGCCAGCGCCAGCGGCTTGAACCAGCCGCTCATCACCCTTCTGTCATCAAGCAGGCCTGCCGCAAATGCCCCCGCGGTGGTGGCCGTTATGGCGAGCACCTCGACCGACTGGAACGCAGCGTACAGGACTGCCTCTGCCGCAAGTATCCCCGCCATTATCGATATGCCGCCCGGGCGGGCGACCATGACGCGGCCCGGCTTGTTTACATCCCGGACCGACAGGTCCCTGCGCCTGAGCCACCCTATCAGCGGGGGCGTCATAAAGAACACGGTAAAGAACGCGGCGGGCGCCGCAAGCGCCGCCAGCAGCCAGGCTTCCAACTATCCGCCCTTCCGCAGCTGCGACTTTATGTTGTTTGCCAGGGTCGCGCCTATTCCCTCCACGCGGGAGAGCCTCTCGACGGGTACTGCAGCCAGGTCCCCGGGGCCCTTGATCCCGCCCCGGAAGAGCCTCCTGGAGCGGACCCGCCCTATCCCCTTTATGGATACAAGCGGGACGAGCTCCGCCTTTATCCCGTATGCCACGCGGCTGCGCAGAACATCCAGCTCGCCCAATAGGTCGGGCCTCTCCTGGTGCTTGGAGATCTCCCATATGCAGCGGAGCAGCCAGCCGGACGACTCGACCATCCTGTGCACATCGCCTGATTCGAACTTTAGATCTTCGGCCAGCTTCGCCTCGGGCGATTCGCCTATCCAGCGGTGCAAGGCCAGCAGGCCCCGGCCGCACTCGTAGGAATAGACGGGCCGCAGGAGCTCCCCCCTTCCCGCCTCGAGCATCATCTCGGCCACTTCATGGTCCTTTTGGCGCAGTGCAAAGCGCGGCATAAACTCGCTGCATTCGCTGACAAGGTGGAGAAACCCCAGGGTGTGCATCCTGCCAGGCGAGGCTTCCCCCACTGCATCCCGGAGCGTGACGGCGGTCATGGGGTCCATGTACAATCTAGAGACGAGCCTGCCCATCTTTGTTGCAGCAAGCCGGCCGCCGCGGCGCCCGAGCATTCCCTCTTCTTGCAGGAACCGCAGCGCGACGGCCACCGAGAATTTTACGGTGGACTCGCCTGACTGCTGGCCCCCCAGCGTGCCGAGGAAAAATTCCGTGACATCATCCTCCTTTATTCCCGGGGATGTCGTCACAAGACTCAGCACATGGATTCTTAGCGCCCTGTCGTCGACCATTGCTGACCGTATGGGCTCCGGCTCGCCGCCGATATACCGGTCGAATATCTCGTCGGCGTTGACACCTCCCACCACTATTGCCTCGCCCGACTTGTCGTACTGGGGGCGCCCCGCCCTGCCGCAGAGCTGCTTGTACTCTAAAATGCTGATGGGCTCGCTCATCCCGCTTGATGAATTGTACCTCATTACGCTCGATATTACGACCCGCCTGGCCGGCAGGTTGACGCCGGCTGCAAGCGTCGGAGTCGACGCGAGCAGCCTTATCCTGCCTGAACGAAACTCCTCTTCGACCACCGACCTGCAGTCCTGGTTGAGCCCCGCGTGGTGGAACGCCGCGCCCTTTTCTACAAGCTCGGCCAGAGTCTTTGCCAGCTTTGTCTCGCCGCCAGACGAGATGATCTTTTTGGCTGCTGCTGCAAGCTTGGCAGCATCTGCCCCCTTTGCTTCTGGTATTACGGCAGAGGCCTTTGCTGCAAGCGACGCAGAGCGGGCCCTTGTGTCCGCGAATATGAGCGACTGGCCGCCCTCCGCCACCGATTCGGCTGCAAGATCCACTGCCGGGCCGCCGCCAGTCGCCGCCACCTCGTGCCGGCTCCCGTCGCCCATGGCAACCTCGCCGTCCTGGTAGACGCCTTCCGACAGCGGGACCGGCCTCCACGTGCTGTGCACAAGCGTGCAGTCGAGCCACCCAGCTATCTCGTCGGCGTTTGAGATGGTCGCGCTCAATGCCACCACCTGGGGGCTGCTCCGGAGCCCCCTCAGCTTTGTAAGCACCATCTCGAGGGTGGGGCCCCTGCTGCGGTCGCCTATCAGGTGGATCTCGTCGGCTATGACCAGGCCCACCTCGTCCATCCAATCCGGCCTGCGGCGTATCAGGGAGTCCATGCGCTCGTTGGTGAGGACAAGTATGTCGTTGTTCCCAAGGCTCCGGCCCGCCTTCTCAAAGTCGCCCGTCGAGACCCCGACCCGGACCGGCCTGCCCAGCGGGATCCCCCCGATCTTGCCAAACTCGGCAAACTTTTCAGCTGCAAGGGCCCTGAGCGGGCTCAGATAGACGGCCTTGCCGCGGTTCCGGGAGAGGTGGCTGATCATGGCAATGGCCGCTATCAGCGTCTTGCCGCTGGCGGTAGGTGCCGAGACCAGCACGCTCTTGCCGTCCGTGAGCCCCGCCTTGGCGGCGGCTGCCTGCGGGGGGTACAGCTTTTTGTATCCCTCGCCCTCCAGGAACTCTATGGCGGGGCGCGGTATGTCGAGCTCAGAGATCCTCATGTCCTATTGTAGCAGCCAGGCGACGACTCGTATATGGCCGATTCCCTGCTCATCCGCTCTATATACCGCTGGGCCTCCTTGTCGTTGAACTTGCCGGACCGGACGAGCTCCGCCACAAGATCCTTTTCCTGCACGGGCCTTTTCGTCGCCTCGCCGGCGCCGGGCTTTTCGAGCTCGCTTAGCACGTCCATGAACAGCTGCATCTTGGAGACCTCGCTGCGGGGCTTGCCGTGCAGGACGCCGACGTCGACCTTGCCTGTGGTCACGTCCACACCCGCGTCGTTGAGCATTATCTTCATCAGCTGTATGGCCCTTTCCGCGTCTTCTTCCTCGACGCGGCTCTTCATGAGCAGCCGCGCCCTTGCCGTGGACAACCTGATCAGCCCTTCGAGCTGCCTCGGTGTGACTGTGATCATGTCGGGCGAATCGACGTGCCTCATCTCCAGGTAATAGTCGATTATCTTTTTCTCCGCCCCGGGGCTCAACAATGGGTCGTGCCTCTTTGCAAACGAGAGATACTTTGTGAGCGTGTCTGGGTCTATAAGCGAACGGGCGTCGGTGCCGCCTGGCGTGTGCAGGTTGATTATATGCTGGGCTATGTTCCTGTCGCGCTCCTCTGACGGCGTGTCCTTTACGACAAAGATGAGGTCAAAGCGGGTCAGCAGGGGCACTGGCAGGTTGACGTTGTCGGTGATGTTCTTGTAGGTGTCGTACTTGCCGTACATCGGGTTTGCCGCTGCCAGTATGGACGTCCGGGCGTTGAGGGTGGCTACTATCCCGCCCTTGGCAATGCTTGCGGACTGCTGCTCCATGACCTCGTGGAGGGCGCTCCTGTCTTCTGGCTTCATCTTGTCGAACTCGTCTATGCAGACGAGCCCCTGGTCGCCGAGCACCACCGCGCCCGCCTCGAGCATCATTATTCCGGACTTGTCGCGCACGACAGCGGCAGTCAGGCCGGCGGCAGTCGAGCCCCTCCCGGAGGTGTACAGGCCGCGCGGCGCGATCAGCGCGCAGAACTTGAGCATCTCGCTTTTTGCCGTGCCGGGGTCGCCCACCAGGAATATGTTGATGTCCCCGCGTATCTTGCTGCCGGTGCCCAGATGCCTCTGCGTGGAGCCGACTATCAGCAGGAGTATCGCCTCCTTTATGAGCTCCTGGCCCTTGATATGAGGGGCAAACGAGTTGATGAGATCCTTGTAGATGTCCTCTCCGCGGGAGAGCAATCTTATCTGTTTTTCCTCCTCGGGGGAGATCTCTTCCCTCTCGGACCTGCGGGAGGCCTTGGCGCCGCGCCCGCCGAGAAACTCCACGTTGTTGCCGTCTATGCGGAGCCTGTACAGCCCGCTGTTCATGCCGAGGCCCGTCACGTGCTCCTGCTCGATCCTGACAACCCCGGAGAGTATTATGCGGTCGCCCGGCCGCGCGCTGTCCACTAAATCCTGCTTGATTGCCACCTCGATATAGTGCGGAAGCTGCCCCGGTGGGAGGTCTTCTGGCAGCTCCTGCATCCGGAGTATCTGAAAGTCTATGAACTTGCTCGATTCCGGCTTGGGCTCAAGCTCGCGGTGGCTGCACTTGGGGTCGGAGCACCGGGTGGGCGGCTTGACCCCCATGCCCTTGAGTAGGACCACTGTAGTGCGGTGCCCCTCGGGGCACGAATAGACGAGCTCCTTGGCGAGCGGCTTGACCTCGGATGCGCGCACCACCATTCCGGATACGCTGGTCATCTTGTTGATTATGTCGGCGTTGATCTCCCGCAGGCTCCTCTGGACCGGATAGTTGGTCACCCTCGCCCGTATGTCCTCGCGGACGGACGCGGCATACCACGGGAACCTCTCTTGGAGCACCTCCGCTATGGCCCGGGAGAATGCGGCGAGCACCTCGTCGGGGTTCTCGTTGAACCGCGAGTCGATCTCCGGGGAGGAGACAAGGTCGTTATAATCGACCGTGATGTACTGGGTGCCGAGCGGCATCATCTGGTCTATCTGCTCCACATAGGGGTAGGCGCCCTGCCGGTCCTTGTGCTGGGCAATAAACGACCTTACCAAATCGGAGAGGCCGGATTCCGAGTACTCTGGGGGGGCGGTCATTTCTCCCCGCCCATTATGCGCCCAGTAAACCCGGAGCTTATCTCGTGCAGCTTTACATAGAACTCCCTCTCCTCGACGGTCATCTTTGAGGAGAGCTCGGCCGTCAGCTTTGACGAGTCCGCCAGGCGGACTATCTTGCCGTGCCTCTTGCGCAACAGCGAGTACAGCATGCTCTCCACCTTGTCGTAGTCGGTCTCGGGCAGCTTCTTCATGTACGCCCTGAGTCTTATGTAAAAGTGCTCATCAAGCGTGGAGATCTCAAACTCGCCCTGGACGTTCTCCTTGACTATCGCCTGCTTGAGCTCTACCACCATGTCCTGCTCCTGGATCTGCCCGTACTTTTCCCCCTCGAGTATGGCCGCCACATACCGGGGCAGGTTCATGACCTCGCCCTCCCTGGCCTTTATCTTTGTGCCGGCGACGTCCACATCCACCGCGCTCTCAAAGGTGAACTTGACCTCGGCTAGCTCAAAGCCCGTCACATGCACCCCCTCGCTGTCCGCGATCCGGATCATTCTGCGGCCGGCCCCCTTTTTATATAGACCATATTATACGGTTCTTGTGTGGTACGGATCATACTGTACGGTACTCGGTCCTGACATATAGTTTTATCCGTGCAGTGTAAAATTTTTAACCCCGCGGCTAAACCGCGGCCCCCGCGAGCGCACTCATTTATTTAGTGGGGGATCAAGCCCGATCTCATGCCCGAAATCATGTGGGTAGAAAAGTACAGGCCCAAAAAGCTCGCCGATGTGGTGGACCAAAAGGAGATCATCGGCAGCATAGAGGCCCTCCTGAAGAATGCGGGAGAGATGCCCCACCTGCTGTTCTCGGGATCTGCAGGCGTGGGCAAGACCACCACCGCGCTCTGCATAGCAAGGCAGGTGCTCGGGCCCCACATACAGGACAACCTGCTGGAGCTCAACGCGTCTGATGAGCGCGGGATAGGCATGGTCCGGGACAAGGTCAAGAGGTTCTCTAACTTTGCCGCCTTCGAGGAGATCCCCTTCAAGATAATCATACTAGACGAGGCCGACGAGATGACCGCCGACGCCCAGACGGCCCTCCGGAGGACCATAGAGGATGCGTCGAAGATATGCAGGTTCATAATCGTGGCCAACAACATATCAAAGATAATAGACCCGATACAGAGCAGGTGCGCGGTATACAAGTTTACGTCGATACCGGAAAAGGAAGCCATGGCCCAGCTCAAAAAGATAGCAAAGGGCGAAAAGGCCAGCATAGACGAGGAGGGCCTCAAGGAGGTCTACGAGCAGTCGGAGGGGGACCTCAGGCATGCCATCAACATACTGCAGGCGGCGGCAAGCTCCGGGGCGGTCACGGCGGAGAGCGTCAGGACGTCGGCGGGCCAGGCAAGAAAGGGCGATGTCGACGGCATACTCAAGCGCGCGCTGGCAGGCGATCTTTCCGGGGCCAGGGAGAGAATGGTGGAGCTGATCAAAGTGTACGGCATGTCCGAGTCGGATTTTCTAAAGTATGTGAGCGCGGCAGTATTCAGGTCGGGCGCCGGCGACCCCGGCGCGATACTGCGCATTATAGCGGAATACGATTACAGGATACTGTCTGGCGCAAACCCCGAGATCCAGCTCTCCGCAATGCTGGCGGAGCTTGGCAGCCTGGGAAAATAGTTCTGGTTGGCGCAGAGAGGGGGATTTGAACCCCCGTGCGATTGCTCGCACAGGCTCTCAAGGCCCGCGCCATGCCGGGCTAGGCGACCTCTGCAGTATACACGTGCCGCGGCCCGTTAAAATTTGTTGAGTAGAATAAAACTAGTAAAAAATGGCTGTTGGACTAGTCGTGTGCGTGCGGGTTCTCGGAGCCTGACTTCATCTGGACGAACGTACCGTCCGCCTTTTCGTGATGCTCCAGATATGACGGCTCGATCAGTATGGCCTGATTTGGGCAGGCCTCCTGGCACGCCATGCACTGGGTGCAGTCATGCTCCCTGATGGGCTGCGACTTGTCCGACTTGTCCAGGCGCTCGTCCTGCTCGACGAGGCCCGTACCTGCATAGGTGTCGTTTAGGGCAGAGTCTGCGGAGGTGTCCTTTTCAGTCCTGTACCACTGGTATACCTGGACCGGGCAGACGCTCATGCAAGCGCCCTCGGCGGTACAGTCATCCCAGTCTACGGCTACTGTTGTGCCATGGACGCCCAGCGGGACTATCTCCTCGCCGTGCGCCGCATATGCAGCCTTGACCTCCTCGTTCTCAGCCGCGACACCCTTTTTGCCCTTGCCCCAGATAAAGTGCTTGTTCTCCCCGTCTGAATGGAGAGTCTTGCCCGCTACCTCGAGGTTTTCGACAAATTTCGGATCGATTGGCATGAGGAGGATACGAAATGTAGAATATTTAAAGTTAAACAAACTTAGTTTGGACTAAAATATCAAGCGTCAGAGTGAGGCTGCAGCCCTGTCGTGGTGCTCTGAGTTGCCCTGGTCGACCTTTATGGCCTGGGGCGGGCAGACCGAGACGCACGCCATGCACCAGATGCAGTCATGCTCCCTGATCGGGTCCGCCTTGTCGGTATAGTCCTTCCTCTCGCTCTTTACGGTGCTGCCGGACCCGTCAAATACCTCGTCTGTGGCCTTGCCTGCGGGGATGTCCTTTTCGGTCCTGAACCACTGGAATACCTGTACAGGGCAGGCCTCTATGCAGGCACCATCCGCTATGCATGAATCCCAGTCTACGGCCACCATCGTGCCGCTCACGCCTATGGGCTCGTACGGCTCGTTGCGTGCCTTGTATGCCGCCTGGACGTCCTCGTTGGTGGCGGTCTCGCCGTCAGCCTTTCCAGGGCCCCACATTACGTGAAAGTGCTCGCCGTCGGAATGCTGGATCTTTCCGATGGGCTTGAGGCCCTCGGGGAAGTTCTCTGCGATAGGCATGAACCGGGTTGGCCGTGGTTTCTATTTAAAGCTAGATAGGCGGGCAGGGCCGCGAGTAGTGCAGATCCACAGGTCCCCGCACCGACAGCCCTACGTTCATATTTTTTGAATCCGCTGCGGAGGCTGTGGACATATTCAAGTACGACGTGTACAGGGGGCCGAACATCGGGATATACACCAGCGCAAACGACGAAAAGATCTTCCTGCCGAGGGGGTTTGCCAAGGCCAAGGCGGCCCGGCTCGAGGGGTACCTGGGGGCGGAGGCGCTGTATACATCGGTGGCCAATACCAGGCTGATGGGCACCCTCATGGTGCTGAACAACAGCGGGATCATCATGCCCAGCACGATCTCGGAGATCGAGTACGAGTTCTACAAAAAGCATACAGACCTCAACGTGGTGGTGCTTGACACAAAGTTCACCGCGCTGGGAAACATGATCAGCGTCAACGACAGGGGCGGGGTGGTCTCGCCGGTATTCCCCAGGGAGGAGGTGAGGATAATAGCCGACGCGCTGGGAATAGAGGTCATACAGCGCAGGATAGCCGGGTACAACCAGGTGGGCGCCATGATGGTGGCAACCTCCGGCGGGGGGATAATACACCCGGAGACCGACGGCGAGGATGTCAAGAGGATCTCGGAGGTGATGGGCGTGCATATGGAGCCCGCGACGATCAACGGGGGGATCCCGTTTGTGTCGTCGGGGCTGCTTGCAAACAAGAAAAGCGTTGTTGCGGGATCCTTTACCAGCGGGCCCGAGATTATGATGCTTACCCGCGCGTTTGCCGGCTAGATATGCAGGAACTTTTCGGGGGAGGATTCCAGCTCGTCTATGTCGGCGCCGGATTCTGTGCCAGAGTCCATCTCCCTCAATACCACCCTGTTCTCTTCGAGTTCCCTGGGGCCCACTATTATTACAAAGCGTGACGCGGATGCAGACTCCATCTGCTTTTTGAGTGGGCGGCCGGCAAGGTCTATCGCTGTGGGGATATCCTTTGCGCGGAGGCGCGATGCAAGCGTGGTGGCGCGCCCCCGGACAGCATCTCCCGTATACAGGACAGATACAACAGGGGCTGGAGGGCTTGCATGCAGACCCCGCGCCTCCATTGCAAGGACGGTCCTCTCCACGCCGCCCGCCATGCCGGCGGCCCCCATGTCCTCCCGGCCAAAGGCCCGCGCCAGCGCGTCATACCTGCCGCCGCCCGCCAATGCACCCGTGCCGTGGCGCGGATCGAGGGCCTCAAAGACGGCGCCAGAATAATAGTCCAGCCCTCTTACTATGCCGAGGTCTACAGAGACGTTGGGCACAGAGCGTGCCTCCAGTGAATCCCAGAGCTGTTTTACGTGGTCCCATGAATCAAGACTACCCGCCGCGGGGCCGACCTCGTCTGGGGTGCCCCGGGTGGAGGCAAGATCCAGGAGCTCTTCTGCGAGGGGGCGCGGCACGTCCTTGTATTCTGCCAGCAGGGCGTCCCGGGGCTTTTTTGCAGCCTTGTCGACCATCCTGAGGAGCTGGGGCAGTGCTGCGTCTGCTGCGCCGGGGCCCGAGGGGTGGTTTTTGCGGATGAACGATTCAATCAGCCCGCGGTGGCTGATCCTCATCTCGACATCGCCGAGGCCCAGGCTGCCAAAGAGGCTTGATGCAAACTCGACCACTTCTGCCTCGGATTCAACGCCGGGCCTGCCGAAGATCTCTACATTCCACTGGTGGAAGAACCTGTACCTGCCCTTTTGCGGCTCGTCATACCGGAATACGCCGCCGAACGAGCCGAACTTGGCGGGGAGCCTGAGCGACTGCTGGGAGGTGACGAGCCGGGTCAGCCCGACGGTAAAGTCGAACCGGAGCGCGACGTCCCTGCCGCCCTTGTCCTCAAAGTGGTAGATCTCCTCCCTTATGGCGGGCCCCGACTTGGCCTCGAGGGTGGAGAGCAGCTCAATCGGCGACGGGTCGACGAGCTCGAATGCAAAGGATCTTGCCTTGCGGATGAACCGCTCCCTGACCTGCTCTATCCCCGAGTACTCGGCGGTGCCAAGATCCCTCATTCCACGGGGCAGTTCCAAGATGATCTTGGGCCGGGATCTGGCGATTTAAGATTTTGCCGGGGGCCCGCTTCCGCAGCTCAGAAGAGGCGGCCTTCCTTGTCGGATTCGGCAAAGGCGCCTGTGTAGGGGCTGGGCTTGGACTTTGGCTTGCGCTTGCGGGATCTCTTGAACAGTCCTCGCAGTCCCATGTGTGCAGTGGTCCGGGACCCTTTATGGACATTGCCCGGCCGCGGCAAACCGTGCATGGCGGTCTTTTGTGGGACGTGCAAGCAAGCTGCACTTGCGGGCGCACCTGCCATCCTAGCCGTACAGCTTGACCAGATCCGCCCTGGCCTCGGCTAGCTGGCGCCTGATCTCTTTGATTAACCGGAGTAGGTCTGCGTCCCCGGCTGGAGGGTCGGCGGGCGGGGTGTCCTTGTACAGTGCTGCAAGATCCGCCCTGGCCTCGGCTAGCTGGCGCCTGATCTCCGTGATGGTTCGGAGCAGTTCCGCATCATTGAGTTGTCGCAGTTGCTCCTTTGCATCGGCTAGCTGCTCTTTTAGCGCACTTACCTGCTCCAAGGTTACCGGAGTTTCTGGGGCTTGAACCTGCTTGGCGTGCCCCTTTGGCATAGTGCCGCGGGGAGACTGCGGTTCTGCGGGCTTGGGTTCAGGCTTGGGTTTCTCGGGCTCCGGTTTGGTGCTGGGCTTTTCAAATCCTTTTGGCAGGGTGCCGCGGGGCGACTGTGGTTCGGGCTTCTTGGGCTCCGGCTTCTCGGGCTCTGGTTTAGCGCTGGGCTTTTCAAATCCCTTTGGCATAGTGCCGCGGGGAGACTGCGGTTCGGGCTTCTTGGGCTCTGGTTTGGTGCTGGTCTTTTCAAATCCTTTTGGCAGGGTGCCGCGGGGAGACTGTGGTTCTGCGGGCTTGGGTTCAGGCTTGGGTTTCTCTGGTTCAGGGGCGGCACTGGGTTTTTCAAATCCTTTTGGCAGGGTGCCGCGGGGCGACTGTGGTTCTGCGGGCTTGGGTTCAGGCTTGGGTTTCTCTGGTTCAGGGGCGGCACTGGGTTTTTCAAATCCCTTTGGCAGGGTGCCGCGGGGCGACTGTGGTTCTGTAGGCTTGGGCTCCGGCTTCTTGGGCTCTGGTTTAGCGCTGGGCTTTTCAAATCCTTTTGGCAGGGTGCCGCGGGGCGACTGTGGTTCGGGCTTCTTGGGCTCCGGCTTCTCGGGCTCTGGTTTAGCGCTGGGCTTTTCAAATCCTTTTGGCAGGGTGCCGCGGGGCGACTGTGGTTCGGGCTTGGGCTCCGGCTTCTCGGGCTCTGGTTTAGCGCTGGGCTTTTCAAATCCTTTTGGCAGGGTGCCGCGGGGCGACTGTGGTTCGGGCTTGGGCTCCGGCTTCTCGGGCTCTGGTTTAGCGCTGGACTTTTCAAATCCTTTTGGCAGGCTGCCGCGGGGCGACTGTGGTTCGGGCTTGGGCTCCGGCTTCTCGGGCTCTGGTTTAGCGCTGGGCTTTTCAAATCCTTTTGGCAGGGTGCCGCGGGGCGACTGTGGTTCGGGCTTGGGCTCCGGCTTGGGTTTCTCGGGCTCTGGTTTAGCGCTGGGCTTTTCAAATCCCTTTGGCAGGGTGCCGCGGGGCGACTGTGGTTCTGTAGGCTTGGGCTCCGGCTTCTTGGGCTCTGGTTTAGCGCTGGGCTTTTCAAATCCTTTTGGCAGGGTGCCGCGGGGCGACTGTGGTTCGGGCTTCTTGGGCTCTGGTTTAGTGCTGGGTTTTTCAAATCCCTTTGGCAGGGTGCCGCGGGGAGACTGCGGTTCCGCGGGCTTGGGTTCAGGCTTGGGTTTCTCGGGCTCTGGTGCGGCACGGGGTTTTTCAAATCCTTTTGGCAGGCTGCCGCGGGGGGACTGCGGCAGTTCGGCAGCGGGGTCCGGCTCCCGGACCTCCCCGGTTTCGCCGCGCGCGCCCTGCAGCCTCGCAAGATAGTCCCTCTCGTACTCTGCCAGTGTTTCGGCCTTGGGTGAGGAGGGCTCGCGCTCTGTCACCTGCCGGGGCGCCGCCTTGGGCTCCGGCCGGGCCCAGACCTGCGGCTCAATCCGCCCCGCACCCATGTTCTTGAGTATGGCCCTGTCTTCAGGCGATATGGAAAGTTTTGCATTGTCATCCCCCTTGGCGGTGCTGCGCGCGGCGGGCGGCGCCACCGGCGATATGGCCGGCAGGTGCCCCAGGTTGTCGTACTTTGCCTTGTTGTTGTCCGTCCGCAGTTGGTGGCCCGCGCCGCTCCGGACCGACCTTATGTTCTCGCCCAGCCTCCATCCGGCCAGGGACCCGTAGATTGTCACGTACGACACGCCCTTGCTGATGTCGGCCACCACGGCCTCTTTGCCAACCAGCTCGCCGGCGTCTATCTTCCCGTCCACATCCCGGTGCCTTCTAAGGGAGACCGCCTGCCGCTTGCCGTCATACTCGACGGCGGATATCAGATAGTCGGCCCACTTTGTCATTTCTACGATTCGATGATTATCCTATTAAATAAATAATAATTGCAGATGCTGCCTGCCGCCGGGCGCCCCTCCCCGGCAAGGCCCTGCAGGCGCTAGGATCTCTTTCCCAGTTTCCGCATGATTTTGGACCAGTCCAGGTCCTCCTCGTTGCCCTGTGCGATGGCGTTACTGTACAGCAGTTCAAAGACCCAGCTGCTTATCTCGCCCCAGATCTCCTTGAGCGTCTCCTCCTCCGTCCAGACGACGCTGGCCTTTACCGCGCTCATCGCAAAGGTGTACCTAGCGTCCTTGGTTGGATCGGTGTGCCACTTTTCGATGATCCTGTCGCAAAACTCCAGAATATCCTGTTTTGTGAGGGCGAGCCTCTCCACGTCCACGGGGCCGGTGTCCCTATGGGAGTCCCTGGGTGTGTGCTGCGGGACATCCCCCCCGCGTGTGGTGCCGGACGTGTAGTCGGATCCATAGCCGGGGCCCCGATCTGATCCCTGTCCATCCATGTACATGCTCCCTAGATGCCTGTTATTACTCTAGCCCACGCCGCCAGTGGGAGCCTGCAAGACGGCGCCCAAGGCCGATGCCTACGGCCGCCGGGGCGGCTACATACATGCCCAGGTTGAGCGATATCACCGCGATTCCCAGCCCGAGCACCTGCTGCTCTGATCCCTCCTCGGCCAGTGACATTATCGACAGGGTAGCAAGCATCGGGGTGATGAGGAGCCGGACCGCCTCGCGTACCTCGGGGCTTCCCCTCTCGAGGTCCGCCACCGCCGGCGAGAATGCATAGTATGCGGTGTTGAACGCCGACATGAACGCCGAGCCCGACGCAGTCGACATGAGCGTGCCGTCCCTTACCTCGCGGAGCTGCTGCACCTGCGGCGCCAGCTCCGAGCCGTATGCGGCTGTGGCGATCAGGCATCCGCCGCCCCGTGAATCATCAGCCGGTATAATCTCCGGCTCGTCCTCCATTACAGGGCCCTGATCTACAATCACGCATTCTCCGCCCATCAGCTCCGTGCCGATCCCGCATTCGCCAAAGCCGGGATCCCGGAACACGGGCTCTTCGAGCCCCACCGCCTCGTATATCGACGGGTATTCCGGATAGCTTTCATCAAACCACTCTGCGTATCCCGGCTCATCGTTGTACCTGTCTATGTAGCTCTGCGGATCCTTGTCCTCGTCTACAAACGGTGCTATATCCATGCGCGGCGCCGGCTCTTCGAGCCCCACCGCCTCGTATATCGACTGGTACTCCGGATAGCTTTCATCAAACCACTCTGCGTATTCTGGCTCATTGTTGTACCTGTCTATGTAGCTCTGCGGATCCTTGTCCTCGTCTACAAACTGGGCTATGCCGAGCTCGGCCGGGGCGCGGCTGGGCTCGTTCCGGGTCGGGGCAGGCGCCGGATCCGCCCGCCGCGGCTCGTCATCCGGCTCGTCCTCTTGTTCTAAAACGGTGATCATGATTGTCTCCCTATCAGTGAGCGGCCCCTTTTCCACCACTATGTCGAGGGAATGAGAGAGTCCGCTGCTGTGCCCCTGATTGTCGGAGGGGGTCCAAGAGAACCTGCCGGTGGACTCGCCGATCTCTGCCCCCGCCGGGACCCCGCCTTCCAGGCGATACGAGAGATCCCTTAACGAGCGGTCTGTGACGCTGACGGTAAACGAGAGCTCCTCTCCCACGCTAGCTTCCTTGTTCCCGATCTGGTTGAGGGCCAGATCAAAGTCGGGCACCAGAACCACCTTATCGCCGTCATATTGCAATTGTATAGTTATGCCCTCGGCTTCCGACTGGTTCCCCGTTATGCCGGTTGCGTTGTACACTCCAATTCTGTCAAAGATCTCACTAACCCGAAAGTTGTTGCTGGTCTGGAACGCCCCGTCTGGATCGGATACGGGATCACCGAGCAACGTAGGCGAGCCTGACGTCCCCCTTACGATCACGTTTACCATCATGCTTCCCTCGGACTCTGTTCCGGAGAACCGTATAATCTCATTATTCTCATACGACGGCTGGTCCATCTCCAGAGTCGTGACCACTCCATGTACAGGTAAAACGACCAGCGTGCACATCAGGATCAGTACGACCGCGGCCTTCATAGAGTCAAGCCTGAATGTCTCACTTTTAAAATCCCCGTGTAATTTGTATCAGCAACAGCTCAAACGGCTTTCACTCATCTACAGGGGTTGCGGGGCCGCACAGGCCCCATCCGGCTAGTAATTCTCCAGTGATGTCCTCTTTAGCCCCGGTATCCGGGCTATCTCAAAGCCCTCTGGCCTCTTGCGGAGGGGCCTTGTGGCATCTATGCCCATCTTTGCGGTTTTGAGGTTCTTTTGGTCGCTCGACGGGTCAAGACTCGAGCCCCTGACGTCCCTTATGATGACAAGATCCCTGTCTGCCTGGAACCGGGTGGCCATCGCATACTCGACCTGCTCGGCGGAGCCGGGGTCTATGTCCTCGTCTACGACAGTCACCTGCTTGAGCGACCTGTGCGCCTCGAACGTCTTTTTGATGATCTTTCGGGGCTCATCCTCCTTCTTTTTGCTTGCCTGCACCACAGCATGCAGCCAGCTGCACCCCCCTCCCGTCATGGAGACGCCCCTGACCCCCGGGAACGCGCCCTTTAGCACGGTGTTAATCTTGGACTCTACTGGCATCCCCATCAGGAGGCGATGCTCCGAGTATCCTGCCAGCACGTCATGGAATATCGGGTCGTCCCGGTGGTGCAGCCGGTCGAGCTCAAACACAGGCTGCTTTCTCTTGTGGTCGTACGTCTGGAGCATCTCCACCATCCACTCTTCATGCGTCCTGTCCCGGAGGATTCTCCCCTCCATGACGATCTCCGATCCAGCCGGCACGTTGAGGCCCGTCTGCGGGCACTGCGCAAGAGAGAGCCTGCCGCCAAGTATCCCGGCGGCCAGCTCCATCTCGTCCTTCCCCCAATCCGCCTGGTACGCGCCCGCTATTGCTACTGCAGGATGCACGCCCACTACCACGGCCACCTTGAGGTCCTCGCCGTGCTCGGCGGCATCCACAAAGCACCGGTGCAGGTGCCTCCCTTCTACCATCCTTATCGAAAAATGCGACCCGTCTATCGGCATGAGCCTGTGAAACGACGAGTTTTGCGCGCCGGTATCCGGGTTCCTGGCGTACGCTATCGACGACGTGATAAACGGCCCGGGCTCCTTCTCAAAGTGCGTGACCACCGGCAGCCCCGACGCGTCAGACAAAGTGTTCTCCAAGAACCTCGCGCCTTTCACCATTCTCGGCCTGCCCTGCTTTGCAAGCGCCGCGGCCATGCCCTCGTGTATTTTGTCGGCCCTGGATCCTATGGCCCGCGCAAACCTGCCGCGCGTGCCCACAAGATTGGACACGACGCGAAACCCCGAGCCCCTGACGTTCTCAAAGAGCAGCGCGTCCGACCCGTCGGCGCGCGCCGTAACGGCGGCTATCTCGTACTTTTTGGAGACTGGCTTTTTGACCACCCTGAGCTCGCCTGCCTTCTCCAGCGCGCGCAGGTATCCCCGGAGGTCACTCATCGCGCACCATCTTCATTATGCCCTCCATCAGGGCCTTCATCACGTCGGTCCCCAGCTCGTTTTGCACGCCGGCCGAGACTATTGATATGCCGCGGGTCGCCGAGCTTATCCTCTGCGCGGCAAGCCGCAAAAAGAACGCTCCAAACTTTGCCGGTATCACCGTGGTTGCAACCGGCGAGGGCCCCGCATCGAGCGCCACCGCCAGCGAGCCCAGCCTCGCGCCGCCCTCGCTTACGGCAACAAAGCTGCCGTTGTCAAACCGTAAAAGCCTGATCAAAAAGGAGCGCCCCCCCGCCTCGACGGATTCTTCACAAAAGGACTGTCCCAACAAGCCCGGGGCGTACCCTATGTTTTTAATGCTATTGCCTCGGCTTCCTTCGAGTCGGCCTCGACCCTCGCCCGGAGCTTTGCCTTGTACTTTAGGTTCCGGGGCTTGGTCCGCAGCCTGTACCCGCAGCAGGGACACCAGAGACCCTCCCATTTTATGAAGATCTCACAGATCTGGCAGCGTCTCTGTCCTGATGCATACCTTCCTGTTCCCACCGGCTTTTGAGCCTTGTACCTTATACAGATTCCCTTGCACGTCATACAGATTATTTATAGAAATCACGTGTATATAAGGTTGGATCTATAATTTTCACTACATTTGACCAAAAACCATCAAAATATTTGACTGATTATTTGCTTAAATAGAATAGTTTATACAAAAACCAAAAAATGGTGTATAAATATCTATATTTTTGAATCAGTGATCAGTATCCCGGGCGCGGCAGAATAAGCGCGCCGGCGCCACGCTGCATCCTACTCCGGCTCTCCTTCCAGCACGTGCTTGCCGCGCCTCATGGGGAGAACCTTCCTTCTCGCATCCCCGTACCCCTTTGAGAGCTGCCTGCCCTCCTGGAGGCGGTCGAGGAATACGGCGAGCGCGCTGATCTCCGAGTGCGGCTGCCCCCCTATCGAGACGTTATAGTCGGCCAGCTCGTAGACGTCCCGCGGCACCTTCCCCGCGCCGACCACCGCCAGGATCTTCTCCTTGCGTCTGAGGCTGCCTATGGCGGCATCTATGGTCTCCCCGTACATTGTAAGGTGGACTATGCTGGCAGAGCCCTTTTTGCTCCTGAGCAGGGCGCGCCAGCTGTCTATGAGCTCCACCTCAAAGCCGCCGCCCCATGTAGAGCTCACGTCTGCAAGGGTGTCCCTTACCTGCGGGTTGACCTCCTCCATGAATATCCTCTCGGCGCCAAACGCCCGGGCCACAAGGGCGGCGTGGGTCGTAACCCGGTCGTCCCGGACCGCCCGCTGCCCTATCCGGAGCACCTCGATTCTCATGCCGCGCCAGGCCCGCCGCGGGAGCTTATGAAGCCCCGGGCCAGCCCCATCAGGCCCTCGAGGTTCTGCCCGGTTGTCGCCGATACCACCGCCCAGTTGCCGCCGCCGTCAAGGCCGAGCAGCTCCGTCTTTTTTCTTATCTCGGCCGCATCGACAAGATCCGACTTGTTGAGCGCGGTGATCACCTTGTCGGGCGGCACCCCCAGCTCGCTGAGGGTCCTTGTGCAGCTCCGGAATTTTTTCTCGAGATCCTCCGGCGTGTCGCTGATGTCGACGACCAAGAGAATCACGTCGGTATGCAGCATCTCCTCGAGTGTCGACTTGAACGCCTCGATCATGTAGGCGGGCAGCTTGCTGATAAAGCCGACCGTATCGGAGATGAGCAGCGCGCCGGGCCCGTCGCCGACCCGCCTTGTCATCGTAGACAGCGTGGTGAACGGCCGCACATCCTCCTCCCTGGCCTCGCCGGTCAGCCTGTTGAAGAGGGTCGTCTTGCCCGCAGACGTGTACCCGGCAAGCGAGATGGTGCCAAAGCCGACCCTCCTCCTGGCCTGCCGGTGCAGCTCCCTCTGCCTGCCGGCCTTTGCCAGCTTTGAGCGCACCGAGGTCATCCTGTGCTTGATGTCGTTATAGTAGACGTCCACCTCGAACTTGCCTATCCCCATGAAGCCGGGCTGCTCCCCCATCTTAGCCAGGCGGACCTTCTCCCGGGCCCTCGACATTTCATACCTCATCTGGGCGAGCTTTACCTGGAGCCTTGATTCGTGGCCGGTTGCGCGGAGCTCGAATATCTCGAGTATGAGCGCCTCCCTGTCCAATACATTCCGGTGCAGGCGGGACGCAAGGTTGTAGTTCTGGCTCGGCCTGAGCATCTCGTCAAAGACTATCACATCGGGATCGATCCTCTTGGCATCCTCTTCCAGAGACTCGACTGCCCCGCCGCTGATTCCATACTTGGGCCGGTTGAGGTACTTTTGCCGGATAATCAGCTCAGGGTTATACCCTGCCGCACCGCAGAGGTCGACGGCCTCTGCCACCGCGTCCTCCCTGTCGTATGATATGAGGATGGCCTTTTTCAATCCGGCTCCGGGGGCACCTATGCCTTCTTGAGGGTCTTTTCTATGGTCATGTTAAGCACGATCTCCGCTATGTCACTGGCATACTCTGCTATCCGGCGTATGTTCTCGGTGGTCCTCCTTATCCTGTACACCCCGGGCTCCCCCGTCTTCTTGGTAGTCTCCATGACCCTAGTCTCGTATGCAGAGATCTCCTCGGATGATTTGATCGTCTTCTCCGCCTGCTCATAGTCTTCTGTGAACAGCGAGAGGCACGCATCATCAAGCAGGGAGACTGCAAACTGGCTCATCTCCTTGATCTTGGACATGGTGGGGCCCCCGACCCCGCCGTACTCCAGCAGGTCCCGGGCGATAAGGGACGCATGGTCGCCGGTCCTCTCTATGCTCTTGACCACCAGCCTGTATCCGAGGCAGCTCCGGGCGTCGCGGAACCCGACCTCCTTGAGCATGTGCTCGTTCTGTATGGCCATCTTGAGCTGCCTTATTATGTAAAATCCAAACCTGTCGACCTCGTCGTCTGTGTCTATCACCTCCCGGGCGAGTGCAAGGTTCTCCCGCTCTACGGCCGCTATCGCGTCAGATAGCATCATCTTTGCAAGATGGATCATCCGCTTGAATGCGC